>JAHIME010000090.1 GCA_018896595.1 Patescibacteria group bacterium
AGATTTGCGTTCAAGGGGCGCAAAAAAGAAAGAAAAATAGATGAAAATGATAAAAAGTTAACAATAGTTAACCAAAGTTAATGATAATTGATTAATTTTTGTTAAATTTTTATCAAAGTCGCCTTTTGGCGACAGACCCATTATATTTTTATTGCCTCGTTTATTTGCGACAGAGCAACTTGTTTATGTTTTATAATTTATAGTATTAACATTATTGACATAATTCACAAAAATGTCAATTATTTTATGTTAATCCGCTTCATTTTAGATAAGAAGCTGTTTTTTATTTCCCTCGTTGCCCCGCCCGCTTACTTTATGTTATAATATAAATATAAATAGCGGATATTTTGAGAGTGTGGTATAATGGGAATAACGGAAATAAATATCCACAGCTCTTTAAATTTAAAAAGAAGATTCCCCCTAACCCCCTTTGCGAAAGGGGGCACACTAAGAAAGATTCCCCCTAACCCCCTTTGCGAAAGGGGGCAAAGCAAAGAAAAAAGCCTCGGGTTGGGTTTTATTCCAACGCGAGGCTCGGGTTGCGGCAGAAGCGATTTTGTCGCTTCCGCCTGATTTAGCGATACGGCCGCCTTTGGGGCGATCGGATCGCTATTAAGAACAGAGATAAAAGATCCGCCCCCTTTTTACTCATTAACTCCGTGTTCGGGAGCGCCTCTCCTCTTATCAGGAGGGGCATTGAGACCCGGCCCTTTGGCAAGGCAGGGCGGGGGCGGAAAGTGGGTTTACGGAGTGGCGGCAGGCGTAATTCCGGCGGACGCGAGGGCGTCTTTGAGCCCTTGCCCTTCTTGCAGGGCGAACTCCTGCGTCCGGACGACTTTACCGCGAGCAATGCCCACAGCAAGAGCAAGGAACTTTTTCGGAGCGTAGTAAATTAGCATCTCCGAAACCACGATGCCTTCCTCATAGTAAAGAGGAATGCGGTCGTCGGGGACGCCGATTGCCGCCACTGCCTGCTCGTAGGTGGTACCAATTTGGGGATAGACAGGTCCGAGGTTAACATTGGCGAACTTCTGAAAGCTTTCAAGAAGAAAAAGTTTTTTCTCCAAAAGGTTCATTTTTGTAAATTTGGAGTAAGTATCTTTTTCGTCCGAGCAGAATAGCCAGCCCATTATTATTTTCTTTTCTTTGTTGTAGGCAATAAAGATATGGCCATGCTTATCCCTTTTGTCAGCTTCGTGCACAAAAACAATATTGTCGCCAAATACATGTTGCTCAATAATTTTTTCCCTGCTGAATTTAAAATCTTCAAGACCATTTTTTTCCGCATTTTTTTCCGTACGAGAAATTTCTTCGGCAATGTATTTGGCTTGCCGCCGTGCCTTTGCCTCTTCGGCCTTTGATTGGAGATATGTTTTACCTACCACCTCTCCCACCGAGGCAATTGTGCTTATACATCCACCAAGTATAAGCAATGTAATTGCCATAATGACTAAAAAGTTTACAAAATAGATTATCTTTTTCATTAGTATTACCCCCTTATAGAGTATTTTGTAATGATCATATTTACCTATAATTATACATAATTATGAAAAATTGTCAAGAACAAAATAAAAAATTTGAAAAATTCAATAAAAAAATATCGTTAATTGTTTTTTTAATAATTTTTACCACAGGATTATTCAGAGTTAATAATTGTTTTGCGCAAAAAGCGGGAAGTGCATTTGATGCTAATAGCAGAGTCACAGATCCCATAACAGCAAAATATATTGAAATAGTTGCGCCATTAACAAACAAGGAAATAGAGGATGCGAAAGGGATAAATTGGAAGGTTTGGTTAAATCAAAATGGTTGGGATATGGCGATAGAAGCTGCAAAGCAATCGGCAGGCCAAGCTTTTAAAACCGCTTTAGCTATCTTTCTTAATACAATCGCTCAAGAAACAGCGGTTTATTTGGCAAGCGGCGACAAGGGGCAGAAGCCGATGTTTATTACGGAAGGATGGGGGGATTATTTGGCAAACACCGCGGACAGGGCCGCCGGTTATTTTATTGAGGACTTAGGCAAAGCCGGCATTTTCGGCACGAAATTCAATCTTTGCGAGCCGGATTTGGCAGTGAAACTGCAGATAACTTACGGCTTGATAAAATGGCAGAAGCCGCCGGCGCCGAAATGCACATTCAGCAAGATGAAACAAAATTGGGAAAAGTCCTTAAAAGATCCTGATTTTTTAAAGAATTTTCAGGCAATGTTTGAGCCCGGAGAAAATGATTTAGGCATCGCTTTGAGCCTGCAGACCAGCTTGAGCGAAGAAATTGAAAAGAAAGCGAACGAGGCCGAGTTGATGAGAAAAACCAATCAAGGGATTAAAGACGTGACCGATCCCATCAGCGGCTACATTAAAACTCCGGCCAGCGCGGTCGCGAGAAGAATGGGCATAGTTCTAGAAAATGCAATCACCAAAGAAAAAACCTACACAGGCACTGTGGCTGACGCCATTGATCTTTTCTTCAATACTTTAATCGGCAAGCTGTTTGAGAGCTGGTTTAATAAAGGCTTAGTTACTGATTTTGACAAATACGAGGGCTGGAAATACGATGGCGACTACGAATCCCAGGCGGCAAACTCGGGCATTGCCGGAGCCAAGGAAAGATTCAGGACTTTAATTGAGCCGGAATTCGGAATCAGGGGCGACTATAATATTTTAAGCGAGCTTACAAGTTGCCCCGACCCGACAAAAGCCGGACCGACCAACTGCGTTATTACCGACAGCTTCAGGCAGGCGGTTATCAATCGGCTGACGGTGGGCGAGGCCATGAAACAGGGCTATTTGAATTCAGGCGGCATCTTCGGCTTTACCGCGGACGGGCTTGAGCCGGCTTATTACGAGGGCTATCCGTACCGCTCAATGATAATATTAAGAAAGTTTAGGATAACTCCGGTTGGCTGGGAAGTGGCGGCCCAGTATATTAAAGACTTTGGCGATAAAACTTATAATTTAGGCGACATGGTTGCCTGTTTTGATTCAAGTGATGATTACGAAGGATATTTCGCGGCCTGGTGCCAAGGGTTGGTTGACCCGAACTGGGTGCTTAAAGCCCCGCTTAACTACTGCAAGCGCGAAGGAGCGGGGCCTGAAATTATTTCCGAGCGGGTTATCGGCGCCGGGGAATCAAGCGAGTTGTCAATTTCCCGCAAAGACACTTATTGCGCCGACGAGCAGGCATGCATCAAAGAAAACGACGACGGCTCTTGCCAGCTTTACGGCTACTGCTCCGAGGAGAGGAGAAAATGGCAGTTTAACGGCAACGGCTGCGAGCCAAAATACAACACTTGCCAGACTTTTAAATCTAAAGACGGCAAGACGATTTCATATTTGGAAAATACGCTGGACTATGGCATCTGCAATGTTGACAATGTCGGCTGCAAGCCGTACTGCGTTGATTATGATTTTACTAACAGCGAATGGAGTTGCACAAATGTTTCTGTTAATGACAAATTATATTTGGACAAAAACGCCGAGGAGTGCGGTAGTGAAGACGAGGGCTGTCATGAATTTATAAGAACCAAAGCCGGTATCGGCGCCAATTTATTAAAAAATTCCAGCTTTGAAGATTTTACCGGAACCATTGACGACGGAGCGGCTGATACTTTCGGCTTCTGGGGCAATGTTGGCCAGGCCGTAAGCGGGGGATACGGCAGTACGGCCGCTTTAAAGCTGACGGCCAATTTAAACAAAACAATAGCCGTTGGCCCGGCTGATTATTCGGTTGCCAATGATTCGTTCACTTTATCGTTTTACGCCAAGGATTGCGCGGCCGGCGACAGTTTCAACATAGACGGACAAGCCGTTAAAGACCTGAGCGACAGCGCGGATTGGCAGTATTATGCGGCAACCTATATTTATCCGTCAAGCGCTTCAGGCAATCAAGTTATTTTTAATATTAATACCGCTTCCTGCGCCGTGGACGCCGTAAAATTGGAAAGAGATACGACGGCAACGGCTTACAACGATTATCGGGAAGCGGGGCTGGTTTATCAGAAATTGGCGCCTGATTATTTAAACTGCGCCGGAGCAACTCCTCCGGCCGAATGCGATAATTTCGCCCGGACTTGCGCCGCGGCCGATGTCAACTGCGAATTATACACCTCGGCCAAAGAGCGCGTAACCGTTCCGGCCAAAGCCGCGGCATTAGATTACTGTCCGGCCGAGTGCTCCGGCTATGACGGCTATATCCAGAGCGAAAGCGCTTTTGACTCTTTGCGCGAAAGTTATTTCATACCGGAAACCGCCAAGACCTGCGACGCGGCGTCCGCCGGCTGCGACCAATTTACCAATCTGGACGAAGCCGCGAAAGGCGGGGAGGGAATTGAATATTACAGCTACTTAAGGCAGTGCGTCAAGCCGTCAGACCCGGCCGCCGACTGCGCCGAGTTTTATACCTGGGAAGGAAGCGACGAAACCGGCTTCCAGCTAAGAATGCACAACCTCCAGCAGGACGGGGGCGAGCCGGCAATAACCGAAGACGACAGCGGCGAATGCGATGTAACAATTTACAGCCTGCCTCCGACCGACCCGGCTTACAATCCGGACTGCCGGGAATTCTACGGCAAATCAGGATTGGTTTTTTACCACTTGTATACCCGCACTATCACTTGCGACAACAACTGCCATCCGTACAGAAGAACGGAGAAAAATATAGATCCGGATTTGAACGCGGCAACCTGCAATGCCGTTGGCAGCGGCTATGCTAATGTTACCAACAGCCAATTCCACTGGGATGTCGATTTATTGGCTTGCTATTTCTGCAAAAACAACGGGGAGTGGAGCGATGAAAGCCAGGCCTGCGTTTATATGGCCATTCCGGGCCAAGGAGTTAAGTGTTCCGGCGCCAAGAACGGCTGCCGCGAATACAAAGGCAATACCGGCAATAACATAAGAATTATTTCAACCAATGATTTTGAAGGCAGTTTGCAGGGCTGGGCCGGCGTTGGCGGAACAACATTGTCGCTAAGCAACGAAGCGCTAACAGCGGGCGGCAATTCGCTTTACGCGAGCGGCGGAACTTTCAGCGCCGAGAAAACAGTCGGCAATTTAGTTAAGAAAGACAAGTCGTATGTTTTAAGTTTTATCGCCAAACCGAGCGGAGCAAGCCAAATTAATTTTAAATTCATCAACGGTTCAGGCGAAACAGCCGACTTTGGCGCCGTTGCGTTAAACGCCGGCTGGCAGTTGTATAAAATCAATTTAGCCGCGCTTGGCCATAATGTTGACGCCGGCGAGACGTTGGCATTTACGGCCAATGGCAATTTTTACATTGACAATATCCGGCTGACGGAAATTATTGACCGCTGGTATTTAATAAAAGAATCATGGAATACGCCTGATTCCTGCTATAACGATATTACCGGCGTTTATGCCGGACCTTATTATAACGCGGGTTGTGAGCAGTATTATGACCGCGATAAAAACACCCATTATCTGCGCCAGTTCAGCCAGCTGTGCAAAGAGTCGGTTGTTGGCTGCGAGATAATGATAGACACCCATAATTCAAGCGATTACAATTCGCAAACCTTTAATGCCGGAGATCCGAGCCAAGTTGTTGTGCCGGCCGACGGCTTTGCTTATGTCATTTACGACAAAACAAAGCAATGCAACCAGAGCGACAAAGGATGCCAGCGGCTGGGCTCGCCTTTCCAATATGGCAACAGCGTTTTATACGATGATATTTATTTAAAGAATGATCCTGATAAATACAACGAAATTTTATGCCAAGCCGACGCCGTATATTGCGGGGAATGGACAAGCGATGACGGAACAGTTTACTTTAAGGACCCGGGAGACGCGGTCTGCGAATGGCGGCAGAAATTGGGCCAGGCGAGCGAAGCATGGGGCTGGTATAAAAAGAAAATCAAGCGCTGCGACGATAACGGCAACGGGACGATTGACGCTCCGGCTGAAGGCGATGTTTGTTTGGACGGCAATGACTGCGCGAACGGCGTAAGCTGTATTTCAGACGAGAATGATTATGGCTGTTCGGTAAGTTCGTATAAAACCTTAGGCACAGGCAGGGTTGCCGTAAGCCAGCCAAGTATTGACGCGGGCGGCAATTACTGGGCAGGCATCTGTCCTGCGGTTCAATCCGGATGCTCCGAGTACATTGAGCCGGTTTCCCGCTTCAGCGTAAGCATGCTGTTTAACGGGGATTTTTCCCAGAATGTTGACCTTAACGCTATTGCCGACGGCTGGAGCGCGGCCGCTAATGGGACGCAAGACATAAAATTAGACACCAATACCTTGTATGTTCTAATGGTTGAAGGCGCCAATACGGCAAAAGTTAACATAACCAACAATGATTTTTATGAATTAGACGCGAACAATAATTTAACCGGCCCGGTTAATCAAATATCCGTTGTTGGCGCTGTTGGCTCGCGGGCGAGCAAGCGCTTTTACGCGAGGGTGAGCGTTTCCGCGAAGATTACCGCAAGCAACAGCGCGCCCGGCAACAACAGCAAGGTTGAATTAAAGCAAGCCGCGGTTGACTATCAGCTGAAGCAGGATTTGGACGATTCGTCCTGCAACGGCATTGTTAATTTTGAAGAGGGATGCGTCCTGTTTAACGAGCGCGCTCAGGACGGTTCCGCTTTAGCCGGGCTGACCTGGGACGCGGATTTAACGGTTAACGACGGCAACGGAGTTGTTCCTAAAGCCGGCGTTGCCGGAGAGCGCGACGGCAATATCCTGCTTAAAGTTTCTCCGGACCGGGTCTGCGACAAATGGCTTGCCTGCCGCAGCTATATCAAGGACGAGAAAGGCAACAATGTCTGCTTTGACATCGGCTTGTGCAACGGCGTGGACGATAACGGCAGCTGCAACAGTTTTGTCATCACCAACCAAGTCAATCAAGCTTACAACACTCTTGTCCAAAATATCGGCAATATGTCCGGCTACGCCAAAGTCGGCTATAATGGCAGCTCATTAGAAGCGGATTATTATCCTTTGGGAGCGATGGAGCAGGCGGGAGAATTAGCCGGCGTGGCTAATGGCGGTTTTGAATTCTACGGCTCTAATAAATATCCGATCGGCTGGACATGGACCGGCGGGAATTGGGACGAGAATGTCTTTACCGTAATTAATAATCCGATCACGGCGCAGACAGAAGGCATCGGCTACGCGCCGGAAGGCAGGAGCTTCCTGAAACTCGGTTCGGTGTACAGCGCCACCTCGGAATTTATTGATGTTGAAAGAAATATGGATTATATTTTAACCGCTTATGTCAATACGATTAATTTGTCAGTCGGTTCCGCCGCGGTAAAAATAGAGCAGTTTGACAGCAACGGCAATTCAGTCGCGACCAATGTTGATGTTGTAACATTATCAGGCGGCAACGAGTGGACATATCAATTAGGGAATTTTAAAACATTGGCGGCGGCAGCCAGAATTAAAATCACTTTGCATTCGCAGAACAGCGCGGTAGGCAATTTCTATTTTGACGACGTAAAAATCAGGCCGGCGCTAAACAGCAAGGCGTCTTGGTACACGCCCCAGACCTGCCGGCTTTATCCGGAAAGCGATTCGCTCTCCTGCGACTATTACGAGGACTCGGGCAAGCGGCAAAAGGGCTGGCTGGGCTACTGTCTTGAACACGACCGCTACCCGGGCTCGGACAACGCCTGCGTTTTATGGTGGCCGGTTGACAAGGTTAAGGGTGAAGGCGTTGAAGAAGGCGCGGGGTATTTAGATAGATTTCCGTTGTATTATTGCAAACAATTTACAGCAAGAAGATTAGCGTTAGTTGAAAGTAGACAGAGTGTTAATTTTGGTTATGCTGATTCTGGCAGTGATGAATGTAGTGGCGCTTATTGTAATGGTTGTGGTTGCAGTGGCGCTTGCACTTGTCCGAGTGGTTATTGGTTTCAAAGTGTAGAAGGTTCAAGTAGTTGGGGCGGTAATCCGAACTGGGTTTATTGCAATGCCAATGCCGGTGAAGTTAGTCCATGCGCGGGTTGGTATTATTATAATGGAGATTTGCAGAATTTTGGCGGTAATGCAGGCAGTTTTAATGAAGCGAGCTATGGAGCAAAATTATGCGATCTTGACACAGGCGAACTTTTCGCAACTAACGAATTCGGTAATTTAATTTACTGCACTAATATAGCGCAAACAGTTACTTCAGTCGGCCAAAATAAATATTGGTCTGGCAGAGTTTATAAAGGAAGTGACTATATTGTGCCACTATTAAATTATGAATACACTGCGGGATATCAGCCATTTGGTGGAGTGGTTCAGCCTTTCCCTGATAACAATCCTTACGAGTGGGATTCAGTAGTAAATACAGATACAGATAAAAACATTCAGCCGCTTTATGTAACAAGTTTTGTTAAGCCGGCAGATTATCTTAATGAAGTTAATGCAGGCAGTCCTTATAGCTGCACAGGGCAGTGCGGAAAAACAGGGCTTTGTAGTCTCACAAGAAATTTTTGTTATGATTTAAACACTTCAACTTGCGCCAATCCAGTTGCTCCTATTAGTTTTGCTAATACTTTAAGATGTCCAAGTGGAGAGATCTGTCAAACACCATTTCCTGTTTTAGATATAGATACTGGCAAAGAATTAATTAAGAGACTCTTTGCCCAAAGCTACGGAACTTGGCAGTGGGACGGAAGCCATTATGTTTCGGTAAGCGGACAGGACTGGAGCGTGCCGGTTAATTTGTGCAATGGCACCGGAATAGCGCCAAGGCCGGCTTATCCCAATGATTTCTGCGGCATTCTGCCGATTATAAGCAATATTAAAGTCAACAGCGGCGCCGGCGACATAGAGCTGAACAACAACCAGTTTATCAATCTGACCTTTAACAGCGATGTTGACAGCCAGCAATTGCCATTGGTTATGTACGCGGTTAATTGGGGCGACAACGAATATACGGTTGTTACCGGCGTGGAGATGCGCGACCGGCCCAACGCGGATAACCCGCATTCGCTTTACCATTTGTACAGCTATTGGGACCTTAAAGCCAAGCGCGTGGTTAACCAGGCGTTGTCAGGCGGCGCGAATAGCGTTTACTGCGGGTCGGCCGGCAACAATGCGGTAAATTACAGCGGAATTGACAGTGGCTACGACTGCCCGGCCGCGAGCGCCTGCTGTATCGTTAAGCCAAGCGCGAAAATTAAGGACAACTGGGGCTGGTGCAATAACGGCGTTAACGGCGCTCCCTGCCCGGCAGGCGGCTACAAGGATTTCGGGGGATGGATTGTGGTGAGGGAGAAGTGATTATTTAGTTAACGAGTTAACGAATTATGAAAATAACAAAATGATAATATTACTTTGCTTTATTTTTATATTCGTTTTATTTCCTATACATAAAGCATCGGCCGTACCGCCTCCTGAAATTGTTAGCAGTTTTAGCGTATTCTTTTCTCAAATTTTAATTTTTATTCCTATTTTTTTAATAGGTTTTTTGGCAATATTAAAAAAAATATTTAAAATAATTTTTGAATTTACTTTTTTGAAAATATTTATAATCATAATTCTGCTTTCTTCTTTAACAATTGGAATTTACGTTTTTAACAAAAGAGAAATTAATTCTCAGGCAGAGTTAGCATGTTATATAGAAAATCGAAAAAAAGAAAATAATTTAAGAAAAGATAGAACGGTAAAAAGTGTTAGTCTAGAAGAGCTAAAAAATTGGCTTAACAATGATAATAAAATTAAAATATTTGACGCACGACTCAAAGAAGAATATGAGGCAGGACATTTAAAAGGCGCAGAATATTGGGATAAGAGCTGGGCTAGCCAAGAGAATGAAATACATAAAACGATAGATAAAGATGTAAAAGTTATTTTTTATTGCACCGAGGGGGTTCGCAGCAGTCAATTCGCGGCTTTTTTAAATAAATATCATGAACAAACTTATTATTTAGATGATTGGCCGATAATACAGGAATATTGGGAAGGTGATATGTATGTTTACAACATTAAATACCCCAAGATATTAAAAGCCGGTAAAGTAAAAAAATATCTTAAAAGAGGGGTAGTTTTATTAGATCCAAGAAAAAAAGAGAAATATGCAAAAAATCATATTGAAAATTCTGTTAATATTCCAATAGCAGATTTAAAATTTGGCGAAGCGACTGACTTAATAACTGGTATGCAAAACGATAATGGTTTTATTTTAATTTGTTATGATAAAACAGATAATATCGAATGCCAGACGCTATATTATTTAATAAAATATGTTAAAGGAAATTGCCATGGATGGTTTTTTGAAGTTGAAAAATTAGCCAGTGATAATCTCGGACTGTTTAATTATTCAACAGTCCAAAGTTATGATTAATAGCAAATTTTTAAAACAAGAACGCAACAGATTAAAAAATAAATACAACGATAGCAACATACTTTTTCAAAAAAATGATTTATTTGAGACAATACCGCATCCGACCCCGTTATCATACGAAATTTTAAAGAAAATTTATTCCAGCCAAGGATCATTAGGAATGGCTTACGATAAGCTCGGCTTTTACTACAATAAAATTTTATGGGATAAATTAAATTTTATTGAAACTATTTTCGGGAATATAATGATTAATAAAAATCAAGAAAAAATTATTTTTGACTCGTTTTTTAAAAAAAGAATAAATTATTTGCTATTGCCGTATTTTATTTATAAAGAGAGAGAAAAGACTTTTAGGATTAAAGAAATAGAAAAAAGCTATAAAAGCGAATTTTATAAAAACATTGCTGTTGAAATCATTAATTTGCCAAAAACATTAAAGTCAGGCGATATTAACGGTATAAATAGTTTCATCAGTAGATTTATTAATTTATATCAGCATACTTTGATTATTAATATTGTTTTTGCGAGTTGCTTAAAAAATTTATCAAAAAAAATTCAGAATAATAATGTAAATTTGATTTTAAGTCAAAATATTAAAAGCATTGATAATGAGTGGCAAAAGCATATTAACGGAGATTTATCGCAAATATTAAACGATCAGTCGTTTCGTCTAAAATATGATTTAGAATTGTATTGCGACGAATACGTGAGAATAACAGAGGATGTGAAAAGGAAAAAATTTAAAATTAATCTTAATGATTTAGTAAAAAATATTCCATTTTGGCAAAAAGATTTTTATAAAGCGGAAATTATTAATTTATTGCGATTTAAAGAGATGGCGCAGAATGCCAGACATCTTTTTGCCTATGCGTTTAATAAATTCAGGTTTTGCCTATATCAAATTAGCAAAAAAATTAATTTAGAAGATAAAAGAGATATTTGTTTTTTAAAAATTAATGAAATTAGCAAAAAGATGGATTATGCGGTAACAAGAAGATTAATTTTAAAAAGAAAAGAAAAGTATTTTTTATTGCTAAATAAAAAAATAGGTAATAAAATATATTTAAAAGATTTAATTTAAATAAATGGATATAAAATCGATCAAAGAATTTAAAGGCATTTCAATTTACGGAGGAGAAGTAATAGGAAAAGTTTTAATTTTCAATAATAAAGTTATTAAAATAAATAATAAAGAAAAAATTATTTTAGTAGTTCCGGCAATTACTCCTGATTTAGTAATATATTTTAACAGCATTAAGGCTTTAATTTCTGAAATAGGAAGCGCGTTATCTCACGGGTCAATTTTAGCAAGAGAATACGGTCTGCCAACAATAATTTTAGAAAACGCCACTCAGCTATTTAAAGACGAACACCTAATCAAAATGAATGCTTACTTAGGAAAGGTTAAAATAATTAATTAATCAAGATTATTCTACACGATATAACAACTGCATGATTTTATGCGACTTAAATTTTTTAGAAGAATAATTGATTTGTTGGAAAATTCAAAAGTGCCATTTGGTTATTTTATAGCCAGTTTTTTGTTTATTGTATTTTTAAGAAGTTTTTTAGAAATTTTTTCCAGCTTAGCCCGCTTTGAATTAATGCAATTTTATCATTATTGTTTATTTTATATAACAATTGCCTTGTTTTTGACATTATTATTTAAGATAATAATCAAAATAGAATTAGAAAAAATATTTCGAGTAATTTTACCCACTTTCGTAATTATTTTTGTGCCGCCGATTATAGATTTAATTGTTTGTTTGAAAAAAGCTTGTATTATGACTTATCTTTTGCCGTCTCCTATCCATAGTGATAATTTGTTATATAGATTTTTTACATTAGGAGGAGAATATAAAATAATCGGGGGAATTACGCCGGGCATAAAAATAGAATTAATTTTAATAATTATCGGAAGTTTTTTCTACTTTTTAATTAAAAATAAAGGCATAATTAAAAGTTTATTTTTTTCGTTTTTAACTTATAGCATAGTTTTTATTTATTTGATTGCGCCTATTTGGTTAAACTATTTTTTAAAGATATTCGGCAAAAGCTTTAATTATAATTTCAATCTTGATTTTGTAAATTTATATTTTTTATTAATTGTATTGCTTAGTTCAATTTTGTTTTATTTGTATAATAAAAATTATTTTAAAGCTATAATCGGGGATTTGAGAATTTTAAGATTATTGCATTTTTGGCTAATGCTTATTTTGGGTATTGTTATCGGCAATGCTTATGTTAACAAGATCGGAGCAGGGTTTAATTTATATAGTTTTATTCCTTTTCCTTTAATAACAGTTTTAATGGTAATTCTCTTGGCTTGGTTGTATTCAGTAATAACTAATAATATAGAAGATAAAGAAATAGACAAAATCAGTAATCCCACCAGACCGTTAATTACAACAATTTCGCTTGATGTTTATAAAAAATTAGCAGCAGTGATATTAATTTTTATTATTGCCAGCTCATTGGCAATTGGATTTGAGGCATTTTTTATAATACTAATTTTTATAGGTAATTATTTTCTTTATTCTTTACCGCCCTTTAGATTAAAAAGAATTACATTATTCTCTAAGTTGATAATTTCATTTAATTCATTGATTTTAATGATTTTAGGTTATATCCTGGGTTATGTTTATATAGACGGCGTTGATATATCTCAAACAATAAGAAGCTTCCCAGATTCATTGATATTATATATATTAGTTTTTTTCACTTTAGCGATTAATTTTATTGATATTAAAGACTACAAAGGAGATAAGGCGGCGGGCATCAAAACATTGCCTGTAATATTAGGATTAAAGAAGAGTCAAAAGATAATAGGCCTATTTTTTTTAAGCGCTTATATTGCGGCATATTTCTTTTTTAATTTTCCATTCTTTTTCATTTATATTTTTATTATTTTAGGCATAATTCAATTTTTATTAATAAATAGACAAAGATACTCAGAAAAACCAATTTTTATAGTTTATCTTATCACTTTGTTGATAGTTATATTTTTCAAAAAATAGTAAAAATGGTATAATAATATATACAGGCGGCTATGAGGATTTCGGGGGATGGATTGTGGTTAAAGAAAAGTAAAATGAAATTATAATTTGTATTGACAATTAGAATAACAATATGATATAGTATAGTTGTTAATTAGAATAACAATATTTTTATGAAAGAAAATGAATACGGCTTAGAATTTTTAATCAGGTATAATCCATGGTGGCTTAATAAAAGCGAAATTGATCAGGATTTAAAAATAACGCAATTTCAGCAATCTGTTGTTAAGTATTATCACCCGCTGCTTGACAAGTTCGCGACAGACAAGGATGCCGTATATACTTTGCGCGGTCCGCGCCAAACAGGCAAATCAACCATATTAAAGCTCTTAATAAAAAGATTATTAGAAGAAAAAAAGAACCCGCGCGGCATATTTTTCTTTCCCGGGGATTATATAAAAGATTATAAGGAGCTTTATGAAATACTGTTAGTCTTTCTTAATTCCGTTTCAAAGAGGGACAGAAAATATGTATTCATAGATGAAATTTCGTTTATTAAAGAATGGACGCGGGCAATAAAATTATTGGCTGATGAGGGCAAATTAAAGAACTGTTTTGTTTTATTGACAGGATCGCTTTCAATTTTCGTGAAAGGCGAGAGCGAATTTATGCCAGGCAGAAGAGGCAAAGTAAAATATCTTGATAAAATTTTATTTCCGTTAAGTTTTGGCGAATATATAAAATTAATTGATAAAAATCTGTTTGATAAAATTAAGACAGAGGGAGATATAACAGATAAGCTTAATAATCAGCCGGATATTAATAAAAACGCCGCATTAAAATATTCTCAGCATAATAATATTTTAAACAAACATTGGCTTGATTATATTTTAACAGGCGGGTATTTTTTAAATATAAACAGTTATTTATCAGACGGCCGTTTGCCCGCCAGCAATTATAATTTATATTTAGAAAGTTTCAGGGGCGATTGGCTGAAATTAGGCAGGGAAGAATTTTTATTAAAAGAAACGATTATGGGGATTATAAAGCAGCTGGGATCTTCAACCAGCTGGCTGAATTTAGCCAAGCAGTCAAGCGCGCAATCCCATTTAACAATGGCCGGCAGCGTGGAAATATTGGAAAAGTTATTCATAGTTAAAGTTTTGCATAATTTGGATATTGATAAAAAATTGCCTAATTTGCGCAAAGAAAAAAAGATTTTTTTTATAGATCCTTTCGTATTCACGCTTTTAAGCGGGTATGTGCAGTCTAAAGAAGAATATTTGACTATTTATAAAGATTTAATAAAGAATTATATGCCGAACATAGTGGAAAACGCAGTGGCCAGCCACCTGTCAAGGTTTTATAAAAGTTGTTTTTTTTATCGGACCAAAGCCGGCGAAATTGATTTTGTCGGCCAGATTGGCGGCGATTTTGTCGGTTATGAAGTAAAATATCAAAACTTGATTAGCAAAGAAGATTTTAAATTCAAGGATAAATTTAAAAATATTTTTTTAGTGAGTAAAAATAAATTTGATATTCAAAAAAATCATTTAGCTTTTCCTTTTTTGTGGCTGTTGGTTAATTTGGATAAAAGTTATCGGGAAGAGAATTGATGAGCGTGAGTAGGCGGCTACGAGGGGTTTGGAGGATGGATTGTGGTGAAGGAGAAATAGGAATAATGAATAATGAATTAGGAATTATGGGTAACGCAACGATTAAAAAATTCACGGATTTAGACGCATGGAAAGAAGGACATAAACTGGTTTTAATGATTTATGAAATAACAAAGATTTTTCCTAAAGAAGAAATGTTTGGGTTAATCAGCCAAATGCGGCGATGCGCCGTATCAATAACTTCAAATATTGCCGAGGGATTTAGTAGGCAGTCTTATAAAGAAAAATTACAGTTTTACTCAATAGCATTGGGCTCAATAACAGAATTGCAGAATCAATTATTAATAGCCAAAGACGTGAATTATATTGCAAAAGAACAATTTCAGATTATTGCTGAGCAATCAATTAAAGTGCATAAGATTACCAATGGTTTAATTAGAAGTTCCAAAACCATAATTCCCCGGCCGCGCACCGCGCAGCGGGGCAGGCATAATTCATAATTCCTAATTCATATGGATAACACATTAACTCCGGACGAGCAGATCGCGATGGCAGGGCAATTAAGGCAGGCAAAGTCAGGCAAGGGCGAGGAAGAAAATAATGCTGAAACC
>JAHIME010000008.1 GCA_018896595.1 Patescibacteria group bacterium
GTTTTTTTTCATAGCGATTAGAGCCTCTTGGGTGTTTCTTCTTGACATATGGTTGGCAAAAATTATTAGTTAAATAATCCTGCCACCAGTATACCTTAGAACGAAACCCCAAAGGTAACCCTAATTGCTGCAATTGTAACAAAAATAATAAAATATCTTATAAATAAACAGATTAACAAAAAATATGCTTATAAAATAGCATAATTCTATGCACATCACCGCCTCAAAACTATACAACTACATCCAATGCCCGCACCGTGTCTGGCGGGATATTTATGGTCCGCAGGAAGAAAAAATTAAAGAAACTAATCCGTTTGTGCAGCTACTTTGGGATAGGGGCGTACAGCACGAGGAAACAGTAGTTGGCAAATTAGGCGAGTTTACTGATTTAAGCAAAATTGATTTTAAAGACAGGTTTGAGCCAACTATTAAAGCAATGGAAGAAGGAAAAGAATTGATTTATCAAGGCATGTTAAAGCATGACGATTTAGTTGGGATTCCTGATTTGTTGAAAAAACTGCCGGACGGCAATTATATTCCGATTGACATTAAAGCCGGCAAAGGATATGAAGGAGTAAGCGAAGACGACGAAGGCAAGCCAAAGAAACACTACGCGGCCCAGCTGTGCTTTTATGTTGAACTGCTAAAACAAACGGGCTTTGCTAAAGAAAATAAAGGATTGATTATTGATATAGAGGAAAACGAAGTTAAGTATAATTTAGATAAACGGATCGGCCCTAAAACTCCGCGGTCATGGTGGGAGTATTATGAAGAATTAAAAGAAGAAGTAAAAGAGATGTAGTGGTTGCGGATTTAGGCATTAAAAAGGTCAAAGATTTTTGCAATATAAATATTGATGAAGTAATAGGATTAAAGGAGAGTAATGAAAAGTTTTTGGCAGGTGTCGGCAGAAAAACTTTGGAGAAACAAATAATTAGAGCAAACATTCTTTCAAATATAAAAAAACCGATTATTCATAAAGCTATTGAACTGCCGGAAGTTTCTGTTGAGTTGTTTTTTGATATTGAAGCCGACCCTACGCAAAATTTAATTTATTTGCACGGCGTTTATGAAAGACGCGTGGGTAAAGAAAAATTTATTTATTTTTTAGCCAAAGACAACACCGAAGAAGAAGAAAAGAGGGCTTGGCAGGAGTTTTGGGATTATATCAAAACATTGCCTAAAAATGATTATGCGGTATATTATTATTCTCCTTATGAAAAAACCGCTTATAAAAAAATGCGAAAGTAGTATCCTGATGTGGTTTCCGAAGATGATCTGGAAAGTTTTTTTGATAATTCAAAAATGATTGATTTATATAACGTAGTATTTAAAAATACCGATTGGCCCCTTGCCAGCTATTCTATTAAGGATATTGCGGCTTATCTGGGCTTTAAGTGGAGAGATGAAACTCCTTCGGGCGCGTTGTCAATTCAATGGTATAATGAATATCTTAAAACAAATGACGAAAAAATAAAAAAAAGAATTTTAGACTACAACGAAAACGACTGCAAAGCCACTATGATTTTAAAAGATTTTTTAGTAAAATAAAATACTAAATATTCTTCCGTTTAACCACAGTCTCCCGTTATGAAACTATAATAGGCAGTAAACCGCCGCGGTCCCTGTCGGAAACTGCGACGGGCAGGAATGTTTGAAACAGACAAGAAGATTGATGAGAGAATTTTTGAGTTGTATGGGTTGGTGGAGTAGGTTGGGTTGTGAAAAATAATAAATAGTTTAATATTCAACAGAATAACTCTATGGAAAAACAAATTATAAAATCGTTAACTAAAAATTTTGAATCTTATGCCAATAAGACGGAAAATGGCATAGAGTTTTGGTTTGCCCGTGATTTGCAGAATTTATTGGGCTATACAGATTGGCGGAATTTTTTAAAAGTAATTTCTAAAGCAAAAACAGCCTGTGAAATATCAGGAAATAAAGTAAATGATCATTTCGTTGACGCCAACAAAACGATAAAAATGCCTAAAAATGCGGAAAAAACAGTACTAGATATAATATTGACCAGATATGCTTGTTATTTAACCGCTCAAAACGGCGACTCATCTAAGGAAGAAGTAGCTTTCGCGCAAACATATTTTGCCGTGCAGACAAGAAGATTCGAAATAATTGAGAAAAAACTTCAAGAATTTGAAAGACTACAAGCCAGGCAAAAATTAACTGAAACAGAAAAAACATTATCTGGTGTTATTTTTCAACAAACTGGCAGCGACAAAAATTTTGGTTTGATTAGGAGTAAAGGCGACAAAGCTTTGTTTGGTTATACCACGCAAGAAATAAAAAATCGTCTTGGCGTACCTGATAATCGGGCTTTGGCCGACTTCCAGCCGACGATTATATTAAAAGCCAAAGACTTCGCAACTGAAATTACAATTTTTAACACTAAAGAAAAAGGGCTAAATACCGAACAGCATATTTCCGAGGAACATATTACAAACAATAGAAGTGTCAGAAAGACACTCATTGAAAGAGGTATTTATCCCGAAAAGTTGCCAGCCGAAGAAGATATTAAAAAAGTGGGAAGAAAATTAAAATCTGAAGAAAAGAAAAGTTTAAAAAATTTAGATAAAGACAAGATAGATAAATAATTTATAAAATTCAACGAACAATACATAGTAGAAAATTTATGAAAAATATTTTAGTTAAAGGCTCGGGCGATATCACTGACAGCCAACAATTCTTTGATTTTGTCGTTGAAAAAGCGCGGAATAATTATGTGGTCATAATTTGCGGAGCCGGAACAAAAATAAGCGATGCTCTTAAAAAATATATATTCACAAAAATAGAAAAACAAAAATCGCCATTTCAGGCGGTTTTTGTTTTATGCTATAATGAAATTAGCTGATTAACTAAACTAAATTTATGGCTCCAATTCCTAAAAACTCGGAAATTCGCAAATCCTATTTATTGAATAAGTATGTTATCATCACGCCGGGCCGGCTGGCGCGGCCGCGCGATATCAAGGAGCAGACGATTATCAAGCGGACCAAGCCCTGCCCGTTTTGTTTGGAAAATATCGCTCAAAATAAAATTTTGGATAAAATTCCGGCCCCGGGCGGAAAATCAGACAAAACATGGCAGGTGCTATGCCTGAAAAATATTTATCCGGCAGTGACTTTAGACAATGAAAAAGCTTTTGGCGCGCAGGAAGTTATCATAGAAACACCCGACCATGCCAAAGAACTGGCCGAACTCCCCGAAGAGCACATTGAACAGGTTTTAAAAATGTTTGCCCGGCGCACGGAAGAATTGTCAAAAAATAAAAAAATTGACTATATTTTATGCTTTAAAAACCAGGGGTCAAAAGCCGGCGCTTCAATGGTGCATGCCCATTCGCAAATTTTCGCCACGCAAATCCTGCCGCCTGAAGTCCACGAAGAACTGGGCTTGGCGCAAAATTATAAAATTCAAAACGGAGTCTGCGCTTATTGCGATATGATAAAAAAGGAAATGAAAAGCGAGCGTAAAATCTTTGAAGATAAGTTTATAGCCGCTTTCGCGCCCTACGCCAGCGAATATCATTATGAGGCCTGGATTTTTACCAAGAGGCATCTGGATAATATTGTTAAATTAAACAGCGATGAATTCAAGTCTTTCGCCCGCGCTTTGAAAAAAATCCTGCTTAAACTGCGCGCGCTTGATCTGGCTTTCAATTTCTTCATGCACCAAGTCATTTCCAATCGAGACCAGCATTTCTATTTAAAAATCCAGCCCCGTGACAGTATTTGGGCCGGAGTTGAACTGGGCTCGGGACTAGTTATTAATTCGGTTCCTCCCGAAACCGCGGCAAAGTATTACAGGGAATAAAAAAACTACCCGAACATCAGCCAGCCCGGTTTGAATAAAAGCAAAATACCTATAATCAGCATAATAATGCCGCCGATAAGGCCTGACCAGCGGGTATAGCGGGAGCTTATCGCTTTCATTTCCAATGTCGCCATGGCAATAATAAAAACAAACATATCATCCAGCATGAAAATAAAAATATACAGCAGCAAATAGCCGTAATACTGCCATGCGGGCAAATGCGCCAAAGCTAAAATTTGCGTATAGACAGCCGGCAGTCCGGCAGAGCAAACCAGCTCAACCAAGTTTACCGCGCAAGCCAAAATAATTATGCCCAAAAAAGCCAGCCAAAATGTTTTTGTTTGAATAACAGCCCTTATTTTTTCAAATATCAGTTTTCTTTTTTCGCCGCCGGCAACCGGACAGCCCTTGCGATTAAGCCACCAGTCCCTTAAATGAAACCCGCCGCTGACTAAAGCAACAATGCCTATGGAAATTCTTATCCAAAAAACAAAACCTAAAAACAAGAATAAATTCAGCCAGGCGGATAAAAATAAAAAGTAAACCGCTCCGGAAGCGATTATAAAAACCGAGCCCAAAATCCACATTTTTTTTCTGTCTGCCATGCCCAAAAGCAAGCTGATTAAAAATAAAAGCACCCACATGGCGCATGGATTAAATCCATCAACGGCGCTTATTGCAATTGTTAAAACAGGCAATGACAAATTTTTAATTTCCGTTTCGCCTAAAAGCGGCAAATTTATTTTATCCGGCAATTCTTTTTTCCCATAGCAATTCCCGTAGCAGTTCCCGTCGCAGTCCCCTGCATGTCCTTGCTTGTCTTGCTGATTTTTTAAAACCGGCTCCACGACATCCTCGCAGCCATTAATTAAATAATCTTCAACAGCCGCTTTTATCTGTCTGCCGGTCGTTTCAGCGCTGTAAAAACCGACAAAAGTTTTATCGCCGATTATTAATAAAGGCACGCCGCTTACATCCAGCCCTAATTCGCGGCCGAGCGTGGCTAAAAATTGGGCGTTATCGCGGTTATTCCATACTTCATACCTGTTGATTTTAATGTCTTTGTATTCTTTCTCCAACGCATTTAAAATTTTTTCCTCGTTGGCGCAATGCGGACAGCCGTCGCCGTAAAAAAAATACAAATTTACTTTATCTTGAGCAAGCGCGGGCCTTAAAAAACAAAAAAATAATATAATCGGCAAAACTATTTTTAATAATTTAGTCATAATGATAAATAGAAATAAACTGCTATTATTATAATAACATTTATTATTATGTTTTTGCAATATTTTTTAACTCCACCCCAACCCTCCTCTTATACAAGAGGAGGGAATTATATTTCATCCCCTCCTCTAAGATTAGGGGGGGCAAGGGAGGAGTTGAAATAATAAAACTCCATAACCATTATGGCAAGGAGTTTTATTATATAAAGAAGGGCCTTCCTGGACTGTATTATTAAACTATATAAATTAATTTCAATATTTAATTAAATTAGCGGCGGCTGTTCCTGGGGCGGAAATAGGTTGTCTTTGTTTTCATCTTTTGCTTTTTCTTCAATATCGGCTATCGGCTTGTTTGTTTTATCTTCTTCATTTTCGGCCTGCTTGCGCTTTTCTTTAATCAGCTCCCGATTCACCCAAAATATCCAACCCGCCACGGCAAGCAGGAAAACAATAAATATAATCAAATTAAGATTCAGCTTGCTTTGCTTTTCTTTGTCCTCGTTAATCAAGCCTTCTTTCGGCTTTTCTTTTTCAATGCCTTCCGCGATTATTTTCTGAATTTCTTCATCGGCTATCTTTCCTTCAGCTTCAGTTTTCTCTTCGCCTGAAACAACTTCGGTCTCCCGGGCGGTTTCTTCCTCTTCAAGTTCTTCCACTTTAATTTCTTTTGCCGCGGCTTCCTGTGGAGAAATAACTACAGCCGGCTCTTCCTGTTCGCTTTCCGGCTCTTTAATTTCCGGCGCGGCTTCCCGTCCTTCTGCCCGGGCAACTTGCGGGGCAACCGGCTGCTTAACGGCAAAATAAACGATATTTGACCATCTGCTTTCTTTTCCGCGATTATCTATTGCCACAGCATACACCAAATGCCCGCCTCCTGTCAAGGGTAAATACGGCGAATAAGCGAAATTAGCCGCGCCTGACTGATGGTTTGTTATTGTAAACTGGCCGTCTAATTTATTGTCAATAAAAATTTTAATCAAACTGTCATTTTTGGCCAACCCTGCGATAAAAGGGCGATTATACGATGTATTGCTATTAATAACCGGAGTAAATATTGTCGGCGCCGGCATTGGCTTTTCAATTTTAAAACTTAAAACATTGGAAATTCCGCTTTTTCCGCTCGCTTCGTCTTCCGCTACGGCCCAAGCCGCGTGCCGCCCCTCGCTTAAATTTAAAAACGGCTGGTAAGCGAAGTTAGCCGTGCCGCTATCGTGCGTTAAAATATCAGTCTTGCCGTTATAAACGCCGTCAATGTAAACTCGGACAAATGTTCCGTTGATCGTAAGACCCTTTATCAAGGGCTTCAGCTTGCCGGTTACAGTATTTTCATCCGGCTCAATCATGGTGGGAGCCGGCATTGCCGGGGCGCTTACGCCGTCAGCCTGAACTTCGCGGCAACCCGCGAACAATAAACCAATGAAAAAAATAAATAAATAAATTAAAGCTTTCGCGTATTTGGCCATAATACTATGCCGCACCCCTCCTAATACGATAAATTATTCACATCAGGGTTGATGGGTGTATTTTAGGCGTACCCAATCTACCTCGTCAACCCTGATATGCAATCCTTGTTATAGGAAAAGAAAAAAATAAAATACCATTTTAATGGTATTTTCAGTTTAGCTTATATAAAATTATTCGGTCAAGTGTATGGACAGTTGACAATCTGGGGGTAAAACTTAATTATTTTGTGGATAAAAATGGGGATAAATCCGATTTTAGCGCGCAACGAATATTAAACTATGCCTTGATAATGCTTTATTTTAGCTGTTTTTTTACCTTTATCAATATCCACGGAAACAAGGTCAACTCTAACATCTTCTTCAAATATTTTATTGCTGAATGAATAGTTCTGCGCGGCGTATTTTAAATTATTCAACTTCCTGTAATCAACCGCCTCTTCCGCTTCCCCATACGTATCGGACGTGCGGGTTTTAACCTCGACAAACACATAAACATCCTCTTTTTTGGCGACAATATCCAATTCCTGATAATTAGTTTTAACATTGCGGGCGACAATTACATATCCGTGTTTAACTAAATAATTTTTAGCCAGCTCTTCGCCGAATTGCCCGACCTTTTGATTATAATTCATACTTCACTCCCGCGTCACGGGATATATTTTTTATATTCTCTTTCTTGTTCTAATTGTTTTCTTTTTTGCGGGATGCCGGCCAATGTTTTGCCGATAAAAACAAGCCAGATTATCATCTCTATGCCCCAAAATAAAAACCAAAATCGCGACGATAAAACCGGGATTAATTCATAGGTGAAAAAAAGTAAAATCAAGCCGATAATCGCGTTGGTCAAGCTGAAAGAAAAAAAATTTTGCCAAACAGGATTATACAAGTTCTTTTTATCGCGCGCCCGCAAAAGCGCGAAAACAAAAGCGCAAACAATTAAAACTCCGATAAAAACAAAAAAGCCGCGCTGATATAAAACCCCCGGCATCCCCGGCCTGGTATTAAACCAAAATTTTAATGATAACAGGTTATTCATAGAACAAATATATAATATTTATAATTTAGTAAACACCATTCCATAATGGTACTTTCCGGCTTCAAACTCCTCATCTAAATTCAGGCTTAATTTTTTCGCCGCTGTTTCAAGCAGATTCTTTTTAACTCTTTCCTCGGCCGGAGGGCCGAGCGGCGAAGCGATATTTTTCCATTCAACCACAATCAGCTTGCCCCCCTTTTTTACCATTCTAATCGCCTCGCGCAGTATTTCCGCTCTTTTGCGCGATAAATATAATGTATTTATTAATAAAGCTACGTCCAAGCTGTTGGATTCTATTTTGGTCGCGCCAAAAATTTCCAAATCGCTCCAAACAATAATAATATTAGCTAAATTTTCCTGCTTAGCCCTTCTATTAATTGTCTCTAATATGGGCTTTAAAATATCAACGGCGTAAACTGCGCCCTTTTTGCCTACGAGCCGGGCCGGAGCAAAAACAAAATGGCCGGAAGAGCCGCAGCCTAAATCGGCTATCTTCATTTTATCGCCGATTCCCGCTTTGTCTATTATTAAATTTACATCAATCAGCGCATTGCCTCCCACAACACTTGGCATAAAATTTAATGTTATAAAATAAAGCTATTTATATTATAAGCTATTTTTTTATTATTAACAAGAATTTATAAATTTTACTATTTACTATTTACTCGCCTAATCGGCCCAAAGCTTCTGCGATGTATCTCGCACGGCCCGTATTTTTTTAAACATGCTAAATGCAGTTTTGTGCCATAGCCCTTATGCTTGTCAAAACCGTAGTCTGGATATTGCTCATGCATTTTCCGCATAATCCTGTCCCTGGTCACTTTGGCGATAATTGAAGCGGCGGCGATGGAAAATACCGATTTGTCGCCGCCTATTATCGCCTTTTGCTTGTATGAACAATTGGGGATTAAAAATTTGCCGTCCACCATGATAAACTCGGGCTTCTCCTTCAGCGCTCCAATAGCTTTTTTCATCGCTAAAAACGTCGCTTGCAGAATATTTATTCTGTCAATCGTTTTATGGTCGCAGATGCCTACGCCGATTCCGCGGCACTCTTCTTTAATAACCTTAAAAAGCGCTTCTCTTTTCTTCTCATTTAATTTTTTTGAATCATTAACCAATCTTAATTCGGAAAATTCCAAATCTTCCATCTTGAAACCCGGCTTGAATATAACGCAGGCCGCCACTACCGGTCCGGCCAATGGTCCGCGCCCGGCCTCGTCAATTCCGGCAATCAATCCATACCCCTCATTAAATAAATTTTGCTCCTCAATTAAACCCAGCATATCTTAATTATAGCATAAAAATTGGCTTTGATTGTATTATTGGCTTAATACTAATAATAAAACAAATTGTCGGGGTAATAATTGTTTGTACTCGCAACGCAATAAAAAAGCGGATTAATCATTTAACCCGCTTTAGCTTTATTGTTTTATTAATTATATCACCAGACAACCATGTGGCCTGCTCTTTCCAGAGCCGTATCTTTCCAGTGCTGCGACTTCTTTAAATCCTTTCTTACTGCTTCCGTTTGGAACTTGTAAAACTTCTCCTTGTCTTCTTTTGACAGAGTACGAATTAATTTTAAACTCGGAGTCTCTTCCTTACTCATGGCAACCCTCCTTATTTTAGACATTAGCAATTTTTACCGCAATCATCGCAATATTTGTTTCCATCCTTATCTTCCGCGCCCTCGTTTATGCTTATAGCGCGGCCGCATTTTGAGCACCGCCAAATATTGCTTGATGATTTGCAAAGACATCTGCCGAAAACTCTGCCGATTAATTCGGCTTTCGGGTGCGTAGGTCCGATTAATGTTTCGTCTTTTTTAATCTTAACCAAAAAATCCTGTTCACCCATCTTTCCCTCCTTTTGCTTTGTGTTTTTTTGTGTTTCTTTTCTCCCAATTTTTATTTTTAAATTTTAAAGGACAAAAATAAATTTATTTAGCTCGCGAACCTCATATTCAATGTTGTGCGATATCAAATTCAGAGACGCGCAGTTATTTACTAAAAGCTGCCAATATGCTCGCGCCTGCGATTACAAAAATCAGCCCCAATACTTTCATTAATGTTAATGTTTCGCCCATGAATAATCCTATAACAGCCGCGACGGCAATGCTTCCTCCGATAATAATCGGACCCGCTACCGAAACAGCCAAGCCGGATCCGTAGGCTTTCAAAGCAAAAAAATCAATTGCCAACGCGCATACTCCGGCAAGAACTGCAAACAAAATTCCTTTTGGATTAGAAAATAATGCGGTTGATTTAATTTTAGGCAGTAAAAACATCAAACCTAAAACTACCGCGGTAAAAGAAATAATTATAGCGCCAACCAAATAATCAATTTTGTTTGCGGCTTGTTGGTGGAAAACCGTCCAAACGCCGAAAGCGATTGCGGCTATAATTGCGAATAAAATTCCTGACGTCATATATTTGAAATAAAAGTATTAGAGCTGACTTGCTTTATGTTTATTTTAATTTCTGTTAAAAATCGCCATGGATAAAAAATCATGGAATTTGCCTTTATAAAAAACTTCTTCTTTCATCTTTCCTTCAGTAATAAAACCCAAAGACTTGTATAAATTAATTGCTGGAACATTGTCTTTAATAACGCCTAAATTAATTTTATGCAATTTAAGTTTATTAAATCCATAATTTATTATCCATTTCACGGCGATTTTGCCAATTCCTTTACCGTGATAATTGTCTTCGCCAATGGCAATGAATAAATCTGCATTTTTGTTGTGCTTGCTGATATTTGATAATCCCATAAAACCTATCGGCTTAAAATCGTCACAAATAGTAAAAAATTTCTTGTTCTTAACTTTTTGATAATCAGCAAACCATTCCTTTGCTTTTTTTAAATTTGTTTTTTGCCCCACTTCATCACCGACAAACCTATTAACATTAGGATTGTTTAACCATTTAACGCGATAAGGAATGTCTTTTTGCAAGTGTCTCCTAATTTTTATCATAGTTTATTTTTTGTTTTTAATGAAAAATTTTAAATCCTTAAACTATAATTATTTAATGAACATTAAATAATTAACATTCCTGCCGCTAACTCCTGGATTCCCGCTTTCGCGGGAATGACAAATAAAATAGTCGCTTAAATCCCTACTGTTTTTATTTTTTCATATAGCTCCTGTCAACAACCTCTCCGCTCTCGCCTTGCTTCAGCCGCAGATACTGGTAAGCCGCCAAGGCCGCGATCGCGCCCTGGCCGCAGGCGATAGTAATCTGCTTGAATTCAACCGGCGTTACGTCGCCGGCCGCGAACATGCCCGGACAGCTGGTCATACATTTTTCATCCACTATAATTTCACCGCGTTCATTGCGCTTTGCCAAATCGGCCACCAAATCAGTGTTGGCAATGCGGCCGATCTCAACAAACAAGCCGTCAATTTCCAAATCTTTTTCTTCCTTGGTTTTATTGTTAAAAACTTTTATCTTTTCCAATTTATTTTCCCCGATAACTTCTCTCGGCTCGCTGTTTAAAACAAGCTCAATATTTTTCCTCGCTTTTACTTCGCCAACTAACGCCTCAAAGCCCCTGAATTCGTCCCGGCGATGGATTAAATAAACTTTTTTGGCGATCTTGGACAAAATTTCAGCCGCGTCCAGGGCGCTGTTGCCTCCGCCTACGACAGCCGCGGTTTTATCTTTGTAAAAAGGGCCGTCGCAATTGGCGCAATATGAAACTCCTTTGCCGGTTAATTTTTCCTCTCCCGGGATAGCCAAGCGCCGCGGCGACAAGCCCATGGCTAAAATAACGGCGCGGGCCTCATAAATATCCCTGTTGGTATGCAAAATAAACTTATTATCCTTGTTTTCTATTTTTTTCACTTCATCGCTTTTTATTTCCACGCCCAGCGCCCTTACTTGTTCATTCATCTTATTGATTAAATCAAAACTGCTGATTGATTTAAAGCCCGGATAATTTTCTATTTCAGACGCCCAGATCAATTGCCCGCCCATTTCCTTGCCGATAATCAAAGTTTTCATTTCCCTGCGCGCCGCGTAAATTCCGGCGGTAAACCCGGCCGGCCCTGTTCCTATTATTATTGTGTCGTACATAAAGCTTATTGTTTAAATTTTAAAAAATAAATCAATCCAATCTTAACTCCTTTTTAAAATCATTCGGCTCTTTAAAGATTAACACATCCTCAGGATAAAACCAAAAAGATATTTTGTCGCCTGCTTTAAACTTGCGCCTTACTTTTTCTTCTTTATACCTTTTATAAGCCCTCACGGTCGCTCCGTTGACATTAATCCTGTATTCATAAAGATGTCCCAAAAAATTTATCAGCTCAATCGGACTGCCTGTCTGAACAATCTCCCCGCCTCTCATTAAAATAATATTGTCTGAAATAGTCATCGCTTCTTCTTGGTTATGGGTAACATGAATAGCGGTTAGATGATTTTTTTTAACTATTCTTTTTAATTCATACCTTAAATACGCTCCGATTTTAGCGTCCAAAGCGGAAAGCGGCTCGTCCAAAAGCAAAAGCTTTGATTGCGTTGCCAGCGCTCTGGCCAGGCCCAATCTCTACTGCATGCCGCCGGACAATTCTTTCGGCAGAGATTTCGGCCTATTGGCAAGCCCGACTAATTTTAAATTTTCCAGGGTTGTTTTTTTTATTTTTTCTTTTGGCCAGCCCTTGACTGTCGGCCCGTAGCTTACGTTATGCCAAACATCCAGATGGGGAAACACGGCAAAATCCTGAAAAACAAAGCCGATATTTCTTTCCTCCGGTAAAACATCCGTAACATTTTTGTTGTCAAATAAAATTTTGCCGCAAGTCGGCTTGATTAAGCCGGCGATAATCCTTAAAAGGGTGGTTTTGCCGCATCCTGAAGGCCCCAATAAAGTATTATACTGCTTATCTTCTATTTTTAAATAACATCATTAAGGGCCGTGATTTTCTCGCCTTTTTGCGATTTGTATTTTTTTGTTAAATTTATAATTTCAACCTCTGGCATATTGTATTATTGAGATGTTTTACTGAATTTATTATGCTTTAAAATAATTAAAAAGGCAAACGCGATTATAAATAAAACAACACAGGCAAAAGCGGCTTGGTTAAATTCCCCTCTTTCAACAAATTCAACGATTAAAATCGGAATGGTCTTGATTTTGCCTGTCACGGCCAAAGTGGCGCCGGTTTCCGAAAGACTGCGCATAAACGCCATTATTGAACCGGTAATTACGCCATTTTTAAACAAAGGCAGAGAAATGGTCCTAAAAATCGTAAAAGGATTCGCCCCCAATGTAAGCGCGGCCTGCTCGTAAGTTAAATTGATCTGGGCGATGGCGGCGGCGATTGAGCGCGCCATATAAGGCAAGGTAAAAAACAACGTGCAATAAAATAATCAGCATCGGCCCCTTGGAAAAAATTCCGCCTTCAAGCCCCAAAAGCCGCGCCAAGCCGAATTTACTGCCCCAATACAAATAAACGGAAAAACCCAAGGCGGCTGTCGGCATCACTAATGAAAGATCAATCAAGCTATCAAGCCATTTAATGAACTTTGATTTGCTTCTAACCAAGCTCCATGCCAAGGGCAGGCCGAAAATAAGGTCAATGAAAGTTACAATCAGCCCGATTTCAAAGGATAAAATTATTGACTTAACGATTTCCTCGGTAACAAAAGTTTCCGCTTTAAAGAAATAAATTAAAATATAAACGGCCGGCAAAAAAATAACTGCCGCGAAAAAAATAACAGCGCTTGAAAAAAACAGATTGCCCAAATTATTTTTAAAATATTTCATAATTACTGTCTGCTTTATATAATTATAACATTACTAAGTAAAAATTAAAATTGTTGCCCCCTCCTCTTGTTTAAGAGGAGGGTTGGGGTGGAGTTAAATATTCCTTTCAACTCCTCCCTTGCCCTCCTCTAATCTTAGAGGAGGGGACTAAATAACACTTACCTATAACCCCCTCCTCTTGTTTAAGAGGAGGGTTGGGGTGGAGTTAAATATGCCTTTCAACTCCTCCCTTGCCCTCCTCTAA
>JAHIME010000103.1 GCA_018896595.1 Patescibacteria group bacterium
ACGGTACTCCTTCGAGGACATCATCTCGAAGCACCACCGGATGCATCAGATGTTCGACATTCTGCCCGATATAGCGGAAAGCTCCAGCACGGTTCTGCTTGAGGGGGAAAGCGGCACCGGCAAGGAGCTGTTCGCCCGGGCCATCCATCATTTGAGTCCGCGAAAGAAGCAGCCGTTCATCGCGGTGAACTGCGGCGCCCTTCCGGATACGCTGCTGGAGTCAGAGCTCTTCGGTTACAAGGCGGGGGCCTTTACGGACGCCAAAAGGACAAGCCGGGACGCTTCCGGTTGGCCGAAAAAGGAACCCTCTTCCTGGATGAAATCGGGGATATTTCACCGGCCCTTCAGGTCCGGCTGCTCCGGGTGCTTCAGGAAAAGACCTACGAACCGCTGGGTTCGGTGGAGAGCGTTCCGTCCGACGTCCGGATCATCACCGCGACCAACAGAAGTCTGCAAGAGCTCGTCAAGGAGGGAAAATTCCGCGAAGACCTCTATTACCGGATCCATGTGATCCGGATGGAATTACCGCCGCTGCGGAACCGGATGGAGGACATCCCGTTGCTGGCGGATCATTTCATCCACCATTTCAATGTGCTGCAAAAAAAGGAGATCACCGGATTGTCCGGCGAGGCCCTGGCCTGTCTCGTCTCCTATGACTACCCGGGTAATGTCCGGGAACTTCAGAACATCATTGAGCACGCCTTTATCCTCTGCAAATCGGGATTGATCGAGCCGCATCACCTGCCGGAAAACCTTTGCCTGTCCCGCGGCATGGAGTCCTCCGGCAGAAACGAGACCATGAACATGAAAGAGCTGGAAGCGGTCTTCATCACAAACATGCTGCGTCGGCATCAATGGAACCGCATCAAAACGGCGAAGGCCCTCGGCATTCACAAGAGCACCCTCTTCCGCAAGATCAAGGCATTGCACATCCAAATTCCGGTTTAGCCGTAGGAATAACCGGCTTTCCCTCCGAATGAAGATGAGCGAAATATTGTTGAAACGGGATGATCTGCCCGTTCCTCCCTCCCGGTCGCGAGGATCGATTCGCGGGGTCGCATAATTGCATTCTTTCCCATGCCGATACTGTCGTTATCTGTAACCATGCCGGCCCTCCTGCCTGACCATAAACGCTTAAGATCTTATGATCACAATGTCTTGGTAGATTTCCTTCTTCTTGGTTGGCAGCCTCTGCTTAAATTGATCTACAGTGTATTGGCAGGCGTTGAAGCCTTCATTGCGATGCGCTGAGGCGACCGCGATCACCAGATTTATTTCTCCGACACTCAGTTTGCCTATCCGGTGGCATATGGCTATATTGCTTATTGGCCACTGTTGTTTGGCTTCATTGGCAATTTTTTGTAATTGGGCTTTGGCCTCTTCATTGGGATCTCTGTATTCCACCGAAAGGACCGGCTTCCCTTCGGAGTAATCGCGAATCAGCCCGATGTATGTGACCACGCAACCGCAATCGCTGCTTCGGACTTTAGCGATCACCCTTTGCGGAGAAAGCGGGCATTCCGTAATCTCAATCATATCACCTACTCCGTAGACAAAGCCCGGGATGGCCGTGTGGTAGGGCCTTGGTTCATGGATGCAGACGGATTCCTCTCCATCCCAGTAACTTTTAATTAACACTCTTCCCTCCCCCTAAAAAAAGTCAAGGGAATTTTTTATTTTTGTTTGAAACGATGCGCCCTTACCGGGCCGCATCGATCACCGGCGGAATACTGCCAAACCGAGAAAACCGCTTTCATCAGTCACGTGACGGTACGCGCCATCAGCGCCGGGATGAAGGAGAGGAAACCTTCCTGCCCCTCCCCTTGCGCGATAACAGTCAGAAAGCGATCTGTGACTGCGGGTTGGTGGAACAGCGACAATTCAAAGCGACCCGCGACGTATTGAAACAGCATGGGGTGGGGGGAGTCCGAAAAATCGAGAATTCCCTTGACACGAAAGACCGTGGGCGGCAACGATTCGACCGCGGAAAGGAAGTCCTTCCGATTCAGCGGACCCGGGATTGGCACTGTTTTGCACCACAATCCATCGTGAACGTGGGAAGTATGAACGGGGAATCTCGAACCTGTCACCACTGGCGATGCGTTCTTCTTCTCCTCCAACAGGTCTTCCACGTC
>JAHIME010000091.1 GCA_018896595.1 Patescibacteria group bacterium
ACGAAATTCCTAACAATTGCATAAACGTATTAAGTAAAATAAAAAGATTTTGCCCCAGCCAAGAAGAGCTGAATAAACTAAATAACAATTTGATTAAACGATCGGATATGAATTTGGTTAGAGAAAAAAAATTAGTTACTGCGTAATATGAGTGAATATGCAACAGTTCTAAACGCTTCCCTAAGCGGGAGCGAATAAAATCGCCAAAAAGGCGGTTTTTTGGTATAATGGAATAATATGAAAAAGGCATTAACAATTTTAATTATTTTGGTTGCCGCGGCCGTGATTTGTCTTGGCTTAAGATTTATAATCGGCGGCAGTGAGTCGGTAAAATTGTATTATTATAATCCCGAACTGGACAAAGACGAATCAGGCAATATCGCTTGCAGTCGGAACGGATTGGCAACGGTTGAAAGGGGAATGCCGATAACCCAAACGCCGATTCAAGACGCCATCAAGCTTTTACTTTCAGGCGGACTAACCGATGAAGAGCGGGCCCGAGGAATCAGCACCGAATATCCCTTAGAAGGCTTTTCGCTCAAAGGAGCTTCATTAAAAGACGGAGTTTTAACGCTTGAATTTAACGACCCCCGAAACAAAACAGTCGGCGGCGCCTGCCGGGTGGGAATTCTTTGGTTTCAGATTGAAGCGACGGCAAAACAATTTTCCGAAGTCCGGCAGGTTCGCTTTCTGCCCGAAGAGATTTTCCAGCCGTAAATTTTTATTAATGAAAAATATGAAATATACAGACCGAGTTTACGGGGAGTTTGATATTACAGAGCCGATTATTTTGGAGCTTATAGAATCAAAACCTCTCCAGAGATTAAAAGAAATAGATCAGGCCGGTTATCGGCCGCTTTTGGTTAAACCGAATGTTGAAACCGGCGAATACGGCCACAGCCGTTTTGCTCATTCCGTGGGCGTTTATTTATTGCTTCATAAATATGGCGCGCCGTTTGAGGAACAAATTGCCGGCTTAATCCACGATGTCTCGCATTCGGCTTTTTCGCATTGCATTGATTATGTTTTGGATGCCGGTTCAGAAAAAGAGCATAATCATCAAGATAATGTTTTTAAAGACTTTGTTAAAAAAACAGAAATTCCGCGAATACTAAAAAAATACGGGTTTGATCCTGATTATATCGCCGATGATAGTCATTTTCCTTTAAAAGAGAAGAATCTGCCTGATTTGTGCGCCGATAGGATTGATTATTCTTTAAAGACGGCCGTGATCTTCGGGGAGCTTAATGATAAAGATAAAAAGTATCTTTTGGATAATTTAACGGCGGAAAATAATAATTGGGTTTTTAAGGATTTTGAAAGCGCCAAAAAATACGCGGAGTTGTTTTTGAAGCTCAATACCGATTATTATGCCGGTCTTCCTTCGGCAATAATGTTCAGAACAGTCGGCGATTGTTTGCGATACGCTTTGCAAAAAGGATATATTTCGGAAGATGATCTCTATACAACCGATAAATCAGTGATAGAAAAAATTGAGGGATTTTTGGACGGAGACGAAAGATTAAAATTGCTTTTTGACCGAATGAACAATAAAGTCAAAATTATCAATGATCCGAATAATTATGATACCGGCGTTTTTTGCAAGTCAAGGGTTGTTGACCCGTTATTCAAACAAGGCCAAGAAATAAAAAGAGTTTCTGAAGTTGACCCGAATTGGAATAATATAATTAAGCGGGAGTTGAAGCCGAAGCAGTATTTTTTAAAGTTTTTGCATTAATTAAAATAAAAACCCAGTGAATTTCCGAAATTTGTCAAAAAAATTAATTAAACCGCGCCCCCTTTATTTTTTTTAAAAAATATGATAGAATATGAATAAATAAAGGTAAATAAAGGCGAAATAAGATAAAAATGAAGTATTTTATTTAATATTAGCGAAATAATTAACTAACTTGTTTGTTGGCTTTATTTAAAATGATTAGCCGGCAAATCATTAAAACTATGGAAGCATATTGCGTAAAATGCAAAGCCAAAAGAGAAATGGTTGATGCAAAAGAGGTGGACATGAAGGGCAAAGGCGGAGTTAAAAGAAAAGCTATGAAAGGCAAATGCCCGAAATGCGGCACAACGATGTTTAGAATCATGGGCAAAGCTTAAATTTTTAAGCACGAAGCAAAAAGCGTTCTTTTGAGAACAAGAATTTGTATCCAAAAGGGCGTTTTTTGTTTTCTTGTTTTCTGTTGTTGGCGCTGTGTTTTTATGTTATAATTATAATTAAGCGAATTTATTAATTTAATAAAATAATTTTAACCAAAAAATCTATGAAAAAAGCAATATTTTTTTCGTTAATTTTTGCTTTGTGCGTCCCGGCCTTTTGTCGCGCCGCGGCCGGGATTAAAAATATAAACGAATCAGGAGCGGAAACGGGAAACAGCGAATCGGCTCAAGTTTCCGGCCAGCCGTCAAATCAAGCGCAACAAGATCAAAAGGCGCAAAACATGGCCGAAGAAGAAAACCAAAACCAAGTTATACGGCAAGAGCAAAACCAAAATCAAGAACAGGCGCAAATCCAAACTCAAACAAAACAGCAAGAGCAAAACGAGGGAGAAGAAGCAGGAATAATGAACCAACAAAAAACGCAATTAAAAATCAGAACCGCCAATGAATTAAAAGAAGCCATAAAACAAAAAAAGCAAGAAATGAGCGAAGAAATGCAGGGCTTAAAAGAAAAAGCGCAAAATGTTTACAAAAATCAAAACAAGGTGAGGGAAGCGGTCCACTCGCTGCTTGCGATGAAAGATATGATAGGCGGCATAGGCCCCCAAGTTTCCGCGATCGCCAAAGAATTTAATAATTCCGTCCAATCAACCATAAAAGCCGAAGAAATAATCCAGGCAAGAAGCCGCGTAAAAAAGTTTTTCATCGGCGGCGATAAAGAAGCCGCTGAAAAAATCAGCCAAGAAGCAAATAAAAATCAGCAAAGAATTCAAGAGTTAAAGCAGTTAAAAGAAAATTGCGGTTGCGATGAAGAAATTAAGGCGGTTATGGAAGAGCAGATTCGCAATGTGGAGCAGGAACAAATCAGGTTAAAAGCATTGGCCCAAGCGGAAATAAATTCCAAAGGAATATTCGGCAGATTGTTCGGCTGGCTAAGAAAATAAAAAATAAGCGACTAAAATGCCTAAAAAAATATTAATAATTGAAGATGATGCTAATATTTTGTACAGCTTGCAGGCCAAATTAAGCGCTGAGGGTTTTTCGGTCAAGCCGGAAACAGGCAATAGCGGCGTTAAGGAAATTTTGTTGAAAATAAAATTATTCAAGCCCGATTATGTTATTTTGGATTTGATGCTGCCGTTAATTGACGGCTTTGATATGTTAAGCGCGATAAAAGCGGACAGTGAAATTTCCGGCGTCCCTGTTTTTATTTTCACGAATTTAAGCGACAGCGACAGCAAAGTTAGGAGCGAAAAGCTGGGCGCTGATTATTATTTCATAAAAAGCGATTTCGCGGTTGACGAATTTGTCGCGAAATTTAAAAAAATCATAAAAAATAAAAAGAAAAGCGGCTTATGACGCCGCTCTGCGCGAATTGGATAAAATTAAAAAAACAATCGCGGAAAATATCGCCCAAGCGAAAAAAACATTAAGCGACCTTGAATTAAAAACCGGAAGCGACATTACGACTTATGAGCAGGCTGTCGCGTCCGCGCAGACTGATTTGGACAACGCGAAAAGCACGTATCAAAGGGCGATTGACAACAAAGAAGACGCGGCCTTGACAACCGTTGACGATAAGCTGGCCGTCGCCAAAACAGCGCTTGATACCATTAATACCATTATTACCGATACTGACGCCAAGAGCGTTTTAAGCGTCAAGAATACGTCTTATTTGGACAGTACCAAAAATAGCTACAATCAAGCAAACGAATCGCTTGCGGCGGCAACCGCCGGTTATAACGCTGCTAAGATAAATAAAATCGTTGTTGCCATCAACCAAGCATTAGACGGCGCTTCCGACGCGCTTAACAAAACCTTCGCGTCTTTAAATAATTGCTTCAACGCTTTGGAAAATACCATTACCTCCTCGGATTTCACGCAAACCGATCTGGACGCTTACAAAACCAGCGTTAATACCAAATTGACAACAGCGTCATTAAGGCGCCGATCAGCGGCACAATAACCAAAGTTGAATATGAGGCCGGAGAGCAGGCGTCAGCCGCCAAGCCGGCTGTTTATATGCTTGGGGAAAATAATTACGAAATAGAAGTTGATGTGTCCGAGGCCGATATCGCCAAAATAAAGATTAATGACCCTGCCGCGATCACTCTTGACGCTTTCGGCGAATCAGAAGCGGTCGGGCAGAGAATCAAGATTAAAAAGCACACTTTTGAAGTTATCGGGGTGATGAAAGAGCGGGGGACAGTGGCTTTTCAGGATTACGACGACCAGATATTGCTGCCGATAAAAACAATGCAAAAATTAATAGCCGGCGTAAATCATCTCGGCTTGATCAGGGCAAAGGTGGACGATGAAAACAATATTCAGCGGGCGATAAACGATGTTGAGATAACTTTGCGCGAACGCCACGATATAACCGATATGAGCGGCGCCAGCGATGATTTTACCGTGCGCAGCGCCGCGGAAGCGCTTGACGTGATAACCACTGTTACCGACGCTCTGCGCTATTTTCTGGCGGCGATGGCGGCCCTGTCCTTATTGGTCGGCGGCATCGGCATTATGAATATTATGCTGGTGAGCGTAACCGAGCGCACCCGCGAAATCGGCTTGCGCAAAGCGGTCGGCGCGACCTATTCCGATATTATGCTGCAATTTTTGATTGAAGCCGTTTTAATCACCGTTGCCGGCGGCATAACCGGAGTAATATTCGGCGCCGCTATTTCATATTTAATTTCAGTCGGAGCAAGCTCTTACGGACTGGACTGGCGTTTTAGCATACCGCCGAAAGCGCTGATTATTTCCTTAAGTTTTTCCGCCTTTTTCGGCATTTTATTCGGCGTTTATCCGGCCAGAAGAGCGGCTCGGCTTAATCCGATTGAAGCGCTGCAGGCGCGGGAATAATAATATTGAAATTATATATGTTTCATCTTTCCAAATCAAAAAACATAAATTTCGCCAAGATTTATAAAAGCGGACAAAGATTGCTGGGTGAGATTCCTCCGATAAAAGAGAGCAGGCGGCGAAAAAAATTTTTTAAGTTTTTAAAATATTTTAATTTAAGTATTTTAATATTATTTTTATTCGCCATTGTTTTTTTGGCCTGCTTTTTGGGGCTAAGCCGGCGCGCTGAAGACGCTCCGGCTGGCGCAAGCCGCTTCAATCCGCCCATGGCGGACACTTCGGAAGGGGCGGCCCGGGAAGCGAAAGGGCGGCAATTTGAACAAACCCCGAAAGAGCTTGCCCCCTCGGGGCGAGCCGCGCAATATGCCGGCGCAATCAATGATTATTTGATGATTGCCGAGGATTCCCCCGCGGACGGAGAATCTATAAGCCGCGGCATTAATTACAAGGTTGAAGAGGCGGCCGGCGGTTTTTTTTCCAAATTGCGCGTTAATTACACCCATCACGGCAAACCCGGCCAAAAAACAGCCGAATATAAAACATATATCCGCGTTTTCGCGCCTTTGGGCAGCCGATTAATCAAGGCGGAAAGAGTTTCGGCATCCCTTGGAGAAACCGCGGCTCTTGAACAAACGGAAACAAAAAATGAATCAGATAAAACTTCATTCGGCGCTTTCATTAATGTTAAGCCGGGCGAAATCGGCGGTTTATATTTTGAATATAAATTGCCGGAAAATTTCAATAAATTAACCGAAAACCGCCGATATGAATTATACATCCAAAAGCAGTCCGGCAATAACGCGGGGGAATTGAATGTTGACTTAAACTTTATAAATGATGTACAATCATATAATCCAACCGGATTTTACGCTGAGCAAATCGGCGATAACAGAATAAGATGGGAAAGTGATTTAGGGATGGATAAAAGATATGTGGTTGATTTTTAATTTTCATTATTATTCCCTCCTCTTGTATAAGAGGAGGGGTAGGGTGGAGTAAAACATGCCTTTCAACTCCTCCCTTGCCCTCCTCTAATCTTAGAGGAGGGGACGAAATTAAAATCTTTTTTATGTTTATAAAGCGCATAGGCATTGACCTGGGCACAACTTACACATTGGTGTATTTGCCCCGCCGCGGTATTGTTATCAACGAACCGAGCGTGGTTGCTATTTCAATGGTTGACAAGAAAATATTGGCGGTCGGCAACGAGGCGAAAGACATGCTTGGCAGAACGCCGGATTCCATTATCGCCTTAAAGCCCTTAAAGGATGGAGTCATCGCCGACTACAGGACAACCGAGGCCATGCTTAGATATTTTATCAATAAAGCGCTGGGCGGCGTAAGATTGTTCAGGCCCGAGGTTATGGTGGCGGTGCCGGCCGGCATCACTTCAACCGAGCGGCGCGCCGTGATTGACGCCACCATTTCCGCCGGCGCCAGAGCGGCTTATATTATAAAAGAGCCGATAGCGGCCGCGATCGGCGCCGATATTCCAATCGGCTCGGCTTCCGGGCATATGATAGTTGATATCGGCGGCGGCACGGCGGAAATGGCGGTTATTTCCTTGGGCGGAGTCGTTACCTCAACATCCGTCCGCGTCGGCGGCAATAAATTTGACAACGCGATAACTGATTTCATCAGGCGCAGGTATAATTTGGCCATTGGCGAACGAACGGCCGAGGAGACAAAAATCAATATCGGCAGCGCGCTTTATTTGGAAGATAAATTAACCATGGAAATTCGCGGCCGGGATATTATAACCGGCTTGCCCCGGAACATCACCGTATCTTCCGACGATGTAACCGAAGCTATCCAAAATGAATTGGAAGCGGTTATTAACGCGGCCAAGAGAGTTTTACAGGAAACTCCTCCGGAATTGGCGTCCGATATTATGGACAAAGGCATGGTTTTAACCGGCGGCAGTTCGCTCTTAAGGAATATTGACCAGCTTCTGTCGCGGACTACGGGCGTGCCTGCTTTCGTGGCTGATGACGCGCTTTTATGCGTAGCAAAAGGAACGGGGATCGCTCTTGATAATTTAGACAGTTATAAACGAAGTATTTTAGCGACTAAATAATTTTTAATTTTATGCTCATAGGAATTGACGCCAGTCGCGCCAACAGGAGCCATAAAAGCGGCACTGAATGGTATTCATATTATTTAATCAGGTGGCTGGCGAAATTAGACAAAGACAATCAATACATTCTCTACACTGACCAGCCGCTTACGGGCGGCTTGTTGGATTTGACCACGCAACAACATTTTGACGACAAAAACCGCGCGAAGGAAGAAGCGGCGAATTTTGACAAAGACGGCTGCCGGATTTTAAAAAGCCCGTATAATAATTTCAAAGCGAAAGTTTTAAAATGGCCCTTTAATTTTCTTTGGACGCAAGTCCGATTTTCATGGGAAATGCTCATTCACCGTCCCGATATTCTTTTTATTCCGTCGCACACATTGCCGAGAATCCATCCGAAAAAGTCAATAATAACCATTCATGACATCGCTTTTGAACGCGAGCGTTTGCTTTACAGCAATGGCTACTTGGGCCCGGAAAGCGCTTTTTATCGGAAAATAGTTAATTTATTGGTTAAATTATGCACTTTCGGCAAATATAGAGCCAGCACCTTGGATTATCACAGCTGGGCGGCGCGATTCGCCTTAAAACACGCGAAAAAGATTATTACTGTTTCTAATTTTTCCAAAAAAGAAATAGAAGAAGTTTATAATGTCAAAGAGAAAAAAATCAAGGTAATTCATAACGGCTATAATAAAAGCTTGTACAATAAAATCAACGATCAAAACGCCATAAAGGAAATTCTTGGCAAATACGGCATAGACGCTCCGTATGTTTTTTATGTCGGCCGGCTGGAAAAGAAAAAAAATACTCCCGCCTTGGTTGAGGCGTACGCGGTTATGCGCGAAGAATATAAGAATATCAAACACAAATTAGTATTGGTGGGCGATGCCAGCCATGGATTTGACGAGGTAAAATACATAATCCGCGAATTTAATTTGGATGATGACGTGATTATTACCGGCTGGGCGCCGGAAGCGGATATGCCCTATATTTACAGCGGCGCCACTGCCATTGTCCATCCGTCGCTTTATGAAGGTTCCAGCATCCCTCTGCTCCAGGCCATGGCTTGCGGCACGGCGATTACAGCTTCTCAAACAACCTCAATCCCCGAGGTGGCCGGCGACGCGGCGCTCTTTTTCAATCCCAAGGATGTGAGGTCAATCGCCGACGCCATGGCTAAAATAATTTCGGACAATGAGCTAAGGCAAAAATTAATCAACAACGGCTTTGAAAGAGTGAAAAATTTCAGCTGGCAAAAGTGCGCGGAGGAAACTTTGAAGGAAATTTGTAATTTATAATAAAATTTGACTAATTTTATCAGTTTTACTAATTACAATTTTGTGTTATAATAAAAATGTTATGAACAGAAAAATAGCATTTTTTTTAATTTGTTTTTTTGTCTTTACGGCCGCA
>JAHIME010000092.1 GCA_018896595.1 Patescibacteria group bacterium
TTAACCGTTGAATTGCCGTTTGATGAATTCAAGCCGTATATCAAACAAGGGGCGGAAAAAGTTTCCCGCGAGATTAAAATTGAGGGCTTTAGGCCGGGCAAAGCTCCTTATGAAATTTTAAAGCAGAAAATCGGCGAAATGGCGATTCTGGAAGAAGCGGCGCGCATTGCCATTAATAAAACTCTTGAAACCGCGATTAAAGATAACATAACCGGCCAATCGGTTGGCCAGCCGCAAATTAACATCACAAAACTGGCTCCGGACAACCCGATGGAATATAAGGCGATTTTGGCTATATTGCCCGAGATAAAACTCGGAGATTATAAAAACGCCAAGATTAAGCTGGAAAAAACAGAGATTACGGACGAAGAAGTTGAAAAAATGATTAATGATCTGCGCGAAATGCAGGTTAAAGAAATAATCGCCGACCGCGAAATAAAAGACGGCGACAAGGCGGTTGTTGATATAGAAATGTTCTTGGACAAAGTGCCGGTTGAAGGCGGGCAAGGCAAAGGCGCGGGGGTGATAATCGGCAAAGGATATATCGTCCCGGGTCTCGGCAAAAAATTAATCGGGGGCCGCAAGAACGAAGTCCGCGAATTCAGCCTGCCCTACCCCGATGACCATCATCAGCGAAATTTAGCCGGCAAATTAGTTGAATTCAGGGTTAAAATCAAAGAAGTTTACGAACGCCAATTGCCTGAAATTAACAGGGAATTCGCCAAAAGTTTCGGCTCAAACAGCGTTGACGGCTTTAAGGAAAATATTAAAAAGGGGCTGGCCGTTGAAAAACAGCGCAAAGCCGGGCAGAAAGCGGAAATAGAAATGTTAGACAAGATTATTGAAAAAACCAAATTCGGCGACATGCCGGAAATTTTAATCCGCAATGAAGCTGAAAATATGATTGCCGAGTTGGAAGCCGCTGTTGCCGGCCAAGGCGGCAAATTTGAAGATTATTTAAGCCATCTCAATAAAACGCGCGACCGGCTCGCGCTTGATTTGTTGCCGGACGCGGTAAAGCGGGTAAAAACTTCTCTGCTGATACGGGAGGTCGCGCTGGCCGAAAAAATAAGCGCCGAGGACGGGGAAATTGACAAAGAAATAGAACATATATTGGACCATTACAAGGACAGCAAAGGAATTGAAGAAAAAGTAAAATCGCCGGCGCACAGGGAATATCTGCGGAATTTAATAGGCGGCCGCAAAGTAATTGATAAATTGAAGGAATGGAATATGGAGAAATAATAATATGCCGATATTAGCGACAAACAAACGAGCCAATTTTGACTATGAAATTAAGGAAAAATTTGAAGCCGGAATAGTTTTGCTCGGCCATGAAGTTAAATCAGTTAAAACCGGGCATATTAATTTAAAAGGCGGTTTCGTAACTTTAAAGAGGACGGGGCGCGAATTGCCCGAATTATATTTAACCAACGCGCATATCCCTTTATACAAATTTGCCGGCGTAATCAAAAGTTATGATCCTTACAGGCCGCGCAAGCTGCTGCTTAAAAAAAATGAAATCAAATATTTGGTCGGCAAGAGGCAGGAGCAGGGCTTGACATTAGTGCCTTTAAAAATATATACTAAGCATAGCTTAATCAAGCTGGAATTCGGGGTCGGCAAAGGAAAGAAAAAAGTAGATAAGAGAGAAGCTATCAAGAAGAGAGATGTTGAGAGAGAGATGAGAACTTTGACAAAACAAAGACAAAAATCCTAAATTTAAAAATTTGGGGATGCAAGGCATCGATAATAAAATTTTTTAAAAGCGCTCGGGACGTGAGTTTTCAGCAGTCACGAAAATCACGCTGAAATTAAAATAAGTGCAAACAACTTATTAGCTAAAGTCAAGTACGCGTTTCGCGTTCCGGCTTTAGTGCCTGCCGTAGCTTAACAAAAGCCATGGCCATCCGCCCGGCGACTCCTGATAACCGCAAGCGGGTGTCATATTTTCAGGATAGGTTAACAGGATGTTCTTGCCTGTTATCCAAAATTAAAAAGAACTGATCATTGCCGATTTTGTCCGGTTTCCACGGCAGTGATGAATAAACAAACCGAACTATTTCCGTAAAACCGCTTTTAAAAATTTATTAGACGCGGGTTCAACTCCCGCCATCTCCACCAAATTAAAAAACCGCCTGATCAGGCGGTTTTTTAATTTTGATAACTTTAAACTTAATGCCGGCTATTTTATTGCTTGGCCCTGCCGGCCCTTACCCTCGCGATATCCGTTAAAAACTTTTTTCTTAATCGTATATTTTTCGGGGTAATCTCCAAATATTCGTCCTCGTTCATAACGCTCATGCCTTTTTCAAGAGTTAAATCCATAGGCGGAGTAAGGCGGATGGCCTCGTCGGATCCCGAAGCCCGCATATTTGATAACTGTTTTCCTTTTATCGGATTCACGGTCAAGTCATTGCCCTTTGACACATTGCCGATAACCATTCCTTCGTAGATTTCCGTATTGGCTCCGATATACAAAACGCCTCTGTTTTGAAGATTAAAAAGAGAAAACCCGAGAGCTTTGCCGGTTGCCATGGAAACCATTGAGCCGACTTGATGTTTTTCAATATCCCCGACATAAGGCCTGAAACCGATGACTCTGGCGCATAATATCCCCTCTCCGCGCGTATCAACCACAAACTCATTTTTATATCCGAGCAAGCCGCGAGTCGGGATTTCAAAAACAATTTTAACATTGCCGCGCTCGGGCTTCATCTCAATTATATTGCCGCGGCGGCTTGAAAGTTTTTTAATTACCGTGCCGGCCATTGCTTCCGGCGCATTAATCGTCGCTTCTTCAAACGGTTCAAGTTTTATTCCGTTTTCTTCTTTGATAATTACATTGGGCTGGGAAATTTGCAGTTCATAGCCTTCGCGGCGCATATTTTCAAGCAGAATCGCGATATGCATCTCGCCTCTGCCGCAAACTTTGTAATAATCAGTCGGCGAAAAATCAATTTTCAAGCCGACATTAATTTCCAATTCTTTTTCCAATCTTTCTTTTATTTGCCGGTTGGTTACGAATTTCCCTTCTCGTCCGGCAAAAGGTGAATTGTTGACAAAAAAGTTCAAAGAGATTGTCGGCTCGTCAATGTTAATGGCGGGCAAAGCTTCTTGGCCGCCGTCTTCGCAAATAGTTTCTCCGATATAAATATCAGGCAGGCCGGCAATCATTACGATATCGCCGGCGCTCGCTTCTTTGATTTCTTTTCTGGTCAATCCTTCAAAAGTGAATAATTTCGCTATTTTCCCCTCTCTTGTTTCATTGTTCATATTTTTTATAACAACCTTTGACCCGTCTTTAATCTTGCCCTCGTAAATTCTGCCGATTGCCAAGCGTCCGAGAAAATTATCATATCCGAGATTAAACGGCTGTACGCGCAATGGCTTATCGCTTGCTTCTTTACTGGAAGAGGAGGGAACTTCTTTCAATATAACATCAAGCAGAGGAGTCAAATCTTTTGAAATGTCCCCGATTTTATTTTTAGCTATGCCCTCGCGCGCTATGGCGTAAACCGTGGTGAAATCAAGCTGTTCATCGTTCGCGCCAAGATCAAGAAATAATTCAAAAATCATTTCCTGCACTTCGTCCGGCCTTGCCGCCGGCTTGTCTATTTTATTGATAACCACAATGGGCTTTAGGCCCAATTCAAGCGATTTTTTTAAAACAAATTTTGTTTGCGGCATCGGCCCTTCTTGGGCGTCAACGATTAAAAGCACTGAATCAATGGAGCGCAGAACACGTTCAACTTCCGAGCTGAAATCAGCATGGCCCGGCGTATCCACAATATTAATTTTTGTGTCTTTATAATATACAGAGGTATTTTTTGAATAAATTGTAATGCCTCGTTCTTGTTCCAGCGCGTTGCTGTCCATGCTTACTCCGATTTCCGCCATGCCGGTTTGCTGCATCAGCGCGTCGGTTAGGGTGGTTTTACCGTGGTCAACATGGGCGATAATCGCTATATTTCTAATTTCCATAAAAAATTAAAACCGCTCTCTGCGAAAGCGGATATTCATTAATAATAAATATGCTTTGTATTTCCCTTATTTATTATTTATAACGCAAAACAAACAAAAAGTCAATAGCATTTCGGCGCAAAAATTTTTATTTGATTTTTTGGATAAAAAGATGTAAATTTGTAAGCATAACGGACAAAAATAATAATTATGGAATTTAACGAACTTCAGCAAAAAATAATAAAAAA
>JAHIME010000104.1 GCA_018896595.1 Patescibacteria group bacterium
AAAGCCCGAAGTTCAAGGGAATTTAGCGAGGGGTACGTAAAGAAAGCGGGATATGAAAAGGAAGGGGGATTTTTGGGGGGTTTTAGGGGGGAATAAGGGGGAAGGAAAAGCTACCCGCCCCGCGCGTGGATGAGTTGTAAAATTAGAGATAGCCGAAGTGGATTAAATTATTGCTTTGATTTTTTCTCTCTCCTCTTCTTCTCTTCTCCCTGCGATAGGTGAAAACTATATAAATAAAATGTTTCTTTTCTGCCTGTGCGTGTCCGCACGCAGACAGGTCTTTTAACTTTTTATTTATGGATGTTTTTACTTATCGCTAATCATAAAGAATCTAAAAGATATAGCCACCGAAAAGGGAGAGAAAAAATTCCCGCTATTATCCTTTCATTTATTTTTTATCTCTCTTTTCGGGGTGAGGACTAAATCACGATAAATTAAATCTAAACTAAATGTGAAATATTAGAAAACATTGTCTTAGTAATAACTAATGAGAGAGAGAGAGAGAGAGAGAGAGAGAGAGAGAGTGGGTCCTCAATTTGCTGGGTAAGAGATACTGAAAAAAAATATTTATGTCTAATAAAATAAAAAACCGAAAGGAAAACGGATGTTAAGTCTTTCGGTATAGCCATACAAAAAGGAGTGTAATTTCGGTAAATCGCCCTCCCTTTTGCACTTATAATTATAATAGTAAAAAAGAAGAAATATCGAGAGAAAATAATAATAATTTTTATCTTATTTCTTAAATATTTTTAATACAGTATCTAGCCACAGATCCTGGTTCTTATTTTTTCAAATTAATATAAAACCAATTATAACCTCTCTATCTGTTTTTTTGAATATCTTTCTTTAATTAATAATAACCCTAAGATAATTAAAATAACTCCTAAGGCCAGGTTGGTTATAGTATCACTATTATAATAATAATATATTGCGGGATCCGTGTAGGATGCACTAGGATTATAGCCTGCTATTTTGCCTGCTACGACTCCTTCTCTGGCATAATATGCGTCATGCTTAAAATTAAATAAGTTAAGAGTAAATAAATATGCTCCTACTAATAAAAAAATATTCTCAAGTATTATTTTTACCAATCGTTTTATATTTTGAATTAATAATTTCATGCGTACTTCCTTTCCGATATAAAATTGTAAGCTATATCGATATTTTTATTAAAATAAATAGATATACCGTATTTTAATGATGATTTGTTGATTAAATTGCATGATAGATTCCTTAATTCTCGAGCATGAACATGTGTTCCCAATTGCTTCCAGTGATTATTTTCTTGTCCCTATTTATTTATTAAATCAAGTAACTCATTCGCTAAATTAATATCTAAATCTTTAAGAATTTTATATTCATCTAAAGCTAATTTTTTATCTCTAACTTTTAAATAAGAAAGGCCTAAACCGTAGTGGGGGTTTACATAAGCAGGATCGATAAGGATTGCTTGTTTATAAGTCTCTACGTCTTTATAAAGACCAAGACTACGATAAGTAATACCTAAATTATTATAGACAATAGCATTAACAGGATCAATACGAATTGCTTGTTTGTAAGCCTCTACGGCGTTGTTTCGACTAAGTTCAAATGCTTGTTTATAAGCCTCTGCGGTAGGGTATTTTGTATTAAAACCAAGATTAAAATAGGCAACACCTAAACTATTATACGTGGTAGCATCATTAGGAGTAATACGGATTGCTTGTTTGTAAGCCTCTACAGCCTCTTGATAAAGTTCAAGACTATCATAAGCAACGCCTAAATTATAATAGAGAATAGCATTAACAGGATCAATACGAATTGCTTGTTTGTAAGCCTCTACGGCGTCTTTATAAAGACCGAGACTACGATAAGCAATACCTAAATTGTTATAGGTGTAAGCATCCTCAGGATCAATACGAATTGCTTGTTTGTAAGTTTCTATGGCTTTAGTATAATCTTCTTTTTCATCAATTGTTCCGGAAGCAAAAATCAAAGTTGAAAAAATAATTAAAATAATCGTTACGATCAATAAGATAAAAATATTTCTTTTCATTTTTATACCCCTTAATTTTAAATGAGATTTCCCTAGTTTCTAATAATGTTCTTTACTTTCTATTTAAGTCTTTACCTTCTATAAACTTACACTAAAAACTCGTTTTGCAATTATTCTTGTTGTAGATTTCAAAATAGGAATGGCTTTTTTGATGATTAAAATATCATCCCCACGCATTTCTTTTGATCCATGTGTCAGATTATTTCTAACCCGGTAAACGATTCTAATGATATTCTTCATATTTTCCTTGGTATTTCGGTTTTTTTCATAATTTTTTCTTATTGCATGTATGTCCATTTTTTCCAGTGGCTCTTCTTTATACAGATATCTTTTCATATCTTTTATTAAATCTCTTTCTTTTATAAAATAGTCACAAGAATTTTTAGCTTCTTTGAAAAATTTATTAATATCTTCAACATCAAGTCTATCTATTAGACCTTCCATTCTATTGATTTCCCAAGTTCCAGATGCTCCAGCTAAATTATAAAGAGCATTAAAAGAACTCCAAAGAAAGAAAAATTGAGCAAAAATCAAGTTATCAGACTGGTTGGATTCTTGAATTGCAACTAAATCTTTAGATGCCTTATACCAATTTGGACAAATATTTTCATAATAAATTGGATCATCTTTATTAATATCTATTTTTCTTTTATCATTCATATTTATTTCCTTTATTCGTACGTTTCTTAGTTAGATCAATAATTCTCCAAGATTATTTTGAATCTATTTCATCATAGTAAACCATAACAATTAGTTAAAATAGGGCACATCCTATTTTAACTAATTGTATAGCTTTCCCTTTTACGAGGTTTTTCTTTAGGACGTCTATCTATAATAATATCTAAGTTTCAACTATCCGGTTAAAAAGTCTTCGGATCATATATATTTTCCACTAAAAATTACTGAATTATTGAGCTAGAACACCTTTCCCTTGACGCTTTATTATCTCTTCTCAAATTTGAAGGTGTTGATGACTTTTCCGAGATCATTAGCCCAAATATCTTTCTCAGATTCACGGTATGAGATTGCAATTGTGTGCATAACATCATTGTTTTGAATCATCATGTACACCTGCACTAGGACAGAAGGTGTATCATTCACACTCCGCGTATATGTACTTACAAGAGCGTCGACTCCATTTATACAGGTAATTTTTAAGGGTTGCCGAGAGAGAATGGTCAATTTTACCCCCTTCGCGTCCAAGATAGCTGCCTGTTGTTCAACCTGATTCCTATACTCTTCATCGAACTCCTCTAGTTCCGCTTCTGAAAGCAAAAGTGGTTCATTAAGTTTTGCATAATCTCCTTTGGTCCCCCTTACAGTTTCAACAATGATCCGGCAGTATTTTTTTATTGCAACAGGGTCGAAATCATTGATTCCCTTGGGTTGGGCAATTACGCGGTCGGGTGACTCACTGATCTCAAGAAGCATCTTCCTAAACTGGTCATCTACCCGCTTGTAGGTTCCCTTCTGAATCTCAACTGTTGGTGGAATTTGGAATGTACAGAGTCCTGGTATAGAGACTGTTTGCCATGCTGTCTCTTGAGCCTGCGTTGCCAGTATACCAACAAGAAGAATTAACATTACTACTATGCCAATATTTTTCATTTGCTTCCCTCTTGT
>JAHIME010000093.1 GCA_018896595.1 Patescibacteria group bacterium
GCTGTGGAGCCAAGATGCGAATACGCAAGAAGGCTCCACAGCCTCGCTTCGCTCGGACTATGGAGCCGACGGCGAGGTTGCGGCCGGAGACGATGGAGCCGTCGCCGCAAGTGAGAGTGAAAAAGAAGTTTGGGTTGGCAGGTTTTACGCAGGAGAGCCGTTTTACAAAGACGCGGCGGAAAATAAATGGTACCAGACTGAAACCGCCACGACCACGGCTGAAGAATTTAGCAAACAAACAAAGCCAAATTTTTTAGCCAAGCTGAAAGCATTTTTTAATATGAATGTTTTGGCTGATACCGGGAGTTATTATGCCGGGGCCGGGGATGGGCGTGTCGGCTTCATTAATCAACCATATTGGGATACTGTACATAACTCCACTATTGGTGGCTCTATTTCCTATACTATTGCAACTGCTGTAGTAAAATCTGAGGATATTGGTGATTCGGTTGCGCACGCTTATGGTATATTTAGGATGTTTATTCCTATTGATACTAGCGGAATAGATGATTCTGCAATAATCAGTACAGCAAAATTGTATTTATACTGTACCGCGAAATCTTCTGGCGATAATGATGGAGATGATTGGATTAATGTTGTTCAGACTTCTCAAGTAAGTAATAGTAGTTTAGTTACTGAGGACTATGACCAATGTGGAGCAATTCACAGCGCAGAAGAGGGTTGCGATACAAGAATAGATATCTCTTCTGCCAGTACGGCTACGTGGTGGAATTGGGCACTGAATACTACCGGTAAGAGTTGGGTAAATAAAACTGGGTGGACAAAGTTAGGATTAAGAGAGGGACATGATATACTAGATTCTCCAATAGCTGTGGATTATGCATTTAATTCTGTTACATTTAGTATGTCTGAACAAACTGGCACATCTCAAGACCCTTATCTTGAAGTAATTTGGGTAGTGCCGCCAACAATTGTAACCAACCCCGCCTCATTAGTCGCTTCCACAGTGGCAACAGGCAACGGCAATATAACAGATATTGGCACGGCAACAGTTACCGAGCGCGGGTTTAAATACGGCTTAACGGAAACTGACACATGGAGCGTCTCTGAAACCGGCGGTTTTAGCGCCGGAGTTTTTAAATTAGAAATACCAAATTTAACCCCGGGCGCGACTTATCATATCAGGGCTTTTGCTACCAGCGCGGACGGAACCGGCTATGGCAGTTATGTTTCTTTTATAACTTTAACAGAGCAGACAGGCAGTCCGATTATATTTAAGAGGAATACAATATTAAAAGAAAACGTGATATTAAAATAAGAACAGGGCAAGGCAGGGACAGGGCAATGCCCTGTTTTTTTAATAAACTAAAAGTTTTATTTAAGTTCTAAATTCGCGTCAACTTTTAATTTTCGCCATGGCGTAAATTCTTTTCTAAGCGCTTTGTAATAACCGGCAACCGCCACCATGGCCGCGTTGTCCGTGGTATATTGCAGGGCGGGAATGAGGAATTGGGAATTAGGGATTAGGGTTCTTATCGTTTTCTCCATCTGTTTTCTTAATTCAAAATTAGCCGCCACCCCGCCAGCCAACATCACGGTTTTCACCCCGTACTTTTCGGCGGCTTTAACCGTCTTATGAATTAAAACATCAATCACGGCTTGCTGAAATTCATGGCAATATTCCGGAATTCCAATCCCCCCTGCGCCCCCCTTAATAAGGGGGGTAGGGGGGGATTTTTTGATTTCATACAACAGCGCGGTTTTAAGTCCGGAAAAAGAAAAATCATAATCCTTGGAATAAATCATCGGGCGGGGCAAGCGTATTTTGTTTGGAAATTGCCTGCCCCGCTGCGCGGTGCGCGGCCGGGGAAAATTAGAAATTGAAAATTTTGCCGCTTCAGCGGCAATCTCTGGCCCCCCCGGATAACCTATGCCCAACAGTTTCGCTGCTTTGTCAAACGCTTCGCCGGCCGCGTCATCCCTGGTTTCGCCGATAATTTTATATTTGCCATGTCCTTTCATCAGTACCAGCATCGTATGTCCGCCCGAAACAGTTAAAACCACAGCCGGAAATTTTATGTTATTTTGTATTTTGTATTTTGTATTTTGTATTTGTTTGCCAGCCCAAGGCTGGTCCGCCTCGGGCGGAGAATTTGCGCTAATGAAATTCGCGTAAATATGTCCTTCTATATGGTTAACGCCAATAACCGGAACATTCCAAACATACGACAAAACTTTGGCGGTTTCAACGCCGACAATTAAAGAAGTGATAAGCCCCGGCCCGATAGTAACCGCGATGGCGTTAATTTTTTTTCCGGCATTTTCTCTCTTTATTCCCGCCTTTTCCAGCGCTTCATTAACAACAGGCAGAATATTCAAAACATGCTCGCGCGCCGCCACCTCCGGCACCACGCCGCCGTATTTTTTATGTATTTCAATTTGCGATGAAACAACATTGGATCGTAAGAACACAAAATTTTGTGTTCCTACATTTTGTGTTCCTACATTTTGTGTTCCTGCGCTGCCGCCATCAACTATTGCCGCCGCGGTTTCATCACAGCTTGTTTCTATGCCTAAAATAATCATAATTTTAATATATGCAAAACGCCGAGCAAAATCTCGGCGTTTTGTTTTTTTTACAGCTCTTTACAATAGAATATGAACTTTTTATAAAACTAAGCGCCGTTTACTGTTTCAAGCGGATTTTTCGGGCTTAAAATTTAAAAAAGTCCGAAAACTTGCCAACAAGAGGTAATGGCTGTTGCTTGCCGCTTACGGCGTTACTGATGCCGATAATCAATAATACCAGTGTTCCCAAACTTAAAATCCAATTGATTGTCCACCAAAAATAGAACGGCATAATCCGATCCACTATATTTAACAACACTACCAACAAAAACAGCACTAAACCTTGCTTGGTATGATATTTCACGAAGGCGTCTTTTTTGGCGTCGCCGGTTAAAAGCGGAATAAAAAATAAAATATACGCTATGACCGCCATCGCGGTATTTTTACTTCCGCCAACTATTGGAGTATTTTGTTCCATAAGAATTAAATTAAGAATTAAGAATTAAAATTATTGGTTGGTTTTCATAATATTAACACCCACGGTCTGCCCGTCAATTTCAAAACCAAAGGAGTACACAACAGTTTCATTGCTGCCGGCCACGACCATAGCGGTTTTATCCGATATGCTGCTTTGTATAATCGGCAGACCCTTATCGGTAAGCGCTTTGTTAAGCGCGCCTAAATCCGCTCCGGTTACAAGACGGGCAATTTCAAATTCCATCATACTGGACTGAACGTCTTCGGATCCATACGTGCTGGTGTAAATAGAAGTTAATTTGGCTTTGCCAAATACCTTTTCAACGATTTTTTTGGTTTCGCTTACCGCGGCTTTGGAATCAGCGTCGTAAGTCTCCGCTTCTTCAATTTCATCGTATTTGTCTTCCGGTGTTTTGGCGGCCTCTTTGGCTTCATCCTTCTTCTGTTGAGCTTCATCTTTAGCCGCTTCTTTGGCCATTTCCTGCGCTATTTGATTGGTAATATTCCCTCCGCCGCCGGTTATTTTGCCCAACAAACCGGCGTCAACGCCATACATTCCTTTTAAAATTTGATTGGCCAGCTGTTGTTGGCGCCAGCGATTGACGCCGTAAGACACGCCGCCGACTACAACGATGGCCGCCAGAATTATTATGATAGTTTTTTTGTTCATAGTGTTTTATTGTTAATAATAAATAAAGTTTGTTATTTTCGACCTTGATATTACGCGGATAACTCCGCCGTAAATTTAATTTAATAAGTTATCTTCAAAAATGCTTTGTAGGCGTTATCCGTGGAAAAAGTCAAAATTAAAAAGTAGCCCGGCTTATACGTCGTTAATTCATAAAGCCCTTCGTCCTGTGTTTTATAACCAAGGCCCTCAAGATAATTTTTCACCGCGGTTATATCGTCTTTGGTTATAATACGATCAAATATATAATAAAGCATCGCCCCGTCCATATTATCCGTCATCTTGACTTGGTTATTGTAAAGCTGATTTAAAATCGGCAGGAGCTCGCCGTGAACAGTTTGGCTCTTGTCATTAATCAGTTCGGCCGGGATCGATTTTTCATAATTAATTTGCGGCCAAGTTCTTGCCGCGGTTGAAGTGCCGGATGAATTTTGCAGCGGTGTATCATAAGCGGAAACTAAGGGCGCTACTGGCGGTAAAAGATCTTTATAGCTCGCGAAGGGAGCATAAGCGGCTGTCTTGGCATTTTTATAAAGAGAAAATTCCGGTTTGCGATCGGTTAAATTAATTGAATAAGGTTCCGCCTGCGCGTTTAAATCATTGGAAACCGCGTATGGCGTCATCAATTCCGTAATAATGTTACCGCTATAATTTATAATCCAATTTTTATTATCTTTAACATTGCCGCTGGCGTCCAATTTCATCAAAAAACCGTCTTTATAATAGGTTATACTGCTTAATATAACAGATTGAACCACCTCGGTTTCGTATTCTCCCGCAATA
>JAHIME010000094.1 GCA_018896595.1 Patescibacteria group bacterium
ATATGCCAATAACCTATTTTGGAACCCCGATTAAATCAACTAGCAATACCGTCACCTGGTCAAGAACAGTCATCCCTGCCCTGCCTGCCGGCCTGACCATTGTCATTAACCCAACAACCGGAAACATCAACGCCACCGGCGACAACAACGCGACCAATCCGGGAACCTATACCGTCACTGTTACAGCAATCAACGCTTGCGGCGCCACTGCCAGCGATAGCTTCACGCTAACTGTCAAGCCGAACGAATGGTGCGGGGATAATATTCTCCAAATAGCCAAAGGCGAGCAGTGCGACACTACTCAATTAAATAGCCAAACTTGTCTGACCCTGGGCTATGAAGCCGGAACACCTCTTGCCTGCGATTCCGCCTGCGTCTTTGACACTTCAAACTGCTGCAACTCGGCCTGCGCCGGCCGGGAATGCGGAGCCGACCCCAATTCCTGCCTTCCTTCCTGCCCGCCCGGTTGCGGACCCAATACAACCTGCGACGGCTCCGGCCAATGCCAGTGCAACCTTAATTACGATGATTGCGACGGCTCAGCGACTGATGCCGACGGCTGTGAAGTTAATCTTTTAGCCGATAACAATAACTGCGGCGGCTGCGGTACTGTTTGCCCGGGCGGCTCCACCTGCCAAAACGGTTTATGTGTCTGCGCTAATGAATGCTCGCCCGCAGGAGCGAAGCAATGCCTTAATGCCACCACCCAGCAGACCTGCGGCAATTATGACGCTGATTCCTGCTTAGAATGGGGGAATGATACGGCAATCTCATGCTGGGCCAGCGTGCCGGTACAGGTCTATGCGCTCAATACCTCTATTGATGGCGTCTGGCTGTACCAAACGGTAAAGGTGACTGCTTGCAATAACAACCGGACGTTTGATATGTGGACGGATGTTCATGACTGCACCCCCGGGTGGGCCTATGTAAACATACCCGCCAACGGTGACGGCTTATGGCATCCGCTCCCCGATCATCTGTCCGACTGGTGGAGCGGCGGATGCAACTTGAAGTGGTACAACAACTGGTACAAGGGGGGCTGCACCAACAATTGCGCCGGAAGCACGGATCCCAACTGCACCGAGACCTGCGCTTACCAGTTCGTTTTCAGCCAGGCACCGCCCCAATACCCGTGTTCTCTTGACCTCTGTCCCCTTAACGGGAGTCAGCTGTGTAAATATACCTGCACCAAGTGGGGAACAGATCCCGATGGGAACCCGGAATGCATTGGCTGGGCCTTAACCACCCCAGTACCTTACGGCACCCTGCCTGCCGGTTGGGGGCCGGGCGGTTGCAGCGGCTTATGGGCATGGCATTGGACCCAATTCAGTTTTTCATGGAAACCGGGTTGCAATCCTTAAAAAATACCATATTCTTTAATAGCTTTGCTAATTTCATAAGGATGGATAAAAATAATTTCAGTTTGATCAAGCTGTGTTTTTCCTTGAAAACCCAAATTAACAATAATTGCCTGCTTTGGCCGGTAGCGAGTTATAAAACTGCGAAAACTGCGGGATATTTCAGAATATTTTAAAGAGACAGCTTTAACCTCTATTGGCAGAATTATTCCAACATAATCAGTTAAAACAAAATCCACTTCTGCTTTTTCCTTAGTTCGCCAAAAATGGAGTTGAAGATCAGTTTGTTTATAAATTTCGGAGAAAATAAAATTTTCCAAAAGCGCGCCCTTGTCTTGCCGCGTTTCAAAACCTGTAAAAGATTTAAGGGCAAAATTTCGCAAGCCAGCATCTAAAAAATAAATCTTTGGTATTTTAGTTAATTCTTTTCTACGATTTTTAAAAAATGGCAGAACTCGCTTAACGACAAAAGTTTTTTCTAAAGTGCTAATATATTTTTCTAAAGTGCGGTATACGATATTAACAGTATTTGAAAGTTCTCTTAGATTAACTAATTGGCCGATTTCTCCGGCTAAAATATTAAAAAGCGCGATAAAAGCAAGCGGATCCTTAATTTTTAAAAAACCAATGATGTCTTTTTCAATATAGCTTGAGTGTATCTCTTTTAGAAATTGGGTTTGTTCTTCAGGGTTTTTTTCTAAAGCTGTTTTCGGATATCCTCCATAAACAATGAAATTAAATAAATGATTTAAAATATCGCCTTGCCTGTAAGAAGAAATGTTTTTTTCTAAAATCAGTTGGGCTAAAAAATTATCTTTGGATTTCAGGTATTCATAAAAAGTAAACGGATAAAGATAAAAGAGCCGTTTTCTCCCTGTTAATGATTCATGAATTTTATCTTTAATTTCTAAAGCAGATGATCCTGTTAAGATAAATTTAATTGGCAAATTAAGATCATATATTCCTTTAAAAAATATTCCCGCATTCTCTATCCGCTGAGCTTCATCAATAAAAACAAAAAGAGGTTTAGTTTCAAGAAATTTTAAACTTTCTTTAAGTATATGAATAAAATGAGTTTGATTTTTGATTTGAGCAAAATCATCAATCAAATCAAGGTTAAAAAAAAGAATATTTTTTTCAGAATAATGTTTATGTTTTATTAAATAATCCTTCAACTGAAAAAGCAGAGTAGTTTTTCCTACTTGTCTTGGTCCAATTATAAGAGTTATTTCTTCCGCCTTTAAGTGTTGGGCAATTTCAGGGAATATGGTCCGTTTTACGAAATTTTGAGTAGTTTTTATCATATATAACAATTTTAGCCCAGAATTAAATTGTTGTCAAGAGCAATAATTGTGGATAAACAAAATATCATTTTTAGCAAAGCCGACTTATTGCGGTTGCGACAAAAACCAAATTTTATTTGACACGAAATATTAACTATGTTAACATATTATTAAGGCTGGTTGTTTATAACAATTAGCCTTTTTTCTTAACTAAATAATTAAACAAAAAACTCTCATATGTCAGAAATATCCAACGCGATAAAACAAATCTGCGACGAAAAGAGCTTAAGCTATGAAGCTGTCATTACCACTATTGAATCGGCTTTAGCCGCGGCTTACCGCAAAGACTTCGGTGAAAGAAACCAAAATATTAAAGTTGAGTTTGACCCGGAAGCCGGCAAATCCAAAGTTTTTGACGTGAAAACCGTGGTTGAGGATATGCCTGAAGAGGAAGATGCGGAAACATCCGCCCAGGGCGGATGCGTCCCGGACGCAGAAGAAAAAAAAGCTGAACAAACCGAAACATCCGCCCAATCCGCCCAGGGCGGACAGGACGCAGAAGAGAAAAGAAGGTTTAATCCCAAAACCGAAATTCAGCTGACGGACGCTAAATTAATTAAAAAGACGGCAAAAATAGGCGATGAAATTAAAACAAAGTTAACGGTGCCGGACGCTTACGGCCGCATGGCGGCGCAAACCGCCAAACAGGTGATTATCCAAAAATTGCGCGAAGCCGAGCGCGAAATGATATTCAATGAATTCAAGGAAAAGGAGCATGAAGTCGTTGCCGGCGTGATCCAGCGCCATGAAGGCAGGATTGTTTTGATAGACTTGGGCAAGACCGCCGGGATTCTGCCCGGCGATGAGCAAATCCGGGGAGAGCAATACAATCCGGGCCAAAGAATCAAAGTTTTTATCAAAGAAGTCAACATCACTTCCCGCGGCCCGGAAATAATTTTATCCCGCACTTCCGACGAAATATTGAAAAAAGTGTTTTATTTGGAAATCCCCGAAATATCAAACGGATTGGTGGAAATAAAATCGGTCGCGCGCGAAGCCGGCAGCCGCTCTAAAGTCGCCGTATCCGCCACCGGCGAAAATGTCGACCCGATCGGCTCGTGCGTAGGCCAGCGCGGCGCCAGAATTCAGACAATAATCAGCGAATTAGGCGGCGAAAAAATTGATATCATTGAATATAATGAAAACCTCGCCAAATTCGTCGCCAACGCCTTGTCGCCGGCCAAGACGCTTTCGGTTAATATTGACGAAAAAAATAAAAAAGCTTTGGTCAATGTAGCCGAAGACCAGCTGTCTCTGGCTATAGGCAGAGACGGGCAGAATGTCCGCCTGGCGGCGCGCTTAACCGGCTGGAGAATTGATATAACCGGAGAAAAAGCCGGCAAAGCAGAAACTGAAAAAGAGGAAAAGGCTGAAGGCGAAAAGGAAGAAGCAAAGACGGAAGAAATAAAAACGACGGAAGAAACTGAAAAAAAGAAAAAGAATGAACCGAAGAAAGAGGACAAGCCAAAGAAAAAAAGCAATAAATCAAAAAGTAAAAAATAATCAATAATCAATATCCAATCAATATTCAATATTCAAATAATCAATAAAAGTATTGAATATTAAATTTATTGGATATTGAATGAATGTTGAGTGTTGATTGTTGAGTATTAAAATTTTTAAAAAAAAATATAAGAATATGGATAATAAAATCTACATCATCGGCCACAAATCCCCGGACTTGGACAGCTCGGCCGCGGCCATAGCTTACGCTGATTTAAAAAATAAAATGGAGAGCGCGGACAATTACGCGCCCGCGCTTGCCGGCGAAATCAACAAGGAAACCGAGTTCGCTTTAAAAAAATTCGGTTTTGAAAAGCCGGAAGTTTTAAACAATGCTAAAGAAAAAAATATTATTTTAGTGGATCACAATGAATTTCAGCAAGCGGTAAGCGGCATTGAAGAAGCGAAAATTATTGAAATATTGGACCACCATAAAGTTGATTTTAAATACGGCGAGCCCATCGCCTTTACCGTAAAGCCGTGGGGCGCGAGCTGCACAATAATAGCCGATGAATTTTTCGCGAGAAACATTGAACTTGATAAAAATTTAGCCGGCCTTATGCTTTCCGCCGTTTTAGTTGATACTGTTATAACCAAATCCCCCACCTGCGCGGAAAAAGACAAGGAAATAATTACAAAATTAGCTGGAATAGCGGGCATAACAAATTGGCAAGAATTCGGCATGGAATTATTTAAAATCCGCTCAACCGTAAGCGAGCTGTCCGGCGCTGAAATAATTAAAAGCGATTTCAAAGACTTTAATTTCAAAGCCGGAAAATTCGGCATCGGCCAGGTTGAAACCGTTGATTTGAATGAATTTGCCGCCCGCGAAGACGAAATTATAAATGAATTAAACAAGTTAAGAGAGGCCGAAAATTATCACAGCGTCATTTTATTTATTACCGATATTATTAAAGAAGGTTCAGAATTTTTAGTTTCAACCGTTGACCAACTAAAAGTGGGAGAAGCGTTGGGGGCCAAATTAAAAAACGGTAAAGTTTATATAAACGGAATGATTTCGCGCAAAAAACAAGTCGCGCCGAAATTTTCCGAGATTTTTGACAAATAATTTTTTAAAAGAGAGGGAAGGAGGGCGAAAAATGGATAAAGCCACAAGAGAAAAACTGAAGGAACGAGGTTATAAAGTCGTTACGATGCAAGAATTTTCCGACTTTTTTCTATTTTTGCATGAAAGGCAAGAAATTAGATTAAAAAAGATTAACGAGATAAAACGAGTTGTTCAGGATTTGAGATTAGACCCCGGAATATATATTGTGCCTTTGGCGTATAAGACGGCCGAGCCGTAATGAACAAAAACGGCCTGAAGAATTTTTTTAACTTCAGGCCAATTTTATTAATCAGTTAATAAAATAATAAATTACTTTAAATTACGAAACACGCTAATCTGTCATTCCCGCGAAAGCGGGAATCCAGGAGAGAGCCGCAAAAACATTAATTAATCATATACAAAAATACAACGGCAATACGGTTCACTCCTGGATTCCCGATAGGCCTTCGGCCTTCGGGAATGACAAAATAAGTAATTTTATAATTCAAAAAAATTAATAAATATCGCATTATGAACATACAAAAAAAAGATTTGGGCAAATCGGAAATTGAATTAACCGTTGAATTGCCGTTTGATGAATTCAAGCCGTATATCAAACAAGGGGCGGAAAAAGTTTCCCGCGAGATTAAAATTGAGGGCTTTAGGCCGG
>JAHIME010000095.1 GCA_018896595.1 Patescibacteria group bacterium
AAAACAAATTTTGAAGAAGCAAAACCGGCCGGGGCGAAAAAACTGTTAAAAAATTTGCTCTATATTTGCGTTTTCCTGACTGTTTCTTTTTCTTTGTTTTATATCAACGCCAATATCTCGGAACAAAATTCATCGTCATCGTCATGGTTTGACAAAATACCCATCCTCGGGCGCATCAAGCATTTGGTTGAAAGCGCGGACAAGCAATTAAAGGGCGAAAAGGCCGACAGAATTAATATTCTTTTGCTGGGCATGGGCGGTAAAAATCATGAAGGCGGATATTTAACCGACACGATTATACTGGCGAGCCTGCAGCCCTCGGCAAAAAAGGCGGCAATGCTTTCAATACCGCGCGACATGGCGATACCGATTGAAGATATGGGCTGGAGAAAAATAAACAATGTCAACGCTTACGCTGAAACGCAAACGGCCGGTTCGGGCGGGCTGGCCTCAAGCCAGGCCGTAAGCGATGTTTTAAATATGCCGATTGATTATTACGTGAGGATTGACTTTGCCGGCTTTATTAATATTATTGACAAATTGGGCGGCGTTAAAATTTACGTTGACAACACTTTGGACGATTATAAATACCCGATTATGGGAATGGGCGATGCCGATTCATATGAAGCCAGATATGAACATCTGCATATTGAAAAAGGATGGCAAAACATGGACGGGGAACTGGCTTTAAAATACGCCCGGTCGCGGCATGGGCTTGGAGCCGAAGGATCGGATTTCGCCAGGGGCAAGCGGCAGCAAAAAATACTGGAAGCGGTAAAGGAAAAAATTTTGTCTATAAATATTCTGTTTGAGCCGAAATTAATCATTGACATTATGGATGAACTGCAAGAACACATAAGCACAAATCTAAAAACATGGGAAATTATTAAAATCTGGAGCATCTTTAAAAATATTGAAACCGATAGTATTATAAATAAAGCGCTTGATAACAGCCCTAACGGACTCTTGACCGACACGATAAATGAAAGCGGGGCTTATATTTTAATACCGCGCAACGGCGATTTCTCGGAAATCCAATATTTGGCCGGCAATATTTTCTCGGACGCGCCGGCCGAAGCCAAAACGCAAGTAAACCGCGAGAAAGCGGCTATTGATGTCCGCAACGGAACTTGGATAAACGGCTTGGCGACTAAAGCCGCTTTGGATTTGGAAAAATACGGCTTTGATGTTATTCATATCAGCAATTGCGGCCGGCAAAATTTTCAAAATTCAGTCATTTATGATTTAACCGGCGGCGCGAAACCGCAATCTCTAACCATACTTAAAGAAAAAACCAAGTCCAATATCTCTATTGAACTGCCGCAGTGGCTGATTGATGATTTGGCCAAAGAATTGGCCGGCCAAAAAAATCCCATTCAGCCCGATTTTATTTTAATTCTTGGCCAAAGCGCGGACGCTACTGAATCAGGAGCGGAGAATACCGCGGAGTAACTTAAAACTTAATAACCAAGATACAAGATACAATAACCAAAAAATAATCAATAACCAATATCCAATCAACATTCAATATTTAAATAATCAATAAAAAATATTGGATATTAAATTTATTGGATATTGAATGAATGTTGAGTGTTGATTGTTGAGTATTAAAATTTTTTAAATTATTGAAATTCCTTTACAATTAATTATGAATAACTTAAAAAATAAAAAATATCCTTTGGTAGTAATCTTCGGCCGCGCCAATGTCGGCAAATCCACTCTTTTTAACTGCCTCACTGAAAAAAAACAAGCTTTAGTGTCGCCGATAGAAGGCGCGACCAGGGACAGCAATATCGGCCAAGTAAGCTGGCGGGACAAAACTTTTGAATTGATTGACACGGGCGGAATAATGGACTTGAAATTTTTATCGGAACAGCCCCGAAACCGAAAAAAATCAGACAAGCTGATTGAAGCTGATATTATAAACATAAAAGTGCAGCAACAGGCTCGCGAATATCTCCAGCGAGCCGATTTAATTCTATCCTTAGTTGACAGTAAAACCGGCTTGCTTCCCCAGGACAAGCAGATAGCTTTGTTTCTCAAAAAGTTGGGTAAAAAAAATAAAATATTGCTGGTTGCCAACAAGACTGACGGCTTTAAAGAGCGCGCCAAAATCGCGGAATTTTATCAGTTGTCTTTCGGCGAGCCGATTCCGGTTTCCGCGGCCACCGGCGCGGGCACAGGCGATTTATTGGACATCATCGTGAAAAAAATCCCAGCGGCTCGCAAAACTTCACGCGCCAAAGAACATATTGATGAAGAAATAAATCCAAAATCAATAAACGTCTGCATTATGGGCAAGCCCAATGTCGGCAAATCAAGCGCGCTTAACGCGATTTTAGGATACGAGAGAGTAATCGTCAGCCCTGTCCCTCATACCACCCGCGAACCGCAGGATACCGATATAATTTATAAAGAACACTCTATTAAATTAATTGATACCGCCGGCATTAGCAAAAAAGGCGCCAAAGCCAAGGGGCTGGAAAAGCACGGCATTGCCAAGTCATTATCAGCTTTAGGCAAGGCTGATATAGCTCTTCTTGTTTTAGACATCAGCCAAGAGATTACGCATCAGGACGCTAAACTGGCCGCGGAGATAATAGACCGCAGAAGAAGTTTTATTATTATCGCTAATAAATGGGACAAAATTCCGGAAAAAGACACGAAAAAATACACAAATTACATTTACGGCAAATTGCCGTTTATTCAATTCGCGTCCATTCAATTTGTTTCCGCTCTCACCGGCGAGAAAACAAATAAAATTCTTGATTTAATTTTAAAAATCGCGGAACAAAGGCAGCTTCAGCTAAGCGATTCTCAGCTTGATAAATTTTTAAGCAGAGTCGTTAAAATTCACCGCCCGGCCAAAGGAAAAGGCGTCAAGCATCCGCGGATTTATGAATTCAAGCAAACTAAATCCGGCCCGCCTGAATTTGAACTAAGAATCGGGGTTCATGAAGATCTGCATTTTTCTTATTTGCGCTTCATAGAAAACCGCCTGCGGGAAAAATTCGGCTTTTCAGGAACGCCTATTAATATACGAGTGGCAAAAGGCAGAGCGGTTCACGGAAAACATGAACAATAAAAATATAAATTTATGCGAATAATTATCGGCTTGGGCAATCCGAGCGAAAAATACAAACTAACGCGGCACAATGCCGGCTTTATGGCTGTTGACGCAATAGCCGCTCGGCATGGCTCCGCTTGGCAATACAACAAAAAATTCAAAGCTGAAATTTGCAATATTGAAAACGGCATTTTAGTCAAACCTCAATCCTTTATGAATAACTCCGGGCAGGCGGTTCAAGCGATTTTATCTTATTATAAATTACTCCCCAAAAAATTCGGCATTATTAAAGCTAAAAATAGCGACTTGTCAAATGTTCTCACGGTCATCCATGATGATATTGATATTGAATTGGGCAAATACAAAATTTCCGTTGATTCCCGCAGCGCCGGACACAAAGGCGTTGAATCAATTATTAATTATCTTAAAACCAAAAACTTTAAACGAATTAGAATCGGCATTAAAACAGAAATGGCTGATAAAATACCTGTTGATAAATTTGTTTTGCAAAAATTCAGCGAAGAGGAATTGAAAATTGTTAACAATACTATCGCGGATTTAGCCGCGCGGCTGATTTAATCTCCAAAAATAAAAAAGGCCTTTCTTTAAAAAAAGAATAAGGCCTTTTAATTTGGTCGGGATGGCTGGTTTTTCACCAACACCATTTTCCCGTGAAAATGGGCTCTTTATGTTCCAAGAGAGGGCACCCCGTTATTTAAAAAAGAGCGTCTAATATTCAAAATACTGCCTAGAAGCCGGGACACAAGGCCCCATTAAAGGTTATGGCCAAACCAGGAGGGAGGTTTAACTTTCGCCACTCCTAGGCAATATTCCAAATACTACAAAAATTTACCAAAAATAAATAATATGTTAATATATCAATAACATTATATACTATCATATTTAACGTTTTTAGTCAATGAAGTTCTATGGACGATATAAAATATTTAATCGCTTTAAATAATTTCCCCAAATTCGGACCCGTGAGGACGAAAAAAATAAGAAAACGTTTTCCTGATCTGGAAAATGCTTTTAAAGCGTCCCCTGCCGAATTGGCGCAAGCCGGCATTGAGCCGAATATAGCGGAAGAATTCGCCGCGGCGCGGATTAATATCAACCCCGACAAACTGCTTGAGCAACTAAACAAAGAGGGCATTCAAGCCATAACGGCTGATGACGAACTTTATCCCAAATTGCTTTCCCAAATTTACGATCCGCCGCAATTGTTTTATCTTAAAGGCCGGCTCGCGGCGGAAGATGAATTCGCCTTAGCGGTTGTCGGCGCGAGAAAATACACAAGCTACGGCAAGCAGGTAACGGAAAACATTGTAAAAGACTTAGCTTGCAATAAATTAACCATAGTAAGCGGACTGGCGCTGGGCATTGATTCTTTGGCGCACCTAACGGCGGTGGAAGCGGGAGGCAGAACAATCGCCGTCTTGGGTTCGGGATTAGACAGGCAAAGCATCTATCCTTCCGCCAACAGATATATCGCCGATAAAATCATAGCGGGCGGCGGAGCCGTAATATCGGAATTTCCTCTTGGCGCTCCGCCGTTAAGGCATCATTTCCCCCAGCGCAATCGCCTGATATCCGGCTTATCACTCGGCACTTTGGTGGTTGAAGCGGGGGAAAAATCAGGCGCTTTAATCACTGCCCGCTTCGCCCTGGAGCAAAACCGCGAAGTTTTCGCGATTCCCGGGAATATTTATTCGCCGGTTTCGGCCGGCCCCAACCAACTGATTAAACTCGGCGCCAAAGCCGTAACCGGCGCCAAAGACATTATTGAAACGCTTGACTTGGCGCAAGCCGCCTGTTTTATTGAAAATAAAAAAATCATCCCCGAATCCGAAGAAGAAGAAAAAATACTCGCGCATCTTGCTTGCGAGCCGATCCACATAGATGAACTGATACGCAAGACAAAACTTGACACATCGCAAATAAACAGTACACTAACCATTATGGAAATGAAAGGAATGATCCGTAATCTGGGAGGAATGCAGTATGTATTGGCAAGGTAAATTCACTCCTCTGTCATTCCCGCGAAAGCGGGAATCCAGATTCTACTCGCTTAACCCCTGGATTCCCGCTTTCGCGGGAATGACAAGAGATTAGAAATTAGACATTAGAAATTATAATTTAGACATTAAATTATGGACTTAATAATCGTAGAATCACCCACTAAGGCCAAAACAATAACAAAATTTTTGGGTTCAAAATATAAAGTAGAGTCTTCTTTCGGCCATATCCGCGATTTGCCCAAAAGCGAAATGGGCATTGATATAGAGAATAACTTCAAGCCAAAATACGTAATTCCGGCGAAAGCGCGCAAAAGAGTGGCTGAACTGAAAAAAGACGCGGCAAAGGCGGATAAAATAATCCTCGCTTCTGACGAAGACCGCGAAGGAGAAGCGATTGCTTGGCATTTGGCAGAGGCTTTAAAAATAAACAAAGAAAAAATCGGCCGCATTGTTTTTCATGAAATTACAAAAGAAGCCATAATGGAAGCGTTGGAGAATCCCAGAGATATTGACATGAAATTAGTTAACGCCCAGCAGGCAAGAAGAATTTTAGACCGATTAGTCGGCTATGAACTGTCTCCCTTTTTATGGAAAAAAGTCGCTAAAGGACTTTCGGCGGGCCGCGTGCAAAGCGTTGCCGTGCGCTTAATCGTGGAAAGAGAACGGGAAATCCAAGCTTTTAAAACCCAAGAATATTGGAGTATAACCGCCGAACTGGAAACCGCAAAAGCGGCCAAAATCCGTTTTGAAGCGAGGTTGAATAAAATAAACAACAAGACGATTGACAAGCTGGAAATAAAAGACAAAAATCAAGCTGACAAAATATTGGAAGAATTAAATGGCGCGAAATACATTGCCGCCGATATTGAAAAAAAACAAACTAAAAAAAATCCGCCGAAGCCGTTTACCACTTCCACTCTCCAGCAAACCGCCAACCGCTGGCTTGGCTTCTCCGCCAAACAAACAATGATGATTGCCCAGCAACTCTATGAAAACGGCTTTATCACCTATATGAGAACCGATTCCTTGAATTTAGCCGATAAATTTTTAAACGAAGCCCAAGAATATTTATTGAAAAATTTTGGAGACTCTTACGCGCTGAAACAGCCTCGCCGTTTTAAAACCAAGACCAAAGGCGCGCAGGAAGCGCATGAAGCCATCAGGCCGGCTGAAGCGGCGCGCGATCCCGATTCCATTAAATCACTTGATAAAAATCAACACAGACTATATAAATTAATTTGGCAGAGATCATTGGCGAGCCAGATGCCGGAAGCGATTGTTGACCAGACGATAATAGACATAGACGCTGCTCCGGCTTACCAATTCCGCGCCAACGGCCAAATTTTAAAATTTGACGGCTACCTTAAAATTTATCCGGAAAAAAGCGCCGAAATTGAATTGCCTGACGTGGAAAAAAACGAAAAACTGGATTTAATCAGCTTAAAAAACGAACAGCATTTTACCAAGCCGCCGGCGAGATACTCGGACGCGGGATTGGTTAAAAAATTAGAGGCATACGGCATC
>JAHIME010000009.1 GCA_018896595.1 Patescibacteria group bacterium
AAAAAATCGCTTAATAAAGAAGAATGCTTAAAAAAGGCTTATGACATATTGATTTCAAAATACCGAGGTTGCCGCATAAAAACTTATACGAAATTATTTGACGCTTTTAAGCACGATGTTTCCGCGCTCTGGAGTAAAAACGGATTTTTGCACTGCGCCAACATTAATTACATAATGAGAATATTATTGATAAAAAGCGGTTTTTTTACAGAGGATAATATACGATTGAAATGGACCCAAATTTGGTATGTGTCGCCGCATCAATATCTTCAAGTAAATGTTAATGGCAAATGGATTAATATAGATATCTGGGCTTATGCTTACGGAATAAAGTTTGGCGATAATGCCCGCGGATTTCATTAATTATTTTTTGCGCCGAAAAATATTTTTTTACATCGTACAATAAAGAATCTCCGTCAACCTCAATTTCCGCGGATAAACATACATTCAGTAGGAATACTACTATTTTGCAAAACGCTTTTAGAAGGGAAAACCCTTTGTCTTGTTCTTTACAATTTTAATCGTAAGTGCCAAGATAACAAAAATAAACTAAATACTAAATTAAGGAGGTTTTAAAAAATGAATGTGATTCTAATTTATCCCAAATACCCTGATACTTTTTGGAGCTTTAAGCATGTGCTGAAATTTATTTCCAAAAAAGCGGCTTTCCCACCCTTGGGGTTATTAACGGTCGCTGCAATACTGCCGAAAGAATGGAACAAAAAATTGGTTGATATTAATGTTGAAAACTTAACCGATGATCATATCGCCTGGGCGGATATGGTTTTTATCAGCGCCATGATCGTCCAACAAGAAAGCGCGCAAGAAATCATTAACAGATGCAAATCCTTTGGCAAAACAGTGGTTGCCGGCGGTCCGGCCTTTACGGCGCAAGCTGAAAAATTTAGTGGAGTTGATCACTTTGTACTCAACGAAGCAGAAATTACTCTGCCGCTCTTTCTCAACGACCTGCAAGAGGGGATGCCTATGCCCGTCTATACTTCAACAAAAAGGCCGGATATAACAAAAACGCCCATTCCGCTATGGTCGCTAATTAATTTTAAGGATTATGTAACGATGGCAGTGCAATATTCAAGAGGATGCCCGTTTAATTGCGAGTTCTGCGATATTATTATTTTAAACGGACGAATTCCAAGAGTAAAAAGAGAGAAGCGGTTTATCAACGAAATCCAGTCGCTTTATAACGCCGGCTGGAGAGGGTCAATATTTATCGTTGACGACAATTTTATCGGCAATAAAACCCAAGTGAAAAAAATGCTTGCCCTGCTGATTGAATGGCAAAAAAAACTTAATTATCCCTTTAAATTTTTTACCGAAGCAAGCGTAAACATGGCCGATGATGAAGAGTTGATGCAATTGATGAGCAAAGCGAATTTTTATAAAGTTTTTATTGGCATAGAAACTCCGCACATAGACAGTCTGCAAGAATGCGGCAAGACGCAAAATATCGCGACAAACCTAATTGAAGCGGTTAAAACCATACAGTTGAATGGCATGCAAGTAATGGCCGGTTTTATAGTTGGCTTTGACAACGATCCGCCGAATATTTTTGACGCGCAAATTAAATTTATCCGGGAAGTCGGAGTGGTTACGGCAATGGTGGGACTGCTTAACGCTCTGCCCGGAACGCGGCTTTGGCATCGGCTTCAAGCCGAAAGCAGGCTTGTAGGCGATACAAAAGGAGAAAACACGGACGGCAGTCTGAATTTTATCCCCAAAATGGGCGAATATAGGCTGAGAGAGGGTTATAAAAAAATCCTTTCCGAAATATATTCATACAAACAGTATTATCGGAGGATTGATAAATTCATCAAAAATTACAAACCAACAGTAAAAGTAAAAATTACTACTTTAGATGGCGCCAAAGCTTTTGTTAAAAGCATTTTTAAAATCGGCTTTTCAAGAGCTGGTTTATTGTATTGGAAATTAATTTTTAAAACCAGCTTTACAAAAATAAGAGCTCTGCCGGAAGCGGTGGAGCTGGCGATTATGGGATTGCATTTTAAAAAAATCGCTGATAAAATAACAAAGGCCTAAGCTTGGCGCTTACGATCAACCGGGCGAGATTCAAATTTGTCTCGCCCCCTTCTAAAAGCGTTTTTCTACACAACAAATAAAACAAGGCGAGATTTACAAATCTCGCCTTGTTTTATGGAATATAACTGATTAACTATTTAATCACTTCTCCTTCAATAACTTTATCGTTCTTGGCTTCTTTGCGCTTAAAAATATACAATTGTTGAAAAGCGGTTAAAATGGTAGTGGTAAGCCAGTAAAGCGCCAAGCCGCTGGAGAACTGCATACAGATCACAACGGTTAAAATAGGCATAAAATAAAGCATCTGCTTGTTCATAATCGCCATTATATTTTCATCTCTGGAACCTTCTGATTTTATCTCGGGGCGCTTGGTTGTCATCATTTTCGCCTGCCAAAACTGGGCAAGCCCGGCCAAAACAGCCAAAACCATATTGGGTTGCGACAAATTAAGAAAACCAAAAGATATTACTTTTAACGCTTCCGGCCTGCTGATAAAAGAATAAACCAAATCCAAGGCTCCTCCGTTTAAACCGTCGCGGAAAACCATAAAAACCGCCCATAAAAATGGCAGTTGAACAAGCAGGGGCAGGCAAGAAGAAAAAGGATTGACTTTTTCCCGCTTATACAGCTCCATCATCGCTTTCGCCTGCTCTTCTTTTTTATCAGCGTACTTTTTCTTTATCTCGTCAATTTTTGGCTGAAGTTCCTGCAATGCTTTCTGCGATTTGATTGACTGCTTGGACAGCGGCAACAGGGCTAACTTTATAATTACGGTTAAAGCGATTATCGCCAAGCCAAGATCGTGCCCGGGAATAATATTATATAGCCAAATCAAAAGATTGAATATCGGCTGATAGAAAAATGTCTGAAACATAATTTTCTAAAATTCTAAATCAAAAATCATTTAACCGGATCCCATCCTCCCTTATTCCAGGGGTTGCAGCGCGTTACTCGCCACAGGGCTTTTGCGCCGCCTTTTATCACTCCATATTTTTCCACGGCTTTTATGGCGTATTCCGAGCAAGTGGGGCGGAATCGGCAATAGCCGTAAGGAAAAAGCGCCTTGAAAAAACCATGGTCAAAAGATAATGTCCGTTGATATAATTTTAATATCTTAATTACAAAATAACGCGGGTATTGAGCTAACATATATTTATTTATACAGCCCCAATCTTTTAAAATGCCGGCTAATTGACTCCTCTATCTCCTGATAATTCTTGCCCAAAATATCCGGCAAACTGATAATCATAATATCATAGCCGGATTTTATTTTATCTAATCGCGCCCTTATTATCTCTCTGATTTGTCTTTTAATTTTATTGCGTTCAACGGCTTTTTTGCTGATTTTAGCGCTAACTACAATGCCAAAACGGCTTTTGTCTGATTGGTTCCGTACCGCTTTAACCCCAATAATCTTATTAAAACCGGCTTGCCCGTGTTGAAAAACATTATTAAATTCTTTGTCTTTTGTTAAACAGTTAATTTTAGGCAACATAATTATTTTGTCAATTTTTTTCTGCCCTTTGCCTTTCGCCTTTGAATCACGTTTTTTCCATTTTTGGTTTGCATTCTTTTTCTAAAGCCATGTTTCTTTTTGGCGCGCTTAACATTGGGCTGATATGTTCTTTTTGGCATATAACTTTGAATTACGAATTAAGATTTAATTTCTTTATTACAAAGCATAACACTTCTGTTTTAGTTGGTCAACCGCGATTTATTATTAATTTATTATTATCCACTTTTTATCAACAGCTTGTAAACATTGCCGGGTATTTTACAATTATTATTTTGCTGTTATAATGCTTTTAGGCAATCGCGCCTTGGCCGCAGGCTAAAAATATTCAATTAATACTTTTAATAATTAACTTCCTCATGCTATGAACAATGAACAACTTTGGCAAGCTGTTTTAGGCGAAATAGAGCTAAATTTATCAAAAGCTAATTTTACCACTTGGTTTAAAAACACTTTCATTTCTTCTTATGAAAACGGCAAAATCGTTATCAGCGTTCCCAACACTTTTACAAAAGCTTGGCTGGAAAAAAAATACCATAAAGAAATAGCCGGCGCAATCAACAACATCGCCGGAGAAAATATAAAAGAAATTTTTTACAAAGTTGAAACTAAAAAAGCCGGTACGATCAGCGAGCTTTTAAAAAAAATGGATATAAAAAAAGACGGCGCTATTGTCAACAAACCCATCGCCGTTAATCGCTTTGGCTTAAACAGCCGCTATACTTTCAATAATTTTATAGTAGGCAAAAACAACGAGCTGGCCCACGCCGCCTGCCAGGCGGTCGCCACCAACCCGGGCTACGCCTATAATCCTCTTTTTATTTACGGCGGCGTGGGATTGGGCAAAACCCATCTCTTGCAGGGAATCGGCCACGAGCTGTCAAAAAAAACGGATAAAATTCTTTATGTAACTTGCGAAAGATTCACCAATGACTACATCCAGGCGGTGCGCAACGGCCTTGCCAAGGATTTTAAAGACCACTACCGCAATGTTGATTTGCTGCTGATTGACGACATTCAGTTTATGGGCGGCAAAGACGGCACCCAGCAAGAATTTTTTCATACTTTCAACGAACTGCACCAAACCAACAAACAAATTGTAATCTCTTCCGACAGGCCGCCCAAAGCCATCCCCGCGCTGGAAAAAAGGCTGCTTTCCCGCTTTGAATGGGGCATGATAGCGGATATATCATTGCCCGACTTGGAAACCAGAATGGCCATACTTGAAGCTAAATGCAGAGAAAAAAACTACTTCCTTGAAGAAAATATTTTAAATTATATCGCTAATAACATCCAAAGCAATATCAGAGAGCTGGAAGGAGCGTTAAACCGCTTAATCGCCTATTATGAATTTAATAATTCCATACCCACTATTGAAACCACTCAAAGCATCCTAAGTAATATTATTAATGATTATCAATCCAAGTCAACCACGCCAAAAATTATACTTGAGGCGGTGTCAAAATATTTTGATATTCACATCAAAGACATAATCGGCAAAAGCCGCAAAAAAGAATTGGTTGTTCCGCGCCAAATCACAATGTATTTAATGAGAGAGGAAATTAACACCTCTTTTCCGACAATCGGACATGAAATAGGCGGCCGCGACCATACCACGGCTATGCACGCCCATAATAAAATCCGCAAAGAAGTTAAAGAAGACGAAAGAACAAAACAAAACATAAATTCCATCAAACAGCTAATCTACAACAACTGTTAATAACCGGTGTTAAACCCTGTTTATAAACACTGTGGTTGTTTTGGATAAACCTTTATTTATTAAAAAATTCAATACTTATCCAAATTCCGCCAACAGCTCCGCTCTTGTTGTCTACAGCTAAATCCACAGTTTGTTTAAGAAAATTTTATTTTAAAATAAGCCAAATTTAACCGCTTTTTCACTTTTTCAACACCCCTTATTATTACTGTTATTGTTTAAATATTTATATAATATATAATAACTTAAAATTATGAAATTCATCAGTTTGCAAGAAAATTTAAAACAGGGGCTTTTTACCGTGGGCCATGTCGCCGGCAAAAATATTAATCTGCCCATACTTAACAACGTGCTTTTAAAAGCGGAAAAGGGAAATATAAAATTAATCGCCACTAATTTAGAAATGGGGGTTGTTAACACGATCCGCGGCAAAATAGAAAATGAGGGAAGTTTCACTGTTGATTCAAAAATAATTTCCGACTGCGTCAATTTGCTGCCGAATAAAAAAATTAACATGGAATTAAAAGACAGAAGTTTGGTGGTTGACTGCGAAAATTACAAAACAAAAATAAAAGGCCAGCCGGCGGAGGATTTTCCCTTAATACCGGAAGTGGATAAAGAAATTTTTTACAGCGTTCGGGCGGATGAATTTAAAAAAGCCTTAAGCCAAGTAATTTTCGCCGTTTCGCTAAACGAATCCAGGCTGGAGTTGTCAGGGGTTTTATTCGTTTTAAACAATAACGCCAAAACGGGCGGGTTAACAATGGCGGCTACCGACAGTTACCGTTTGGCGGAAAAAAAACTCAATATTAAAACAAACAGCGAGGAAGAAAAAAGGATTATTATTCCCGCGAAAACGCTTCAAGAGCTGATTAGGATTTTGTCGGGCGCGAAGGATTTGGAAAATATGGAAAAAGACGATGAAATAAAATTTTATATTTCAGAAAACCAAATTTTATTCACCCATGGCTCAACCGAACTGGTTTCACGGCTGATTGAAGGCCAATATCCGGATTACGAGCAGATTATTCCGGCTAACGCCAAAACAAAAATTAAAATTGACCGGGCTGAACTTGTAAGGGCGGTTAAGGTGGCGGCGATTTTTTCAAAAACCGGCATCAACGACATTAATTTGGATTTTCCGGCAAGTAAAAACAAAGTTGTAGTTTCCTCCGTATCCGGCCAAACAGGAGAAAATATTACTGAGCTAGACGCTAAAATAAACGGATCGGATAATGGCATGGTGATTAATTGCCGTTATCTGTTGGACGGCCTGAACAATATTGACGGCGAAGAAATAAGCATAGAAATAATAGATAACAACACCCCCTGTATTTTGAAGCCGGAAAAAGACGAGGGTTATTTATATATTATAATGCCGATAAAACAGTAGGGGCGGCCGTCAACTCCTCCCTTGCCCTCCTCTAATCTTAGAGGAGGGGATTAAATAACACGTTTATCTATAGTTCCCTCCTCTTGTTTAAGAGGAGGGGCAGGGTGGAGTTGAAACGCCCAACACCTATTCACCCGTGTTGTTAATCGTAATCGTAATTTCATCGCTTTTGGCAACCTGCCCGTTCCAGCCGCGCGCCTCGGCGTAAAGCTTATAAGCGCCGGAAGGCGGGCATTGCTGCCACCGGACAGCTGCTTGGCTATTTTCAACCGGTTGTAAAACAGCGATAGTTTTTGCGTCTTTTTCGCCCTCAGCCGAATAATAAAAAGTTATTTTGGCAACCTGACGGGCGTTTTTTATATCAACCTTTAAGGTCAATGGAAAATCAAAATTTGTCGTTGCCAAACCATCGGAAAGTTCAATAAAGGATATACTGATCTCATTATTTTTTTGCGCTTCGCTCAAGTTTAAATTGAATTCCATTGTTTCTATGGAACAATTGTCAATATCATCGCATACTTTTATTTTGAGCTGATGGAAGCCGTTGTTTAAGAAGTTTATTTCTTTGGCTAAATTAAACGGGTAAGAGTAATTAGCCGCAAGCAAATTGTCGTCAATGTAATATTCGGCGCGGTTAATGCCGCGCGGCGCTGAAATTTTTATGTCAGCAAGCAATATAGGGTCGGTAATGGTTTGATTGTTCGCCGGCTGTATTATTTCTACCGTTGGCCTATTCTCCGGTTTGTGTAAATTATCATATTCGGTCGGCGGGGTTGAGCTGGCAAGGCCCTGTTTTTCCGCCCAGGCAAGCACGGGTTTTTCCCATAGAGCGAATTGCGGATCATCAGCGGGATTTTTCGGCTGTTCTCCGAGGGGGTCGTTTTTGTCAATATAATACAAAATACAATGATCTTTTCTATATTTTTTTTCTTCAATAAAGTTTTCCGGGGTATATTCCGTTGCCAAAAACCCCGAAGCCCTGTCAATTTTTACAGTAGTTTCAAAATTGGTATCGCCGTCTAAAATCGGTTTGCCGGTTTTCGGTATTTCCGGCTCTTTAAAGTATTCTATCGGCGTGTCGCCCAATACTCGCTTCATAAACTCGTGCCAAATCGGCGCCGCCACAACGCTGCCGTCGGCTCCCCGCTTCATTTCCGTATTGTCATTGTTGCCGACCCAGACTCCGGTAACAATTGAGGGCGTATAGCCGATTGTCCAAGCGTCTCTGTAATCATTGGTGGTGCCTGTTTTAGCCGCCACGGGCCGCGAACCCAAGGTAAGCCAGTTGGATTCGCCAAAGACATAAGCGCGCGCCCCGTTGTCGGATAAAATACTATTGGTCATGCGCGCGAAATTGGCGTCAAGCACCTTTTTACCGCCGCTTTCCTTGAATTCCTCAATGATTTTGCCGTTTTTATCTTCTATTTTAAGTATTGCCGCGATTGGCTGCAGCCTGCCTTCGCGGGCGAAAGCGCAATAAGCATTGGCATGTTCAATCAACTTAACCTCGCCGCCTCCCAAAACCAAAGACAGGCCGAAACGGGAGCGGTCTTTCAGCGTGGTATAGCCCAATTCATCCGCTAAATTCAGAACATTGTTTATGCCGGCAAGATAAATCGCTTTAACCGCCGGAATGTTTAACGAGCCGGCCAAGGCCTTTCTGATGGTAACTGGGCCGCGTTCTTGGTTGTCGTAATTATGCGGCTCGTAGGGTTTTGCCGGATCGGTGGAAAAGTTGGTTACTAAATCATAAAGCGCGGTATTTGGAGTATAGCCCTTGATAAAGGCGGCTGTGTACACTATCGGCTTGAATGAAGATCCCGGCTGGCGGGACTGCAGAGTGACATTAACTTGGCCGTCAATTTCATCGTTAAAATAGTCGCGCGAGCCGACCATGGCTAAAATTTGCCCGGTTTTAGGGTCAATTGAAATTAAGGCGGCGTTAGAGGCATTGTATTTTTCCTGATTTTTAGGCGCGATTTCAGCAATAACTTCCTCGGCGATTTTTTGCTTGTACAAATCCAACGTTGTATAAATTTTCAGCCCCTCCTGCTCAATCATGGCTTCGCCGTATTTTTCAGCCAAGAGTTCTTTGACATACATCACGAAATGGGGAGCGGTGATATTGTCGGTTTGCTCTTTAAATTTAATTTCTTGCTTTTTGGCCGCTTCCGCCTCTTCTTGGCTGATGCGGCCTTGTTCAACCATCAAGTCCAGAATATATTTTTGTCTTTCCATCAACAAGTCTTTGTTGGGCCCATAGGGCGAATAGCGGGTTGGAGCTTGCGGCAAGGCGGCTAAAACAGCCGCTTCAGCCAAACTGGTATCGCGCGCGCTTTTTCCAAAATAGCGCCGGCTGGCGGCCTCAACGCCGTAAGCGGTTGAGCCATATGGTATTTCATTAAGATACATCTGCAAAATTTCGTCTTTGCTGAATTTTTTTTCAACTTTGTAGGCAAGCAGCAGCTCTTTTATTTTTCTGGTATAGGTTTTTTCAGAGCTTAAGACGGCATTTTTAATAAGCTGCTGTGTTAACGTTGAGCCGCCGGCTTTTTGCCCGCGCAGGACATTGGTAACAGTAGTTCTGAACATAGCCCAAATGCTGAAGCCGCCATGTTTATAAAAATCTTTGTCTTCAATCGCGATAGTGGCGTCTTTCAAATATTGCGGTATTTCATTTAAGTTAACCAAGGTGCGCTTTTCCGCTCCGTAAATTTCATAAAGAATATTTTCTCCGGTGCGGTCTAAAATTTTGGTGCTCTGGGCTATTTGCCTGTCAATCAAGCGGCTTGGATTAGGCAAGCCGCGGGACAGCCAAATGAAAGTAACAAGCCCGACCAGGCCGCTAAAGACAATTAAGCCGATTATAAAACGGCTTGCTAATTGGAATAACCGGCTTTTTATTTTAGCCGAGCCGGCTTTAACGCTTTTTGAATTGCCGCTGTTTCTGCCAAGTTGATGAGTTTTATATTCGGGCCGGCTTAAATAATATTTTTTCTTTTTATTCCGCCAGCCTTGCGGCGACTTGGTTTTATGGGATATTTGCGGTATGGGCATAAGTTAAGTAATCGGTTAGCTTATAGAAATATCATTATAATTATAGCAAGTTTATCAGCCAAATTCAATCGCGCGCGGCAAATGGTTGCGGCGCTTGTTGTATTAAATATTAAAAAATGGTAAAATATAAACATAGCGTAAGTTGTTAATAACGTTAAAAAAATAAAATATATAATTTAATATACTCGTTATATAAATAAAACTGGAAATTTCTAATAAAAAGATTTTTCAAGTTTTTGCCTAGTACTAGGTATTAAAATTTATGCATTTGTATAACGGGTTAAGACAGTAATTTAAAGCGAATAAACTTGCTTTGATTGCCTGAAGAAAGGGGGTGACAAATGAACAAGAAATTATTTAAAAATTTAATCGCCTTTGCCATGGTAATGGCGATTGCATTCACGATCGCCACTCCGGTTTTAGCCGTC
>JAHIME010000010.1 GCA_018896595.1 Patescibacteria group bacterium
AAAAATTTAATATTATTGACTGCCAGGTTTAAATCATACAGATTAGAAATATAAAAAATCAAAATCCAAGCAATAAAAATTATGGTAAAAGGCCAGAAATGGCTTTGCCAAAGCTGTTCTGTCGGCTTTGCCCAATAGCGAAGCAGGAGAGTCAGATAAAGAGAGAAATAGAGAATTCCAATGTCGCCCAATAAAAGAATTAATTTTTTAGCTTTATTGTTCATGCCGTTAATATAACAGATTATTAGGGAGAATTCAAGGAGTTGTTTGATTTATTGGATTTTAATTGCTATAATTTAATCATGATAAAGAGCAACATTACTTTCAACTGGCCTCTCGTCGGCAACGGGCATATTATTGATTTTTTAGCCAAAGGCATTGCTAACGATAAAATAGCCGGCAGTTATATTTTCAGCGGGCCGGACAATTTAGGAAAAACCACGACAGCTAATTATTTCGCCCGCAGTTTAGTTTGCCAGAGAGCGCAAGAAGGAACGGCTGTTTTGCCCTGCGGAAAGTGCCCGGCCTGCCAGCAGGCGGAGAAAGGCCTGCACGGGGATATTCATTTGGTTAAAAAGGACAAAGACAAAAAAAATATTTCCATTGAGCAAATCCGCGATTTTATAAGAATATTAGGCATGGCCTCGTTTTTAAACAGCTATAAGATAGGCATAATCAAGCATGCCGAAAGTTTGAGCATTGAAGCCGCCAACGCTTTGCTTAAAACATTGGAAGAGCCCAAAATCAAGGTGGTAATAATATTAGTCACCTCAAATATTGACGCGCTTCCAGCGACCATTGTTTCGCGCAGCCAGGTCTTGCGATTCAAACTTGTTAAAGCCGATTTGATTTATGATTATTTGATCAGGGATTATAAAGCGAAGAGAAGCATGGCCAAAGATCTGTCTTATTTATGCTTGGGCAGGCCCAGCTTGGCGGTTAAATTTTTGGAAGACCTGGAATTTTACAACGTTTATTTAAATCGCGCCAACGGGTTTTTTCAATTTAGCCAAGAAGACATTAATAAGCGCTTGGCCGTTGTGGAAGAATTGATCGGCGCGAAAGCCGGCGGACAGGAGTCGGTTAAAATCGCCGGGCGGATAATAGAAATCTGGCAGGGTATAACCAGGGATTTGCTTCTTTTGGAATTTGACCAGCGCGGCTTAACTCAGCACTTATTGCTTGAGGGCGAGCTTAAGAAGATAAAAACGAAATTTAAGCCGAGCGATTTATTGAATTTGGCGAAGAATTTGCGCCAAGCGAAAGAATATTTAGCCGCCAACGTTAACCCGAAGCTGGTTCTTGAAAATATCGCGATTAATATTTAAAATATAAATATGCCTAAATCAAAATTATTTTTATCAGCCGTTTTATTATTAATAATAGCGGCGACCGCCTCCGGCTGCGTGACGATTAAGACTGAAGGTGATGCCGCCGGCAGCGGCACTGACGGCGGAGTTTTTAAGACGGCTAACCGCGGCGACAGCTGGCAGCAGAAAGCTTTAATTCCCACGACAAGCGGCAAACCGAGCAGCATTGCCGGTCTTAGCGCCGTCTGCTTGTCAATGGATCCGAGCGACAACAAGGCGATTTATTACGGCAGCCAGCTCAACGGCCTTTTTTATTCTTACGACGGCGCGGACAGCTGGCAAGTGGCTAAAACGCTCGGCCAAGTCACAGTTAACGACGCGGTTGTGGACCCGAGCTCAAAATGCGTAATTTACGCCTCGGCCGCCAACAGGATTTATAAATCAACCGACTGCAGCCGCGCTTGGTCGCAAATATATTATGACAATGATTTAACCGTTACCGTCAATTCAATAGCGATTGACTATTATGACAGCAAGAATATTTACGCCGGCACATCGCGCGGCGAAGTTATTAAAAGCTCTGACCGGGGAGAAAGCTGGCAGACTGTTAACCGGCTTAAGAATAATGTTGAAAAAATTATGATCAGCCCCTTTGACAGCCGGATTATTTTCGCGGCTACGGCCAAGAAAGGCATCCATCGTTCGCTTGACAGCGGATATAATTGGACTGATTTAAGCGCTAATTTAAAGGAATTTAAAGATGGCATGACATACCGGGATTTGGTTATATCCAAGTCCGAAGAGGGTTTGATATTTTTGGCTAACAGCTATGGCTTGTTAAAATCCGCTGATTACGGCGACACTTGGGCGAATATAACCTTGATTACTCCGGAGAAAGAGGCTACTATTAATGCCATAGCGGTAAGCCCGAAGAACGCCAAGGAAATTTATTATGTTACAAATACGACTTTTTATCGTTCCGATGACGGCGGCGAAACATGGACGACAAAAAAACTGCCCACAAGCTGGGCGGGCCGGAAGCTGTTAATTGATCCGGAAGAGCCGAATATAATTTATATGGGGGTTAAGTTAATAAAGAAATAAATTAATTATATGAACAAATATCTTCAAGCGAAACAAGAAGAATTTAACAAAGCTGTTGAATTTTTCAAAAAAGAGATAGCGCATTTGCGCACCAACAGGGTTAATCCGAATATATTGGACAGCGTGCAGGCGGATGTTTACGGCGCCAAGACGCCGCTTAACGGCTTGGCCAGCATTACCGTGCCGGAAGCGAGAAGCATGGTTGTCGCGCCCTGGGACAAAAATATCATCAAAGAAGTTGAAAAAGCGATTACGGCGGCTGATTTGGGGCTGTCCATTGTCAATGAAGGCGACAAATTGCGGCTGATAGTGCCTTTGCTGACCGAAGAAAACAGGCGCGAGATAGCCAAGAAATTAAGCAAAAAATTGGAAGACGCCCGCATCTCCGTCAGGCAGATAAGAGATGAAATAAAAAGTGACATTGAGCAGGCAGAGAAAAATAAAGAAATCAACGAGGATGATAAATTCAGATTCATCAAAGAATTAGACGAAGAAGTTGCTGAAAACAATAATGAATTGAAAAAAACCAGGGATAAAAAAGAAGAAGAAATAATGACGATATAGAATAAAAAATTTCTAATTTCTAATTTCTAATTTTTAATATATGTTTCTTACGATAATCACATTTATCATAGTTTTAAGCGCTCTTGTTTTCGTCCATGAATTGGGGCATTTTGTCGTGGCGCGCAGATTCGGCGTTAAAACCGAAGAATTCGGTTTTGGCTTTCCGCCGAGAATTTGGGGAATATACAAAGACAGCGCGGGAAAATGGAAACAAGTCCGGGGCGGCCGCGAAGTGAAAGATTGCGCTAAAACTATTTATTCCGTTAATTGGATACCTTTAGGGGGTTTTGTCAAAATCAAGGGAGAAAACGGGGAGGGCGAAAACGAGCCGGACAGCTTCGCCTCAAGGCCGATTTGGCAAAGAGCGGCAATACTTTCAGCCGGCGTAACCATGAATATCGCGCTGGCCGCGGCAATCATTATAATCGGCCTAATGATCGGCATGCCCCAGGCGCTTGACGGCATAAACCCGAGCGCGAAAGTGACGGATAAAAAAATCCAGGTGGCGCAGATTTTGCCGGATTCTCCGGCGGCCCGCTCCGGAATTCAATTAGGCGACGCGATTGCCGATATCAACGGCCAATCCTTTGCCGGCGCGGAAGAGCTGCAGCGGTTCGTTGACGAGAATACAGGCGGAGAATTGAATTATAATATTATCCGCGAACGGCAAGAAATAACTTTAAAAATAACGCCGGAGATTATCGCGGAAACCGGAAAAGGAGGCATCGGAATCGCCATAGTTGAGACCGGAATAGTCAGGTATCCATGGCATTTGGCGCTGATAGAGGGGATAAAAACGACTTTTTTCCTGCTTTGGGCGATAATCGTTGCTTTTTTTGAGCTGTTAAAAGGGTTGATAATGGGGCGGGGGGCGAGCGTGGAATTGGCCGGACCCGTCGGCATAGCGGCTTTGACCGGCCAGGCGGCGCGCATGGGCCTTGTCTATATTATGCAGTTCGCGGCAATGCTGTCCATTAATTTGGCCATTATTAATTTTTTCCCTTTTCCGGCATTAGACGGCGGCCGAGTTTTATTTTTAATAATTGAGAAGATCAAGGGCTCGCCGGTGCGGCGCGAGCTGGAAGCGGCTATTCACAATACCGGCTTTGCCTTGCTGATGCTTTTGGTTTTATTAGTGACTTTCAGGGATGTGGCGAAGTTCGGCTATATTTTTAAGAATATTTTTGAAAAAATATTTTAATTAAATAATAATAATAAATATGCAAATCAACATTAAAGCGACCAACATTGAACTAACGCCGAGAATCAAGGATTATGTCCAAGAAAAAATGGACATGCTGGAAAAATATTTGGGCGATATTAAAGTTATTCAAGCTGATTTTGAAGTGGCGATAACCACGCGCCATCATGTCAAGGGCGAGATTTACCGCGCTGAAGCCAATATTGAGCTTCCGCGCGAGCTTTTGCGCGTGGAAAAGACTGAAAAAGATTTGTTTAAAGCGATTGATAAAGTCAAAGACCATCTGAAAATTTCCATAAAAAAATACAAGGAAAAAAGAATTGACGCGAGAAAAAGATAGAAAATTGAGAGTGTTGAATAATTCTTTCTCTTTGTCATTCCCAGCTTGACTGGGAATCCAGGAGTTAACGGTAAGAATAAGAAAATAGATAAAAGTGTTAAAAAATATTATATTACTTTTTAAACTTTTTATTGATTATTCGTGTTTTTACGGCTCACTCCTGGATTCCCCACCCGCTTTCGCGAGTGCTAAAGGCCGCGGGAATGACAGATTAACATGTTTTGTAATTCATAAAAACTTAATAAAAAAGGAGGGGGAAAAATGAAAATCAATTTTGCGATGGTGGTTGTATTGTTGATTTTAATGGTTGCGGGCGTATTAGGAGCATATGGCACTTGCTTGGGAATAGTTGATATTATGAAAAGAATTTTAGCAAAACTTGGTTTGATGAGTTAATATTTTTAGTTTTACAATCCCACAATCATTTGCGTTTGTGGGATTGCTTTTTTTGCGCGTCGGTTGTATAGTTATATAATAAATTTCTTTTTTTTAGACTGTTGAATAATTAAATTTATCCTTTCTCTTGTCATTCCCGCGAAAGCGGGAATCCAGATTCTATGCGCTAACTCCTGGATTCCCGCTTTCGCGGGAATGACAATGGAG
>JAHIME010000011.1 GCA_018896595.1 Patescibacteria group bacterium
GTAAATATTTCTCGCCTTCGGTTAAGACAAAAGTTTTTTGCACTAAACCAATGGATGCCGGCGACTGTTTCAGCAACAATTGCAAGGCGGAATTGGTTACAATGGCCTGCCCGTAGGGAGAAGTTAAAAAATCGTTGACATCTTGAGTGATGGTGGTCACTCCCAGATAATATTTGCGGCAGCGCTTAACCAGGGCGTAAACGAACTTGGCGCTGTCTTCATGCTGCATCAGCCACCACGCCTCGTCAATAACCAAAATTCTTTTTTTCATTTCGCTCCTGACGACATTCCAAATGTAAGTAACAATCGTATAAATGGCAATCGGCCTTAATTCGTCTTCCAGGTCGCGCACGGAAAAAGATACCAGCTGATTGTCCAACTTGACGTTTGTCGGGCTGTTAAAGAGCCCGGCGAATGTGCCTTGGGTGTATTTTTGCAGGCGCAAAGCCAGATCCGCTCCGCCCTCCATGCCCTCCAAGATGTCCTGAAAATCCTGCATAACCGGCACCTCAATTTTGGACAAATCGCAATCCGGAGTAATGTCTTTTTTGGCGTAGGTTTCCAAAAGCGCCCTGTCAACGACCGAGTCTTCCTCATGGGTTAATTTGCCCAGCATCAAATTAACCAATCCTTTTATGGTTATTACCGCGCTTCTGATTATGTCCTCCGGTTTTGTTTCGCCGCCGATGGAGCGCGGCAAGTCAAAGGGGTTAATCTTGCTTTCGCTGGCTAAGGATACGTTGATATAAGTGCCTCCCACCGCTTCCGACAAATGCTTGTATTCGTATTCGGGATCAATGATAATCACATCCGTGCCCAGCATCAAACTGCGCAAAACTTCAAGCTTGATGGCGTAGCTTTTGCCGGCGCCGGAGGTGGCGAAGACAACGCTGTTGGCGTTCTGCAGCGAAAAGCGGTCAAATAAAATTAAGCTGTTATTGTGCCTGTTAATGCCGTAAAGAATGCCGTTATCGCTGGTCAATTCGCTTGAAATAAAAGGGAAAGACGAGGCGATTGGAGACGAATTCATGTTAAAAGTAATGTATAATTCATCATTGCATAAAGGCAAAGTTGAATTAAAGCCCTGTTCCGCCTGGTAGAAAACTCTTTTTGAATAAACCAAGCGCGAGCCGAAAATATTCTCAACTTCGTCGGTTAACCTGTCTAATTCTTCTTTTTTGTCGGCGTAAACCGTCACATACAAGGCGAATTGAAAAAATTTTTCCGTCCCTTGCGTTAAGGCGTCGCGCAAAGATTCAATGTCGCGCAAAGCCGTCTCCCGCAAAGGATCGCGGGCCGCTCCCTTTTCCGCGTCGGATATAATTTGGGCTTCCAGCGCCCCGACTCTTTTCCTAAGCTGTTTTAATATTATCGCGCTTTGCACCGGATAAAAAAACATAGCCACGTCAAAAGTTGAATTCAAATTAATAACCGGGGCGAACCAGCCGACGCTGATGTAGCGCGGATAATTTACCGCGAAAATAGTCCTGACGAATTTTCCGCCCAGCATTAAAAAATTGGGGTTAATCTGCATGCTTGCCGGCGCGATTAAATCCTTGATTGAAATAATGCCGCGGCGATACGCCTTTTCTTCCTCAACCAGCTCTTTGGTTGCTTCCGGGATTTGCTCAACTTCTTTTCGCGCTTGTTTTTCAGCCGATTTTTTGGCTTTTTCTTCCCGCTGTTCTTGTTTTTGTATTTGTTCCGGTTTAAACATATATTATTCCGCCACCCTTAACTGCCTCACATCAACCAATTTTTGATTAGCCGATGTGCTTGGATTATAAGTATTATAAAATAATTCAATTAAGCTCTGGGTGTCTAATTGGACGGCATTAACTCCGATTGAAGCCAATCCGGAAATAACATTATCAACCCGGCGCGCCAGCTCAAGCTTGCGCCTTCTGAATTTCTCTTCCTTCATTTTTATCAATTGAGCCGGCTTAAAAGCGTCAAGCAGCCGCAAGAAAAAATTCTTTTGCTTATCCGATAAAGGATTATACGTAACCGTGACGTAAAAGCGCTTGTTCATAATTTTTCCCAATGAGATAAGCTCGTTTATATATTGTATATATTCGGCGGTTTGCATTTTAAGCAATTCATTAGTCTGTTCTTTCTCTTTTTGCTTTAAATTGCTCATATAATCTTCTATGTTTAACTCTCGCGATTGGATAACAATCTGCAAAGGAAAATCAATATTATTCAAAAAGCTTACATAAGCGGAAACAATGGCGTTTTGCTCATCTTCGCTTTTTAAGGCGAAATTAATGCTTGAAACCATAATAACCGCCCTTAAAGTGCCGTCGCGCATAATCAAAGTATCCTCTTTAACCTCGCCAATATCCAAATATTGCTGGGTTGAACTGTTTATTTTATTTCTCGCTAATTTATTTTTAGGCATAAAAAATAAAATTCTAAATTCTAAATTCTAAATTCTAATTATCTTTCCCCTCTCCCTTATATACTCCTTTCGTGTCAACCGTCAAGGCCAGCTCGGCAAGCCGGGAAGCCGTATAATGCTTAACCGGCATTGCTGTTGTTTCCGCCGTCTTTGTTCCCGCTTGCTCGGAAAATTCTTCTTCTATATAATCATAGGCTTCCGCTATGGCATTATTCCAAATTCTTAATCTGGTTCTTCTGAAAGTTTGGATTAAATTTAAGACAAAAAAATGAAACGGGCGGCCGTTAATTTTCAAAAAGGCGAGAACGCCCGAAAAGCCGAAAATTAAAAGCCCCGCAGTCACGAACGCGGAAAAATCAAATATCTTATAGCATACGGCTATTAACAAGCTGCTAGCCAATAAAATAAGAAATTGCCTGACGGTTATCGGCCCTATAATTTTGTCTTCAACATCAATAAATTGTGGAACGGTAAATTGTAACATACGGGTATAAATTTTATTTAAAATCGCAATTCGCGGTTCAAATCCGTCACTGCTTCAAATTCTTGATTATTTAAACACTCTTGGCCGGCCGCTTGCCGCTCCTCTATTATAGCATTAATCGGCTTGTTCTCGCTAATGCCGGCCTGCCCCATTTGCAAATATAATCTATTAATAGGATTGCTTCTCCACGCCTTAATGCCTTCTAATCTTTTAACAAAGCTGTCTTCTTCCAACAAATTTATTTTTTCTTTAATTTTTTCAATAATATTCGCCGGATTCTTGGCTAAGCGGCGAAAGCTCGCCAAATCCATATATTGCAACTCATCAACCGGCCCGAAAACTTTCGGCATAAACTTAACATCTTCCATTTTAACCTTGCCTTCCGGTTTGACTTTATCTTTTATTACATCCGGCCGCTTAATTATAACTTGTTCCGCGGGAGCGGCGTAATCGCTTACGGGCAGCGGCTTGACTCTGATGTTTTGTGTTAAAAGCGGCTCCGTTTGCGGCGCAACCGGCCGGGCTTGCGGCTCTGCCTCTCGCGAAAGGCGGGGCGGCGAAAGCGCGGGAGGAGGAGGAGCTAACTCATGCCCGGTATCTAACTTATTCATCTTAAAAAAATCTTTCTTTTTTAACTCGCTGGCTAAATCATATTCCGCGCCGCGAACTCCGCTAACGCCCAGGGCTTGGGATAATGTTTGTTTTGCGGCAAAATCTTGGCTTGCGTTATTCATAACACCATCAACAACCAATAAAACATGATCAACCGAATCATTGTCAAAACCCAAGCCGCCTGAATCAAACGGCTTGGTTAAAGTTTGCTTGATTGAAATTTTATCCCTGATGCCGCGAAGATATGTCTTTAAAATTTGCTTGAAACGTTCAACCAATATCGCGCTGCCGAAATTAATTTTAGTTTTTTTGATAATTTCATCTAATTTACCTTCAATATTATCGGCTAAAGCATGGCCTTGGGCGCAGCCATCGGTTTTTTTTGCCAGCTCCCTGATTTCTTCCTCGTCTTCCGGATGAAAATAAAAATCAGCTGATTGGGCCGGAACCGGCTTCGCCGCATTTTCTTTTCTGGCCGCCTGCGCGATAAGATCGTCTATCTGTTCATTTTCGTCCTCATCCGCTTTTTTTATGCCTAAATAATCAGCCGCGTTAAAAAAAACTTTTTTCCTTAACTCTCTCTCTATCTGCTTGGCTTTTACGCCGCTTATTCCCAGCTCGTTCATTAAATATTCAGCCGCGTTATTAGCATCAATCTCTTTAACCATTATTTTCATAACAGTCGCGGCCAAATTCGCTTCGTATCGCTTTTCCAGCTCTTCAATGGCAAACATAACCGCCGGCGCTGACACCTTGTCGCGCAGGTCCTTCGGAAGATTATTGAATTTTTGAATATATTCAAGCATATTTTTTTAAATCTCGGCAAATTTGTTTTTTCAACTCCTCTGCGCCGTTAAATTTCCTTATCTCTCTTATTTTTTTGATTATCTTTATTTTAACATCCTTGTGATAAATATCAAAATCAAAATTTTTTATGTACAGCTCCAAAGAAACATCTTCATTGAAAGTCTTCTTCGGCCCGAAATGCAACAAGCCCTTATAAAATTTATTATCTATTTCAACATCAGCTGAATAAACCCCGTGTTCAATGTTTAAATTCTTTTTATCCAAATTAGCCGTAGGAAATCCCAGTCGCTTTCCTCTTCCCTCGCCGGCTATTACTTTAGCTGTAAATTGCATAAATTATTAATAACTTCCACCAGCGCCATTCCCGCTTCATAGCCCTTGTTGCTTTTATTATTACCGGCCCGCGCCTGCGCCTGCTTCATATTATAGGTTGTAATCACGCCGAAAGCAATGGGCATATTACAGTCAAGCATCACCCGCATTATTCCGTCCGCTGCCGCTTCAGCTATGTAATCAAAATGCGCTGTTTCGCCTTTAATCACGGCGCCAATCGCTATGATGCCGTTATATTTTTTTGTTTTAGCCAATTTTTGGCAAAGCAAAGGAATTTCAAACGAGCCGGGCGCTTGAAAAATTTTAATATCATCATCCCTGACTCCCGCCTCTTTCAGCGCCTTCACAGCTCCTCGCGCGAGAGCATCGGTGATGTCGCTGTTAAATCTCGCCTGCGCAATAGCGATCTTTAATCCTTTGCCGTTTAGTTTGTTGAATGCGTTGGTTTTCATAAACATGATTCAAATCTACAAATTAATTCAAATACTGCAAATGTAAAAAATTGCTGTTAAGTATTCTTTTAGGCACAATTCTTTGCTGTCTGAAATTAACTATAATTGCTAATTGCAAATTTAATGTTATTAAATATCGCTTTGCTTGATAATAATCATCTTTAGTAATGAAATTTTTTGCTTTAAACTCAAGAATTATTTTATCTTCTATTATAAAATCACAGATACATCTAATCTTGCCTTGTCCGTATTGGTGATCTTCAAATTTAAACTCTCTAACATATTTTATTCTTTCTTGTTTTAATAATTCTTCAAAATAATCTGAATATTGTTTTTCATTTCTGTAGCGACCTAAATTTTTATGTGTTTTGAATAATAACCCTGTAATTTTATAGGATAACTCTTTATGAGCTACTTTATCCATATCCATACAATTTTGTAGTATTTGAATATCATTTGTAGTATTTGAATTATATAATCACTTATTACAAAGCAATGACTCCAGATACCTCGCTATCATATCCACTTCAATATTTACCTTGTCACCGGCTTTTAATTTTGATAAATTAGTTATTTCCGTTGTATGAGTAATTAAACAGACTTTGAGCCAATCTTTGCCGTTTCCGGCGATGGTCAAGCTTACGCCGTTAACTGACGCCGAGCCCTTATAAGCCAAATATTTTATTATTTTTTTAGGAACATTTATTATTAAATCCGTGTATTCGCCTTCCCCGCCTGCATCGCCTGGCGAAGCCTGGCGGGCAGGCCCGATAACTTTTTTTACAACTCCGACTCCGTCAACATGCCCCATCACGAAGTGCCCGTCAATCCGCTCGCCGATTTTCAACGATCTTTCCAAATTAATTAAATCGCCGGCCCGCGCATCCGCGAATTTCGTTAATTTTAAAGTCTCCGGCATCAGCTCAACCGTAAAACTGTCTTTGGTTTTTTTTATAACGGTCAAGCA
>JAHIME010000012.1 GCA_018896595.1 Patescibacteria group bacterium
AAAAATATGAAATCCCGAATACTCAGGACGTAATTATTAAAGCAAAAAAATATTTAACAATATACAGGAGCGAGAGCAAAATCGCTTTGAATAATGGCGGCGACAGCGTTAAATTATACCAGCCGCTGAAAGATGAGCCGTTGCAAGCGGTGAACTATGAAAAAGCGATTGAGGGATGGTCATATAATTTTGATTTACGCCAAGATAAATGGGCATGGAGCGAAATAGCGACGCCCGGAAAAGAAAATATCATAAAAACAATCAACCATAAGCCAACAGCTGATTTTGACTGCCCGCAAGAAATAACAGCCGGAGTTCCTGTTATTTTTGACAGCTCGGACACAATTGACGAAGACGGCGATGAACTGAAATATTTTTGGGATTTTGGCGACGGGATAACTAACAAATTGGCAAGCCCCGAACACACTTTTTTAAAGCAGGGCGCCTATACTGTAAAATTAACTGTGAGCGATGGAGAAAATAAAGTTGTGAAAGAAAAAATTATCAAGGTGGATGCTTTTAATCAAGGCCTAAATAATAAAAATGGCATTATTAATAGCGCCCAAGGGTTGGGCAAGATAATTATCAATGAATTTTTGCCGAATACCGAAGGAGCTGACGCGGAAGAGGAATGGATTGAATTAAAAAACGCGGGAAGCGCGAAAATCAATTTGTTGAATTGGAAACTTGATGACAGCGAAGGCGGCAGCAAGCCATATGCTTTTAAAAACGATTTGTGGCTGAACGCCGGCAAGTTTTTTACGGTTGAAAGAGTTGAAAGCGGACTGGCGTTAAACAATAACGCGGACGCGATCCGCTTGTTTAATGATTTAGACGAAATGATGGACGAAGTTGAATACGAAGCAACGGTTAAAGGCGCTTCTTACGCCCGCGGACAAAACAACAAATGGTTTTGGACAAATATTTTAACCCCGGGCGAAGAGAATATTATATCGGTTAATGAACTGGGAATTATGGATTATGAAACAGCTTGCGTAAAAAACGGCGATAAAATTAAAAAAGCAGGGCAAATTATTGAAACGACTTTGGAAAAAATAAAAGAATTTGAAGCCGGAGATTTAATCAAGGTAAAGGGCACAGTAGCGGTTGAGCCGGGGATTTTGGGCTCGCAATATTTTTACATTGTCGGCTCGCCCGGAATTCAAGTTTATAATTACAAAAAAGAATTTCCCGGTTTGCGCGTCGGCGATTATGTTGAAGTAAGCGGCGAGTTAAGCGCTGGCGCGGGCGAGCCCCGGCTTAAAACAAAACAAGCCGACGATATTAAAATACTCGCCCATCGCGAACCGCCCGCGGCCAATGAATTAACTTGCGAAAAAATAAATGATGATTATGTCGGCCAATTAGCGCGAGTTACGGGCGAAGTAACCGGGAGAAAAAGTTCAATTGTTTACTTGGACGACGGCACTGATGAAATAATAGTTTACATAAAAAAAGCCACCGGCATCAATCCCGCCGGCATAAAAGAAGGCGAAAAAATCGCTGTCACCGGCCTGATCGGACGCACTTCGTCAGGCGTCAGGATTATGCCGCGCTCGGCTGATGATATTGTAAAAAAAGATATTGAAAGCGCTGAAGCGGCCGGCCAAGTCTTGGGAGAAATAATGGCCGGCGACGAGTGGGAGGTCGCCAAGCGGGATAAAAAATTGGAATTATTCAAATATTTATTGCTGGTTGCCGGCGGCGCGATTATGGCGCTGGCCGGGCTGTTGATAAAAATAAAGCGGAAACCGGCTTGATTGATTGCATTTTAGATGCGAGGCTGAATGCGTTATAGTAATTCAATTTTAATTTTGTTATAATGTAGATAAGTAAAATGCCGCCAATAAAAACAAGGTAATAGGACGATTAAATTTATTGGATGACAAAAATAAAAAAGAAAGGGGGGATTTTTTTATTGTTCTTGTTTATGAACACTTTAAAATAGTATGGTATACTTTTTCTAATCTAAAACTTTATATTTATCTTTTAAAGAATTAACAAGCTTGCTATAGTGGGTCGAAATATCAAGTTTGAATAAAGGTCGAATTAATTTTCACTAAATCAAACTAAGTAAATTAATTTATAAATAATTTTACATCTTATGTCTAAAATAAAAAATTTAATCATTATTAGCGCTTTATTTTGCTTAATTACCCCTGTCAGCGCATTGGCTTATTCGTACTCTGGTTACAAATGGTTTCAAACGCCTGGTACTATTCGCACAGTTGATATTGATCCAATTGGCAGAAATACCGCGGAAGAACTCGCTATTAGAAATTCAATGTCTTCATGGAGTAATGCTGGAGCGAAATTTTATTATGTTGATACGACAACATCAGGAAATGATTTTGGATATTATTATGAAGTCTCTAATGATTTAGCAGTTAATCGAATTGAAATAAATTGGCTAGGATACATTACCAGGACTTATGTCAAAGTAAACACTTATCATCCTTGGGCGACAAATGGAGATGCTAATAGTTACGATTTTGAAAGTATGGCAGCTCACGAGTTAGGTCACGGATTAAGGCTGCTTCATAGCAGCGATACGGCAGCAACTATGTATTATTCCATGTCAAGAGGTGAGACAAAAAAAAGAACGCTGGAAACAGATGACAAAAATGGCATTAAGTACATTTACGGTTCTTTATAATTCTAAATAATTAACTAGACAAATATGAAAAAATTAATTTTACCAATGAGTCTGCTTGCAATCTTGGCTATTGTAATAACGGGGGCAGTATTTTTTATCCCAAAAGAAAAGAAGGTAAATTTAAGTTTACTGGTTGTGGAACAGGATATTACTTCTTTAACCAGAGATTCTGTGGCTATCGCGATTGGCACTATAAAGGATATTATCCCTGGCCATCTTGGCATGGATAACTCTGGAAACAAAATTGTGTTTACTGATTATGTACTATTAGTAAAAAATGCAATAAAAGGAAATGTTGATGAAGAGGTTAAGATCAGAATAATAGGCGGCAGTGTTGGAGAAGGCAAAAATAAATTTAGTGTATTTGCTGAAGATGAGCCGGATTTTGTTAAGGGAGAAGAAGTTTTAGTTTTTCTATCAAAAAACTCCGGTGGATTTTTCGATTTGCCTGTCGACTATTATGCTGTTGAAGGAAGATTTCAGGGCAAATACCAAATTGTCAATAATGAAGCAAGAAATCCTAAAGGAATTTTTAAATTAGATAAAGTTATGGACGAGATAAATTTAACACTACAATCACAGAAATAAATAATTAAAGCAAGAGATAATCTATTTTACCCACTTTTTTTGTGGGTGTTGGGTAAAATAAAATTAAGGCGGGGGATTGCCCCCGCCTTAATTTGTAGTAGTAATAATTTAACTAATTACTAGCGTCTTTTTTTTATAGTTAAAATATGGTAAAATATTTTTATGGCAAGAAAAAGAAAATTTAAAAGAAATCCGCTGGATTATATCGCTTTACCCAGCATGAATTTAGACCCTGACATAAAAAGGGGTATTTTTATTGTGCTAATATTAGCTCTTGGCGCCATCAGCCTGCTTAGCTTATTTGATTTGGCGGGCGGTTTGGGAGTTTATTTAGAAAAAGGCATAATGCTTGCTTTCGGCTGGGGCAAATGGCTTTTCCCCTTTATCCTGCTGGCGCTCGGATTTGCTCTTTACAGCGAAGACAGGTTTGAAATCAGAGGCGCGAATTATTTGGGCTTATTTTTGTTTATTTTATCTTTCCATTCCTTGTTGCAGTTATTTGTCGCGCAAGACCAATGGCAACCAAGCATTCACGCGGGCGCCGGCGGCGGCTATATCGGCTTATTTTTAGCTTCAGGACTGACAAAATTAATGGGGTTTTGGGCAAGTTTGATTGTAGCGATTTGCTTAATGCTAATCTCTTTGATGTTGATGTTCAACGCGTCGCTGGCCGGATTAATAGGGCGTGAAAGCTTGTTTGCTAAATTGCTGTACCCGATTAATTTTATTTTTAATAAAATTTTCCGAAGAGGCGAAGGAGAAATAGAAGATGGCGCGGAAGAAGAGGATGAGGAGGAAAAAGGCGAGGAAGAGGAAACAGATGAAGATGAGAACGATGAAGAAGATGTCGGTTTTAACAGCCGCAAAATTAAAGCCGAGCCGGCCGCGGCGCTGGAAGCTCGGACCGAAAGCTCGGGCTGGAAGCCGACTCATATTAAAATTGACCTGCCGCTGGATTTATTAAACGGCAAAATCGGCAAACCGACCAGCGGAGACATAAAAACCAATCTATTGGTAATACAAAAAACTTTGGAAAATTTCGGCATTCCGGTTGAAATGGGAAATGTAAGCGTCGGTCCCACTATCACGCAATATACTTTAAAGCCGGCTGAAGGAATAAAATTATCCCGCATCACGGGATTAAACAATGATTTGTCTTTATCTTTGGCGGCCCATCCTATCAGAATTGAGGCGCCAATACCCGGAAAATCATTAGTCGGCATTGAAGTTCCCAACCAGGCAAAAGCCATTGTAAGCTTAAAAGAGGTTTTATCGGATAAAAGCTTTAAAGAAAGAAAAAGCAATTTGACCATTGCTTTGGGCAAAGATGTTTCAGGCAAAGCTTGGTTTGACGATTTGGGCAAAATGCCGCATTTGCTGGTGGCGGGCGCGACCGGCTCCGGCAAATCGGTAATGCTTAATTCCGTTATCGTAAGCCTGCTTTACCAGAATAATCCCGACGATCTGCGCTTTATTATGGTTGACCCTAAAAGAGTTGAATTGTTGGTTTATAACGGCATTCCTCATCTCTTAACCCCGGTTATAACCGATGTGGGGAAAACAATTAACGCTTTAAAATGGTGCTTGAATGAAATGGACCGCCGCTTTGAAATGCTGTCCAAATATGGCAAAAGAAATATTGAGGATTACAATAAAACCGTTGCGGGCAACGGCAACGGCGAAGCGGGAAAAATTCCTTACATTATTTTTGTTATTGATGAGCTGGCTGATTTAATGGTGGCGGCCGCCCGCGATATTGAAGCGGGCATTATCCGCTTGGCGCAAATGGCCAGAGCCGTTGGCATTCATCTGGTTCTGGCTACCCAGCGCCCGAGCGTTGATGTCATCACCGGACTGATTAAAGCCAATATGCCGGCGCGCATCGCTTTTTCCGTCGCGTCAAGCGTTGATTCACGGACAATTTTAGATACTATGGGCGCGGAAAAATTATTAGGCCGCGGCGATATGCTTTTTATTACCGCGGAATTGTCAAAGCCGAAGCGTCTGCAAGGCGCTTTTGTAAGCGACAACGAAATTAAAAAAGTCGTCCGCTACATTAAAGAAAAAAGCGGGGAAACCGATTATATCCGGGATATCGTGGAAAAACAAAAAGTCAGGGGCATTTCCGGCTTCGGTTTAAACGGCGGCGGTGATGACAATGATGATGAGTTGCTTGAAGAGGCCAAAGAAATGGTAATTAATATGGACAGGGCATCCGCCTCGTTGCTGCAGCGCCGCCTGCGCATCGGTTACGCCAGAGCCGCCCGCCTGCTTGATTTACTGGAAGAAGCGGGAGTGGTCGGCCCCGGCCAAGGGGCTAAGCCAAGGGAAATCTTGATTACCAGAGAACAATATGATAATATGATTAACCAAGGCATTAGCGGCGTAAATTTGCATAAACAGGAAGAATCGGAGGCCCCTGATGAATATTTAGATTCAGAAGAGGAAGAGGAAGAAGATGATGAAGATGAGGAGGAAGACGGGAAAAACGAAGAAGAAGAGGGTAAATATTTCGCGAAATAACTAATAAACTTCTAAAATATAAATTAAACTTTATGATTATAACATGGCTTGGCCATTCATGCTTTAAAATTCAAGACAAAACCGGATCCGAAGCTATAACGGTTGTAACGGATCCTTTTGATAAATCCATCGGGCTTAAAGTCCCGAGCTTTGAAGCGGACATAATAACAGTAAGCCACAATCATAATGACCATAACAACACGGGCGCTATCCGCGGCAACCCTTTTATTATAAAAAACGCCGGCGAATATGATGTCAAAGGCGTGTTTATTGAAGGCGCGGAAACTTATCATGACGAAAAAGAGGGGGCGGAAAGAGGCAAAAACATAATTTACCGCATTGATATTGATGATATATCCGTGGCCCATTTAGGCGATTTGGGGCACATTTTGGACGCGAAGCAATTAGGAAAATTGGAAGGAACGGATGTCTTGCTGATTCCGGTTGGCGGAATTTTTACTCTTGATGCCAAAAAAGCCGTGGAAGTTGTGTCGCAAATTGAACCGCGCATTGTAATCCCGATGCATTACAAGACGCCGGGATTAAAAATTGATCTTAAAGCAGTTGATGAATTTATTAAAGAATTGGGCCTTAAGCCGACTTACGAGGAAAAACTGAAAATCAGCAAGAAGGATTTGCCGGCCGAGGAAATGGAGCTGGTGATATTGAAAATATAAAATTTTTATATGCCGAAAAAAACAAAAAAAATTATTTTACCGGTGAGGGTAAAAAGTCCGGCGACAAACCCCATTAGATATAAAAAATTATCTAACGGGGCAAACCGAGCAACGGAATTAACGGAAAAAAAAACAGAAATTAATGCCGGCGGAAAAATCACCCTGATAGAAAAACAGAATGAGCGGAAACAAGCGCCGGCGCATATTGACAGCGCAAAAGCTGAACGGGAAAAAGGGCTGATTATGTATACGGGCATCGCATTTTTTATGATTTTAATAATCAGCGTCTGGATTTTTAATATGAAAAGCGTCTTTAAATCCACTAAAGCCAAGACGGGCGATAACACGGCGCAGGCGCAGTTAAACGAAATTACCGATGAATTCAGCAAGAATATGGAACAAATAAAAGAAGGGCTCAAGGAAATTAAATCGCTTGAAAAAAATTCATCGGCTCAAAATGAAACTTCATTAAAAGACAGCGCCGAAAAAATTAATCCGGATGAAATTGAAAAATTGAAGGAAAAATTGGAAGAACTGGGGAATGGCGCCGCAATGAATAAAGAACAAGCGTCAAGCACGGATAATATACAAAGTAATTAATAATTACAAATTTTTAATTTCCAATATACTATGGCTAAAAAGAATGTTAAAAAAATAATCAAAAAAATAATCAAGCCGGCTAAAAGCGAGCCGGCAAAAGAAGCGGAAACACAGCCTGCCTTCAGCAAACAAACAGTAAACGGCAAGCAAATGACCGCGTTCGGCTTGGTTGAGCCGCAGTCGATTGTTGACGAAATGCGCAAATCATATCTTGATTACGCCATGAGCGTTATCGTGTCCCGCGCCTTGCCTGATGTGCGCGACGGCCTAAAGCCGGTTCATAGAAGAATATTATACGCTATGTGGAGCATCGGCCTGCGTTCCGGAGCCAAATTCAGAAAATCAGCCACTGTTGTCGGAGAAGTCTTGGGCAAATACCATCCGCATAGCGATGCGGCGGTTTACGAATCCATGGTGCGCATGGCGCAAAATTTCGCTATGCGCTATCCTTTGGTCAGGGGGCAAGGCAACTTCGGTTCAATGGACGGGGACAACGCGGCCGCCATGCGATACACCGAAGCCAAACTCTCGGCTATTTCCGAAGAATTATTATTTGACATTGAAAAAAATACTGTTGACTTCACGCCTAATTTTGACGGCTCGCACAAAGAGCCGCGGGTTATGCCGGCCAAGCTGCCCAATCTGCTTTTGAACGGAACCATGGGCATTGCCGTGGGTATGGCGACCAACATTCCTCCCCATAATTTAAGGGAGCTGGTGGACGGCATTAATCATTTAATCAACCATCCCGAAGCGACAGTGGAAGATTTAATGCAGTTTGTTAAAGGCCCTGACTTCCCGACCGGCGGCATTATTTACGACAACAAAGAAATATTGGCGGCTTACGCCACGGGCAAAGGCGGGATAATGATGCGCGGACGCTCTGAAATTATTGAAGCCCCGGGCGGTACTTTTCAAATAATTATCACTGAAATACCATACCAGGTTAACAAGGCGACAATGGTGGAAAAAATTGCCGACCTGGTAAAAACCAAAAAATTGGAAGGCATAAAAGATTTGCGCGACGAATCGGACAAAGATGGCGTGCGCGTAGTAATTGACTTGAAAAAAGACGCTTATCCGAAAAAGATTTTAAACAGCTTATATAAGCATACCCAGCTGCAGGAAACATTTCATGTCAACGCGCTGGCCTTGATTGACGGTATTCAGCCAAAGGTGCTTACCTTGAAAATGGTGCTGGAAGAATTTATTAAGCACCGCGAAGAAGTGGTTAGGCGCCGCACGCAGTATGATATGGACAAGGCCCGGGATCGCGCCCATATCTTGGAAGGATTGATAATAGCTCTTAATAAAATTGACGCGGTGATAAAAACCATCAAAGCTTCGCGCGACAGGGAAGCGGCTAAAGCGAACTTAATCAAGCAGTTTAAATTAAGCGAGCGCCAAACTGACGCGATTCTTGACATGAAACTGGCGACTCTCGCCAGTCTTGAAAGATTGAAGATTGAAACCGAGCTGAAGGAAAAACGCGGATTAATAGAAGAATTGAGCGCGATATTAAAATCGCGGACTAAAATATTAAATATAATTGAAAAAGAAATAAAAGAACTGGCTGACAAATACGGCGACGAACGCAGAACAAAAATCGTTGCCCATGGCGTAAAGGATTTTCAGATGGAAGATTTGGTGCCTAACGAAGAAACAATGATAATGATGACCAGAGACGGCTATATCAAACGGCTCGCGCCGGATACGTTTAAAGTCCAGGGCAGGGGCGGCAAAGGCGTTATCGGCCTTACGACCAAAGAAGAAGATATGGCTGAATTTATGTTTACCACCATGGCGCATAATGACATTTTATTTTTTACAACAAAAGGACGCGTCTTCCAGCTTAAAGCGTATGAAATACCGCAGGCGGCCAGAACCGCCAAAGGGCAGGCCATAGTTAACTTTCTGCAGCTGTTAGGCGAAGAAAAAATAACCTCAATTCTGCCATTAGACAAAATAGCCAATTATAAATATTTATTTTTCGCCACTGAAAAAGGATTGGTTAAAAAAGTAAAGCTTGAGGCTTTCGCCAATGTGCGCCATTCGGGGCTGATTGCCATAAAAATGAAAGGCGAAGATAAATTAATTTGGGCCAAGCCGACAAGCGGCTCCGACCATATTCAGCTCATTACCGCCGGCGGCCAAGCGATTCGCTTTAAAGAAACAGATGTAAGGGATATGGGCAGGACCGCGGCCGGAGTCCACGGCATCCGCTTGAAGAAAGATGATTTGGTTATCGGCATGGGCATAATCAAAGCCGACAAAGAAAAATTAAAAAAATATCAAGTACTGTCCGTAATGGAAAACGGCTATGGCAAGCGCACTTCTTTAAACTTATACAAAGTCCAGGGCCGCGGCGGTTCGGGAATCAGGACCGCCAAAGTTACCGCCAAGACCGGCAAATTAGTCAACGCTTATGTGGTTAACGCCGAAACCATGAAAGACAAGGATATGATTGTCATCTCGGAAAAGGGCCAAGTTATCCGGCTGCCATTTAAAGCGGTCAACCAGCTTGGCAGAGACACGCAGGGCGTAAGATTGATGAGATTTAAAGATCCCGCCGACAGGGTGGCCTGCGTGACTTGGGTTTAGTATTATGCCCATACTCCGCGCAAAAACGATTATGCGAAATTAACTAACTTTATAATAATCAAAAATGTTATTTAATCCCCTCCTCTAAGATTAGAGGAGGGGATGGGAGGAGTTGACGGCCGTTAAGATAGCACATAGAGTTTTTAACCAAACAAAACTATGGAAAAATTAGACAAATTTCAACCGCAAAAAGAAACCCCGCAAAAAAATGACAAAGGCAAGACTGCACAGGGTATTAGAAGAGTTGAACTTGAAATATACAATAGACGGGGAAGGCGGTAATTTTAAAATTATTATTGACTTGCCGGAAGAGCATATTACCGAAAAAAATGAACTGATGAGAGGCGCTGTTCTAAATGACGATTACGCCACAAAATTTGACAAGGAAAGCATCCGCCCACTCATTAGAAAAATTAATGGGTCAACAAATTTTGACTGCGGTATAAAAACTGTAAATAATCAGTATATAATTTCAGTTTTCAAAAAATTTTAAAAGGGCTCATAAATTAAGGTAAATTTATTTTTAAAAACTCAAAAGAACGCTGCGCTTTCATTTGACTTATTTTTTCTTTCGCGATAATATTTATAATATAAACAGATAACAATAAACATATGCGCAAAATAGCTTTAAAAAATGTTGTTTGGAAAGAAGGCAAATATTATGTCGCGTGGAATTTAAATACCGCTGTATCTAGTTTTGGGGACACAAGAAAGGACGCTTTAAACAGTTTGGAAGAGGCTTTAGAATTATATTTTGAGGATGTGCCTATTGCTAAAATAAATAAAGTAGAGCGTCCGGATCTCGTTCCTCTGCGGTTTAAACATGCCTAAACCAATCGGCTTAAAACATGTATTAAAAGTCCTTTTAGAAAAGGGCTTTGTTTTTATATCTCAGAAGGGATCGCATGCTAAATATAGAAAAATAGGCAGCCCGACACGAAATGTAATTATAAAAATGGGCAAAAAGGAAATACCGCATGGAACTTTTAAATCTATTTTGCTTCATTCTGGGATAGAAGAAGATGATTTTAAGAAAAAATAAGTCAACCCCCTTTTATTCTTAACCACCCCCGATTATTTACCCCCGTACCAATTTTGGCGTGGGGGTTTACTATTTTCTTTTTTCTGATTTCTGATATAATAACATTAACAAAAGGGTTCACAAATTAATATAAATTTGTTTTTAACCAAACAAAACTATGGAAAAATTTACATAGACATCGCAGAGGTTGCGGAGGAGCTAAAGTACTTTATATAATTATTCAACGGTTTAAATATGAAAAATATAATCATTTTTGATTACGACGGAGTGATGGTTGATTCGCTAGATATTGTAATTGGGATATACAATGGCCTGTGCGGTAAATATAATCTCAAAAAAATAAACGATAAAAAAGAATTCGGAGAATTATTTAATAATAATTTCTATGATGCATTAAAACAGAAAGGCGCCACGGAAGAAGAATTAAAACTGATTATTATAGATTTTAAAAATGAACTAACCAAACACTCCGGAAGCATTAATTTATTTAATGATATTAAAGAGATGATTAATGTATTATCTGAAAACAACCAACTGATAATAGTTACGTCAAATATAACTCAAGTAGTGAAAGAATTTTTGCTCTCAAAGGGAATCAAAAAAATTAAACATATTATCGGAGCAGACAAAGAAAGAAGTAAAGTTAAAAAAATATTATTGATTAAATCAAAAAATCCCCAACCCAAAATCTATTATATCGGTGATACGACAGGAGATATTATTGAAGGAAAGGAAGCGGGAGTTGTAACTATCGCAACAACATGGGGGTATCATAATAGAGAAAAGCTGCAAAAATCAAATCCCGATTATATCGCAGATTCTCCGCGAGAGTTAGTTAAGTTATTTAAAAGCCTAAACTAATCTAATTTTTAACGCCTCTTAAAAGGCATGAGAAAGGAAAAAATATGAGCGAGAATACTTCTTTAAAAAAAGACGGCTGTTGTTGCGAGTGGCGAAGCCCGAGGATTATACTTGGCTTGATAGCGATGATTTTACTGTCCGCCATAGTTATCGCCTCAATTTTGCGCGACCGCATTGTCAACCAGACGCAATGGCAGATTTCCATTACCGGGCAGGGAAAAGTTGAGTATTTGCCCGACATTGCCAACATCAGCATGGGAGTCCAGGTTGACAAGGCGGAAAAAGCGGAAGACGGCTTAAAACAGCTTGACGAAAAAATGAAAAAAATCTTTGAAGCGGTTCAAAAAGCCGGAATCCCAAAAGAAGACATTGACACGCAAAACTATGTTTTAGCGCCCCATTATGACGCGGTAAACAATGTTTTAAAACTCGCCGGTTATGACGCCAACCAGATTATCGTTGTAAAAACGCGCGATATCCAAAAAAATTCCGAGGCGATTGCCAAAGTGGTTTCAGCCGCAAGCGCGGCCGGAGTCAACCGGATTAACGGCATTTCGTTTGAAGCTTCCGATTTAAATGAACTAAAACAGGAAGCCCGGCTGAAAGCCATTGCCGATGCCCGAGGAAAGGCCGGCAAGACCGCCCGGGCGCTGGGAATCAAACTCTGCAAAGTGGTTGGCATGTGGGAAAGTTTTATTTCGCCTGAAGGCCAAATTTATTATTCAAGCGACATGGGCGGCTTGGGCAAAGGCGGAGGCGGCGGCGAGCCGATCATTCCCAGCGGAACCAATGAACTTATCGTAGAAGTGAACGTGAGCTATAAAATCAAATAAACCCAACACAAATTTTTTACAGCGTAAAAAAAGCGGGGCGCGATGCCCTGCTTTTTTACGCATTGCGGTTAAACGATTTATAGTAAAGCAATTTAACTATTTCACTGCAAAACAAATGAGCCGCGGCGATTGATATGATTATCAACAAGTGGTGGATTGTCGGCCTGATAAATTTAAATAATTCCTGACCAACGGC
>JAHIME010000013.1 GCA_018896595.1 Patescibacteria group bacterium
ATTGTAAATTGTTTTTTCATGATAAATAATTTATAAATATAAAAATACTAAAAATTATAATCATTAATCCAAGTAAAATTAATTCTAATATAAGTAGGGAGTTACTTAATTTGCCTCTTTTGTTTGCCTCGCATCGTAAACAGGGTATTTCTTCTTCGTTAGTATTTCCATTATTAATTTTAGCGGTTAACCGAAAATCTTGTAATCTATTATATGATAAAAATAAACCAATGATTATAACTGTCAAACTAAATAAAACAAAATAGCAAAAATATTTTATATTTAATTATGTCGTTACTTTTTAAAGTTTCAATTAAATATCCTAAAAAAACTATTACTATAACTAAAACAAGATTATGAGTATAACCAAATTGCTCTATATTTATTTTTTGCCAACGGATAAATCTATCGTTTTTTAAACAATCTTGCAATTTTTCTTCCAAGCTTTGTGATTCTTTATTTTCTCCCATAAAATTAATAATTTTACAAACAAAAAAATTTCCGTCGGCGACAACCCTTCCTGCCTGTCCGGCAGGCAGGCCGAATCATCCAATGCCCTTTCGGACAAAGGGCTATTTTAATTTTTTGACACGCTTTCTTCCAGGCAAAAAATTATCCTTGCTTACAACTTTTTGCCCAGTCTGCAATTCATAATCTTTTCTGGCGCGCTTGGCAACCCCTCCGCCCTTTTTAGCTGAAACCGCGTTTTCGTCATAGCCCTTTGCCTGATTCTTTTTGGCGACATTAGTTGTTGACAGTTCAGCCAGCGCGGTAAAAATCAATTCCGCGTCCGACATATGATCGCGCAAGTTTTGTGTTTTTAACTTTTTTAAATTTTTATGCTGGTTAACGGTCAAATCGCTCCATTCTTGGTGGATAATGTTTGTTAAAATAGCAAATTCATCTTTTTCTTTAACTTCATTGTCTTTCCAATAATCCGTCAATTTATTTCTGATTTCCTGCCCCATCATTCTTTGCTGAATCCATTTTTGGCTTCTGCCCATTCTTCGCCAATAATCACGGCCGCGATTAAGAGCTTTTTCAGGGTCGCTTATTTCTTGCATTCGTTCATAACCGACTCTGGCAAGCCAAAGTTTAATCGGTTCGGCTTTTGGGCTTGGAACGGATTGGATAAGGCGCAACAATGTTTCCACATCAGCCGCGTCAGTAAGATAAAATTTTCCGTCCGCCGCCTCAAATTTCAGTTGGTGACAATTTGACACCGACTCATTTCCCTCTTTTTTAAGCCTTTCTTTAAGCTTATTCCAATACTTTCTGGCTGTTTGATAATCGGCTTGCTGAATTAACGCCTGAATAATATCCACTACTGAAAAATACCATTTTTCTTCTTTTTCATCCCATTCGCGCCGCACAGATTGATTATTAAAAATTACAATTGATTTATTTTGTTTTTTTGCCATATTTTAATTATTGATTATAGGCACTGGTGGAGGGTAAAAATTCATAAAGCATATCCGTGTAAGTTCCATAATGCTTAGCTGATACGCATTTTTTTATGCTGTCTGTAAAATCTTTTCTATAATCCTTTGTTTCTTCTCTTGTTTCCTTAAAATCCTTAGAAAGCTGATTAATAAATTTCGGATTCTCTAAAGCCGCCCGCATAACTTGCTTAAACCGCTCCTCTGTTCTTATAAAATATTTTCTTACTTTTTTGCCCAACTCATTATTTTCAAGCATCGCCACTTCTTTCGCCATATCAATTGTTAAAATATATTCTATGGATATAACCTTGCCTGTTTTTTTATCAACCAAAATTCCGTCTGCTCTTTTCCTAGCTCCGTTGCCAAAATTGGCAACGGTTATAAAATAATCAAGATTTTCCACAAAATCATATTTTTCTATCCTGTCTTTTATCCAGTTAGCGAAAAATTTGCCCACTTTTAGCCATTTATGCAATTCCCGAGCGTTTACAAACCGCTTTTTTTCATTATCTATTGATTTTTGAATTACCTTGATATTTATTATTTCGTTCATAGAATTTTATTTGCTCTTAACTATAAATTAGCAAAAAATACGGCCAAGGTCAAATAAAAAAAGGCCTTTAGATTGAAATTTAATTAAATCTATATTATAATAAAGTTATGAATCTGGACAATATCAATAAAATTAAAAAATTGGACAGCGGACGGGTGGCTGAATCTATTTCCGCTTTGCCGTTTCAAATAAGGCAGGTTTTGCATGAAGCCCGCTTGATTAAAATTCCCGGCGAATACGGCAAGGTGACGCAGGCGGTGGTTAACGGCATGGGCGGCTCCAACATCGGCGCCGGCATTGTTAAATCTGTTTTTAGCAACGAGATTAAAGTCCCGATCAGCATTACTCCGGGCTATGGCGTGCCGGCTCATGTCAATGATAAAACATTGTATGTTGTTTCTTCCTATTCGGGAACAACCGAGGAGCCGCTGAGCGCTTACGGAGAAGCGAAAAAGCGCGGAGCGAAAATAATGGCCATTACTTCACACGGCGCGAAAAATAAGCTGGAAAAAATAATGATTAAAGATAATATCCCGGGCTATATTTTCAAGCCGGAGCACAATCCTTCGGGCCAGCCCCGCTTGGGGCTTGGCTATTCAATTTTCGGCATGGCCGTGATGATGGCCAAGGCGGGGCTGTTCAAGATTGATGTCGGAGAAGCGGAGAATGTGATCGCCAGTTTGGAAATCTGGGACCGCGAATTAAGACCAGCGGTTAATCTTAGGAGCAACGCCGCCAAACAATTGGCGCTGAAACTGCCGGGCAAACAGATTGTTTTGGCCGCGGCTGAATTTTTAATCGGCAATGTTCGCGCCATGCGCAACCAGTTTTGCGAAAACAGCAAGCATTTCGCCACTTATCTGGCTTTGCCCGATTTAAACCATTTTGCCATGGAAGGGCTGGCTAACCCGAAAAACAATAAAAAAGATTTAGTCTTCCTCTTTTTTGATTCGGAATTATATCATCCCCGCGTGCAAAAACGAAGCCGATTGACAAAAGAGGTGATAAAAAAGAACGGCATAGAAGTGTTGAGCCATAACCTTACAGGCAAAACAAAATTGGCGCAGGCGTTTGAGATGCTGCAACTGGGATCCTGGATTACTTATTATTTAGGCATGCTTAATAAAGTTAATCCCGTGAAGATTCCCTGGGTGGATTGGTTTAAAAAAGAATTGGGAAAATAATATTCGGCAACAGCCCCTTTAAGAGTTCCATTTTTTATCAAAAAGCCGGAACTCTTTTTTATTGCGCTTTTTATCCTTGCCAAAATCTAAATTTTGCTTTATAATAAACCGCATTGAAATTACTATATGCTTAACTCAATAAAAATCAAAGGCGCGCGGGTGCACAATTTAAAAAATATCAATGTTGAAATACCGCGCGGCAAATTCGTGGTTATAACCGGACTGTCCGGCTCGGGAAAGTCGTCATTGGCCTTTGACACGATTTACGCCGAAGGCCAGCGCCGCTATGTTGAGTCGCTTTCCGCTTACGCCCGCCAGTTTGTCGGGTTGATGGACAAGCCGGATGTTGACTCAATTGAAGGGCTGTCTCCGGCCATTTCCATCGACCAAAAATCAACTTCGCATAATCCCCGCTCCACCGTCGGCACGGTAACGGAAATTTACGATTACCTGCGCCTGCTTTACGCGCGCGTCGGCATTCCGCATTGCCCGAAATGCGGCCGGAAAGTCAAACCCTATACCATTGATGAAATCGTCAATCGGGTTATAAAGTCTTATATCGGCCGAAACATTGCCATACTTTCGCCGATTATAAAAGACAAGAAGGGCGAACATAAAAATATCTTGCAGGGCATTGCCAAAGCCGGCTACAGCCGGGTAAGGTATGATAATAATATTTACCCGTTGGAAGAAATTGAAGATATGAAAGTTGATAAGCATAAAAGGCATAGTGTTGACATAGTGATTGATCGGATGATTATAACGAAAAATAAAGATGATATGGCGCGCTTGACCGAAAGCGTGGAAAAAGCGCTGGATTTGTCCAACGGTCTGGTGATAATATCGCCTTACATACAAAAAGAGCAACCGGGCAATGAAAAAACATATTCCAAGCTATTCGCCTGCCCGGATTGCGGCATTCATCTGCCCGAACTGGAACCGCGCAACTTTTCCTTTAACTCCCCCCACGGCGCCTGCCCCGAATGTTCGGGCTTGGGCACAAAATTAGAAGTTGATCCGGAATTGATAATTAACCCGAATTTAACCATAGCCCAGGGCGCGATCAGACCCTGGGCGCATGCTCCCTCCGGAGGGCAAACCTGGCTTTTGCGCATTTTGGGAACCGTGGCGCAAAAACACGGCTTTGACTTGAATACTCCGGTAAAAGATTTGACAAAAAAACAATTGGACATCGTCTTATACGGCGCGGGGGGCAGAAGCTACAATGTTGAATATGAAAGCGACCGGTTCAGCGGAGAATTAACAACAGAATTTGAAGGAGTGATACTGAATCTTGAGCGCCGCTACCGGCAAACCGAGTCCGATTATGTAAGGAAAGAAATTGAACAGTATATGCGCGTGCTTGTCTGCCCGGCCTGCCAAGGCAGGCGGCTTAAGCCGGAAATGCTGGCGGTAAAAATCGCCGAACATTCAATTTATGATGTTTCCGGCAAGACAATAGACAGGGCAAAAGAATTTTTCAGCGATTTGGAAAAATCAAACAAACTGTCCGCCCGCGAAAAAAAAATTTCCGGCTTGATAATCAAGGAAATCGGCGCGCGCCTGAATTTCCTGTCCAATGTCGGGCTTGACTATTTAACCCTTGCCCGGGCCGCCAACACTTTGTCGGGCGGAGAGGCCCAGCGCATTCGGCTGGCAACCCAAATCGGCTCGGCTTTAATGGGCGTTATTTATATTTTGGACGAGCCGTCAATCGGCCTGCATCAAAGGGACAACCGCAAACTGATTGAAACTTTGAAAAAACTGCGCGATTTGGGCAACACGGTTCTGACCGTGGAGCATGATGAAGCGACAATGCTGGCGGCCGATTATATAATTGATGTCGGGCCCGGAGCCGGAGAGCGCGGCGGAGAAATTGTCGCGGTCGGAACTCCGGCGCAGATAAAAAAATCCGCCAAGTCCTTAACCGGCCAATATTTGACCGGCAAAAAATCAATACCGGCGCCAAAAAAATACCGCCAAGCCGCCGGCAAAAAATTAAAAATAATCGGCGCGAGCGAGCATAATTTAAAAAATATTGATGTTGAATTCCCCTTGGGAACATTCATCGCCATTACCGGCGTTTCCGGCTCGGGCAAGTCAACCCTGATGACCGACATCTTGGCCAACGCTTTGAACAAGAAATTCTACCGCGCCAAAACAGAGCCGGGCGCGCATAAAGCGATTGAAGGCCTCGGATTTATTGACAAAGTGATTAATATTGACCAGTCGCCGATCGGCCGCACCCCTCGCTCCAATCCGGCGACTTACACCGGCGCGTTTACGCCTATGCGCGAATTATTCGCCGAACTGCCTGAAGCGAAAATCAAGGGCTATAAAGCCGGGCGCTTTTCCTTTAATGTTGTCGGCGGCAGATGCGAAGCCTGCGCCGGCGACGGCATGGTAAGGATTGAAATGCAATTTCTGCCGGATATTTATGTTGAATGCGATGTCTGCCACGGCAAGCGCTACAACCAGGAAGCGCTGGAAATTTATTACAAGGGCCACCGCCATGACGGGGCGGGGAAAAACATTTCCGATTGCCTGAATATGACCGTTGAGGAAGCGATGAATTTTTTTAAAAACATTCCGGCGATTCATCAAAAATTAGCCACGCTTCACGAAGTCGGCCTTGGCTACATCAAACTGGGCCAAAGCGCCACCACGCTCTCCGGCGGAGAAGCGCAGAGAGTAAAGCTCGCTACTGAATTATCGCGCCGGGCAACCGGCAAAACTCTGTATATTTTGGACGAGCCGACAACCGGCCTGCATTTTGACGACATTAAAAGATTGCTGCAAGTGCTCAATCAATTAGTTGACAAAGGCAATACGGTTCTGATTATTGAGCATAACTTAGATGTGATAAAATCCGTTGACTGGATTATTGACCTGGGCCCCGAAGGCGGGGACAAGGGCGGCGAAGTGGTTGCGGTCGGCACGCCGCAAGATGTGGCAAAAATTAAAAACAGCTACACCGGACAATATTTGACGAAAATATTATAAAAATTTTATTTAATATTAGCAAAATAAAAATTATAATTCGTGATTCGTTTTAATTCGTTTCCAATTCGCGAACATTCGTCTCATTAAAAACCTGCGCCGTAAACACTTTTAATTCAACCTCCTTGTCTTTATAGCAATCCGGCGCCAAGCCGGCTTTCTGGAAGCAGAGCTGTGATAAAAACTCCTCTTTGCTCCAGCCGGTTTCATCCGCCACCTGGGGCAAAAATACACCGCCTCGCAGGCCTTTTTGCGCGATTACGCCATGCTTGCCTAATTCAATATCCTGCCAATTATCAATCTTTTCCGGCGCGGACAAAACGCTAATTTCATAATCAATTTTATCCAATTCGCCTTTATTTACCGGGCTGAAGCGATCATCTTCGGTTGCCGCGGCAATCGCCATGTCGCGCACAACTTGCCACAGCGGCTTGCCGCTCGGCTCAATCCGGCCGATGCACCCGCGCAATTTTCCGCTATTACGCAAAGTCACGAAAGCCCCTTCTTTCCAATTTAATCTTTCATCGCTATTATTAAATTCCGCGATCTCGCCTTTATTAACATAAGTTTCAACAGCAGTCCGCGCTATATTAAGCAATATTTTTTGTTGTTGCTCATTTAAAATTTGTTGATCACTTTCTACTGTCTTGATAAAAGCAACAGCGCCATACCCGACAACACTCGCTTTACTTGCCCCTTGAAACTTTAGCGAAGTGGGGTCACCGATGGAAGCATCTCCAGAATTCGCGTATTTTAAAATCTCAATCCTGTCCCAGCCTAACAAATTATACAATTCCATCACGGTTTTAACTCCGTCAATTCCGCAAAGCAAGGTCTGCTCGTTGGGTATGTCCTGATTTTCTGTTTCTTCAATATGATTTTCCAATTCGGCGATATCGCCGGTTTTGATTATCTCCAAAGTTTCCCTGTCAATTTCATTAGCGTCTTCGTAGCTCGGATAATGCGACATATCGCTGGAAACAACGATAATATCATCCCCGCCTAAATTATCCGCCAACGCCTTGGCCAATTTTTCATAATCATCATTACGGGCATTGCCGAACAATATCGGAACAATTTTAAATTCGCCGCTTAAAACCGTCTGTAAAAACGGCAATTGCACCTCTAAAACATGATCTGTTTTATGCGCCTCGCTGTTATATTTAATAGCGTCATCAGCGTTAACAAGCTTGCCTGCCAAATCCTTGTCAACCTCAACCGGCCCCAAGGACGTCTGCCAGCCGTCTGAATCGTCAACGGCAATGCCGTCAAAATAACTTGAATGCGAATTGCAGATTATTACAGCCGTTTTGATTTTTTTGCCCTGTAATTGTTTATAAGCGTAGGCCGCGACCGGAGCGCTGAAATCATAGCCGGCATGCGGAACCATAATCGCTTTAACTCTGCCCCCCTTCGCAAGGGTCGTTACCCCTCTTCGCAAGGGGGGTTGGGGGGATTTATCCGCCTCATCTAAATATTTCTCAATTTTATTTTTTAATTCGCTGGCGTCCGCCGGATAAAATTGCCCGGCAACAACTGGCTGGCGGATAACTTTAAATTTAGATTCTATGGGCTTCATAAGCTTATTGTCTCGCATTATGCAAGCTGTTAACAAAAAAATTAAAAATGCGAAAATCAAAATGCGAAATAATAAAATATTTGATATTTTTATTTTTTTCTTTTTATCATGAATTATCATTTCATTATATCAATTCTAAAACTTTCAATTCCAACTCCCCTGTTTCACCGTCCCAAACCGCGAATGTCGCTTTTTGAAATACGGCGCCGAGGGTGCCGGGATTAACCGTTGTAATACCATCTTGCTTCTCCGTCCACGGCGCGTGCGTATGGCCGTAAAAAATTATATCGCATTTCCCTTTTTCAAAAACTTTTTTAATCAAAAACGGTTCGTGGCAAAAACCGATATTTTTATCATTAACATCAAAATAACCTATTCTGCCGTAATATTTTATATTGCCGTACTGCTCAACTTCTTTTTCATCATAAATTTCCATATTGCCTTTTACTAAATGAATTTTGCCTGTAAAATTTTGCGATAAAAATTCCAGAGTCTCGCTATTGGTTATATCGCCACAGCAAATCAGCTCTTCAATTTTATTTTCCCCGCGCCAAATCAGGCACTTTTCTAAATTTATTAAGTTGTCGTGGATATCGGAAATGATTACTATCTTCATAAAATTCTTATTTCGCCACCATCCAAATTTCATAAATCAGTCCCAAAATAAACAATAAAGACAAAAAATAAGCAAACGGCTTGCTTAAATTATTGCTTATAATCGGCGCGTGTTCTTTTTTCTTCTTCACTTTAAAAATCAAGCAAATAACAACAACGCCTAATATGCCTCCTGTTACTGCTCCGGTCAAACTTATAATTTTAATTAAATTCTGAAAACCGATTAAATACAAAAAATACGGCACAACGCATGACAAGCACCATGCAAGTTTTTTGTTCATGCCCAAATCCCACCAATAAACTTCTTTAACGGCCTGGGCGAGCGTTAAAAAAGAAGTTATAATAGCCAGCAAACCGAAGAGCAAGGCGAAAATTACCGCGCCGTTTCCGATGACCAAATTTAAGCCGGCTAAAGTATCAGGCGTAGTATTATTTCCTGTAATCCCCACGGCCAGAACAGTAAAAAAAAGCATAACCGCGACAGGAATAAATGTCCCCCAGCATATCGCGCTTTTTATATTTTTCTTTTGCCGCGCCAGCAATCTGCATACCGAAGGTATGGCAGCTTCGCCTCCAACCGCGAAAAAAATCGGGCCGTAAGGCAGAAAAACATTACTCCAATTAATTAAACTGTAATTGTCCAAATTAATATAACCCCAGCCGCGCCAAGCTATAAGAGCAACCATCAAAAGCAATAAGCCGGACATTATTAATTCCACTGAAGCTATAAGCTTCATCCCCATCAAGACTACCGCGGCTTCCAAAATAAACAGGGTCGTGGAATAAAAAAAAACATTTCCGCCGAAATAAGGGCTCAGCAGCTGTTGCAAAAAAATTCCTCCTACAATAATATAAGCAAGCAAGCCGCCGTAACTGCCGATTAAAACTAAAGCTAAAGTTATTTTTTTGCCCCGCCCGCCAAAATATTTTTCAACATAGCCCGGCAGTCTGTGCCTTTCTTCGGTTGATAGAATAATTTCGGCGTAAAGTTTATGCAAAAAATATTGGACTATGCCTAACAGCGGCAAATAAACAAAAAGCAAGATAATTCCCGACTTGCTGATGACATAGGGAATGACGAATATGCCGACGCCGATGATAGTGCCGACCATTGTGGCGATTGCATGGAAATAGTTTTTGGACATAATGATATAAAAGAATCAAAGCCCTTGCTTCTGTGGTAAACTAAAAGTAAAAACTTTTAATTATTAAATCAACTATATGCAAGAAACAATGATTCAAACTATTAATGCTGATAAATTATTTATCGGCATGGATCTTCACAAAAACACGTCAACTTTCGTGGTTAAGGACAAAGAAGGAAAGTTGGTTAATTCCGCAAAAGTCCTTACGGATAAAAACGATGTTACGCGGTATATTAATTCCATTAAGCGGAATAGCGGAAACAAGGAATTATCTCTGGCGGTCGAGCCGGTATCCCAGTGGTATTATTATGCTGATTTGATCGAGGAATTAGGAGTTGACTTTCATTTGGCCCATCCGATGGATGTCAAAGCTATCGCCCACGCGCGCATCAAGACGGACAAAATCGATGCCGGCGTATTAGCCGATCTGTTGCGGAGTAATTTGCTGCCGGAAGCGTATTTCGCGCCGGCCGAAGTAAGGGGCTGGAAAGAGCAATGCCGGTTCAGAGCTTCAATAGCTACTGCTCGTCTTTGACCATTATGGCGGAAATTGGGAATATCAACAGATTTATGTCGGTAAAACATTTACAGAGCTATGCCGGGCTGATACCGTCGACTTACAATTCCGGAGACAAACAAATTCACGGGCGGATCACCAAAAGAGGGTCAAAGTGGCTCAGGTGGATAATGATTGAATCGGCTTATCACCAAATGAATTGCAAGAGGATACCGGGCTTCGGTTCCTATTACAATACCTTGAAAAAACGCAAAGGATCTAAAACTGCCGCGGTGGCTACTGCCAGAAAACTTCTGGCCGTAGCGTGTCGTTTACAAGCATAGTGTTTGCTTGCAGTAGCCGCTGCAGCAGGATTAGAATTGCGTAAAATGTAATGAGCGAATTTATATTATCAACAATCAATCAATAATTCCTTTAAATTAGCTTATTGCAGAAGACTTGATCTTTTTTATCGGTAATTTAATTATTGTGAATTATAAAACGAAAAAATTAAAAAGATAAAAATAATCGCCCTTCTTTAATCTGCTCTGCGTATTTTTCATTAGCTTTTGACCATTTAACAAATTTTTCTAAAAATTTCTTCTTATCTTCGCCAGCCATTAGCTCAACTTGGCTTAATTTGGATTTTAACGGATATAAAAATATTTCTAACCGCTTATCGTCCGCGTTAATCCCGACCGCCAACCCTTCCTCCGTATCGGCTGAAAAATACTGGTCAAAAACAAAATTGCCCAAAGAATAAAAAATCGGATTGCCGTTATAAATCTCCATGCCTTGGACAACATGCGGATGGTGTCCGATTATCATATCAGCTCCCGCGTCTATTAATTTACGCGCTGTTTCTTGCTGCAATTTATTAAATTGATGCTGATATTCAACTCCCCAATGGATATTTACTATAACCAAATCCGTTGCGCTCGCCAAGTCTTTTATTATTTCTTCGGCTTTGCTTAAATCAAATTTTTTATATACCATGCTAAATCCGGCCATGCCGATTTTTTTATTCGCGGCTTCAATTATTTCACCGCTGCAATCGCCGATTATACTGTCCTTGCAACCGGCATAATTGATGTCCAGCTCATCCAAATTCTTCCTTGTTTCCATTATACCACGCTCTCCCTGATCGGAAAAATGATTATTGGCCAAGCTGAAAAAATTAAAACCATATTTTTTCAAGCCGCCTATCAGATCAGGCGCGAACGCGAAATCATAAGCGTTGGCTGGAGTGTAATGCGCGCCGTTATCGGTTACCGCGCCTTCAAGATTACAAGATATAATGTCTATGCCTTGAAAAAACCTATTTTCCTGACCGGCCAATTCGCCAAGCGCGTATTCCAAACCTTTCACACTGTCATTGCCGGCAACAGATTTCATTTTCGCTCCCACATTGCGATCAAGCATCATATCGCCGAAAAACAAAAAATTAATTGTTTCATTCTTAACCGGCGCTCCGCTTTTAAAATAGAAAAAGTTATGGCTGGTTGCCGGATCATCCGGCTTATCGGTTAAACTTCCCGAATTGGTTGAAAAAATAATCTTGCTTTGTTTTGCTCCGGCTGCTTCCAAATATTTTAAAACCGTATAGACGGAGGGCGGCGAGTCTATTTCCAAATCATAAATTCGGCTGAAATCAAAAGCCGAAATCACCGCGTTGCTTTTTAAATCGTGAAAGTCGGCAACCGCTGCCGGCTGATAATGCGAAAAGTCAACGCTGGCTAAAATCAAAGTATTTTCCTTATCTGCGTTAACGGCGATAGCTTTTGCCAAGTCGGAACATTCTTCTTCGGCCGCGTTCAGTTTTATGATAATGGGAACGATTTTTACTTGAGGAAAACTTCTTTTAATAAAACCGACCAAACCGGAAATGGAATGTTCTCCCGCAAAAGGCCATTCTTCAATGCTCGCGAAACTTGATTTATTCAGCTTGCCGATCAAATCCAGATCAGGCTCAAGCATTCCGTACGGCGTATCCCACTCGGCGGCGGACATTGTTATATTTGCTTTTCCGGCAAAAAAATGATCAGGCCCGATTAAAACAACTGTTTTATAATTATTATCTTTCAATGCTTCCAAAAAAGCGGCGATTTTATCTTTCACGATTAAATGATGAGGCAATATCCCGCCGTAAACTTTAACGCCGGGATTTTTAATTTGCGTTTCCGCCTGTCCGTACGCCTCTTCGTAAAAATCAACATTCATAAAATACGCTCTGTGTTTTGGAAAATTCGGCAAACCGGCAATTTTGCCGATTATGTTATTTTCCGAACTCACCTTTGATTCCGGCGATGCCTGGCGCGTAAAAAAAATTACAAACAATCCTGCTTGAATTATTAAAAGCAGGATTGCAAGGCTGATTAATATTTTTGCATTTAATTTTTTCATCTAAAATGATTATTTATGCAAAACTCCGCCCCATTCCACTACGGTAAAACCGTTTCTTTGCGGAGTAATTATCTTTTGCTCTTTAACTTTTACATATTCGTCCAAACCTTCATAATCCATAAACACTCTTATAACCGTATCCGGTTTCGGACTGATGTTAAGCGGCGCCAGCTTGTCAAATTCTTCTTTGGGTATGAAAGTGATAAAATAATATTTTTTCTCCTGCATTTTCGGCAGCCAAAATTCAATAAATTCATCATATTCTTTTTTAACTAATCCCAATCGCTCCAATTTTTCTTCCAAAAACTTTTTCACGTTTTCTCGCGCCGCGACAAATCCTTCGCTCGGCCGATGATAATCCAATCCTCGACCTTCCCAAAACAAATACGGATAAAACTTTTGGTCTTGATAATTATACAGCCGCCCGTTCGGTTCGGCTTTGACTCTCCAGCCGTTGCCATATGCCGGCTCGGTCATACTGAACCCGCCGGTCGGATTAACTTTAACGGACACATCAATTTCTTTCTCCGGATATAAATAAATAACCGGTTTGCCGCATTCCGCCATCGGCTGGAATTTGGCATTCCTTAATTCCATATAATCTCCGAACGGATCCTGCCAATAAATAATAGGATGATAAGATAAAAACTCTTCAAAAGCCGTTTTATTGCCAGCTTCAGGATAGTAATAAATGTCGTACATCGACCGCAAAACGCTTTCGCTTTCGCCTTCAAGAGTAAAATCATTATCCTTTAACTCGTAAATTTTATCGCCGTTTGCCGTTGTTCCGGTCTCCTTAAGCTGTTCGTGGCCGGTAATATAACCGGCGTAATTATAACAGCTGAACCAGCCGCCGCATCCGGCTTTTTGGGAAGTATATTCATCTTGATTTTTCTTTCCGTTATTCCAATCAATTTTTAACACATTCGGAATTATCGCGATCATTCCATTCCCTTCCCTTTCTCCGAGAAAATCCAAACTCAAATAATAGTATCTAACTGTGCCGTCTTTCGCTTTGGCTAAAAAGCAATCACCGTTGTTTTCTTTGTAAACATAATCCTCCCCATTGTATTTAAAAAGTTTTTTGATATTATCTAAAGTCTGAAACAAAATCAAAGGCTCTTTTTCCGCTTTTACCAACTTTAATTTTGAATTTGGAATTTGTATTTCATCTTCGGTTTCCAAATTTGCTATCGTGATTTTATCATTAACCGTGAATATTTCCGCATCCGGGCCCCACGGCTCATCTGAATGCTTGGCGAGAAAAATCAATTCATTATCGTTTTTTATAACCCTAAACAACATATCCTCCGAGGGCCATTCAGGAGTGAAAGTCAAAATATATAAATCTTTTCCGGCATAAATGCCTTGTTTTACTCGGCCTGATTTATAAATGTTAAATTTTTTAAGATATTCGTCCGCATTTGTATTTTCGTTATTTTTTTTATTGTATGATTCTATTTTATCTCGCGCGGTATCGTAATCAAAAACTGGCCAGCAGCTAGTCGTAATAATTGGCATCTCATTCCACTCAACAATAATCTCGCTTTCGGTCAAATTTTTATTTTCCATGTCGGCGCTTTCTTCTTCCAACGCGCCACCGGCATTATTGTCTATTGAATAATCTGTTGGAGAAGACTGATCGCCTTCACCGTTATCTATTACTTTATCGGCTGTTTTTTGTTCTTTGTTGCCAACCGAATCGTTATCCGCCTTTTTCACGGCGAACAAAAAATAAGCGGACGCGATATTGGTTATCAGCAATAGCGCTATAACCGCCGCCAAAATATTATTGATTTTTAATTTATTATTTTGTTGTTCTTGTTGTAAATTGTCCATAAATTATAAATTAATATTTTTTAGATTTAATTTATCTTAACTGAAAACCGACTAACCGTTTAGCTGATTAACCAACCGGCTAATTAACTGCGCCTGATTTTAATCTCATAATCAATCTGCTCAATTTTTCTTAAATTTGTTTTTGCCTGATCGTATTTGGTGCGCAAATAGCCGGTCATATCAAACTCAACCAACTCGGCTAAAATGCCGTTGATGGCTTCTTTTATCTTTTCAACTTCTTTGAATTTTCCTCCAGCCGCCTGATTGATGGCGAACCGCACCATCTCGCCGGTCGTATCGCAGATGCCGCCCAAATAGCTGTCATAGCCAAGATTGGCTTCTTTTATTTCGTCCAGCTTCTTTCCTTTTCTGAACAAATAAAACATTTTCGCCTCAACATACTCTTCAACTCCGGCTTTGTAAGCGCCTTCTTCGGCCAAGCGATTATAACCGAATTTTTTTCCCAAATTTTGCAGCACTTTTTCTATTTCTTTCAGCTGCGCTTCGCTGTTTTTTATATCATCGCGATGCAAAGCGAAAATCACCCGTTTTGAATCGTGCAGAACAATATTGGACAGGCTGATAATCTGCCGCCTTTCGCTTTCCCGCTTTTGGTAATCCTTCTTTAACTTTTGGATGAATTTTTTGTTAATCATGTTTTAGAAATTATCCGCCCGAGGCGGATCAGCCTTGGGCTGAGAAATTAGAAATTACGGCTACTCCGCCACTCTGAACACCTCGTCAACGCTGGTAATGCCGTCAAGGGCTTTGAGCAAGCCGTCCTGCGCCATGGTAACCATGCCGTTCTTGGCGGATATCGCGCGCATATCATACTCGCTCACATTGCCTGACAAAATCAATTTTTCAACTTCGCTGTCCATTGCCATTATTTCATAGATGCCGATTCGGCCTTTATAACCGATGCCTTGGCATTCTTCGCACCCCTCGCTTTTATAAAATTTCAAATTATTAAAATCAATTTTCTTTTTATTTTCCGCGGGCAGAGCGTTTAAAATTTTCTTCACTTTTTCCATAACCTCTTCGCCAAGCTTAATCTCCTTCTTGCATTTCCCGCAAACGCGCCTGACTAATCTTTGGCCAAGCATGGCGTTAAGAGCCGGCGCCAGCAAAAACGACTTAACCCCCATTGATAAAAACCTCGGCACGGTGCCGGCGGCGTCATTGGTATGAATGGTTGATAAAACCAAATGGCCGGTCAAGGCCGCCTGGATGGATATTTCCGCGGTGTCTAAATCGCGTATCTCGCCGACCATAATTATGTCGGGGTCCTGGCGCACGATAGAGCGGAGCCCTTGGGCGAAAGTGTATTTGTCGCTGGTCTGCGATTGGTTCACGCCCTGCAGTTGATATTCAATCGGATCTTCAATGGTTATTATCTTGGTTTCAGGATTGTTTAATTTCTTTAAAATCGCGTAAAGAGTCGTTGTTTTGCCCGAACCGGTCGGACCGGTGGTGATAATCATGCCGTTAGGGCGCTCTACCTCCCGTTTAAGCTGTTCAAAGGCCTGTCCGCGAATGCCCAAATCTTCAAATTCCAAACCGGCGGCGCTGGAGCGCAGCAGCCGCATTACCACGCTTTCGCCGAATGCCGTCGGCAAAAACGACGCCCTGATGTCCACTCTGTCGTCTTTTAAATAAATTGACACGCGGCCGTCTTGCGGCTTGTCGGAAATATTAATTTTTACTCCGGCCAATACTTTTATGCGTGAAATAAACCTTTTCCAAACTTCTTTGTTTAAAACAGCGGCATCGTGCAATACGCCGTCAATCCTGAATCTTACCTTAATCTCCTTTTCTTCCCCTTCAACATGAATGTCCGAAGCGCGCGACTTAATCGCCGCCGCCATAACCATCACCACCATTTCAGTAACCTGAACTTTGTTGATCTGCTCCTGCAAATCTTTAAGGCTGGAAAGCCGGTCGCTGTATTTATTCAGCTCTTCATCATTAATCTTAACGCCTTTTATCGCTTCTTTAGGCATGGGCAATGCCTGATAAAGCTTTAAAGCGAATTCCAAGCTATGGTTGGAAATTAAATAAATCGCGCCTTGGCAAAAATATTTTTGTTTCATTTGGCCGAACAAGGCCTGGATTTCTTCGTCATGGGGTTTTGTCGCGGCCAAACGTATATTTTTTCCGTCATAAAAAAAACAAACAACAGAAAGCCTTTTGGCGTCTTCTTCCTTAATAAGCGACAATGCTTCCGGGCTAACGGCAAAACCGATTAAATTAATATAGGGTATGCCTGATTTGGCCGCTTTTTGCATAGTAAGCCGCTCTATTTCTTTTAACTTGATTTCTTCCTGCTTCTCGGAGAATTTAGTCTGCGCGCTTTCATCACTCTTAAATTCGCCTCTTGATGAAGCAATTAAGTCTTCAATTGATTGTGTTGATTTATTATCGTCCTGCATAAATATATCATACCAAAATATCCAAAATAAATAAAGAAGGGCGATGCCTTCTTTATTTTTAATTTCAAATTACGAATTGTTATATAATCCTGCTCATCAATCTTACTATCTTGCTGGAACCGCCCCGGCCCACAAGCTCAATAAATAACCCCGTCCAGGATGATATTTGAAAAACGGCAAGCGCCGAACCCGTAAGAATAATGAGAGCTAAAATAGCGGCAATGGCCGTAACCACAACCAGCCAAAAAACAAAAATTGAAGCCAACTTGAAAGAAAATATCGCCAATAGCGCGAAAGGCATCGCTAATGTTAAAATAACCAAGCTTAAAGTTAGACCGGCAAACAAATTAACAAAAAATAAAATTATTGCCATTTCCAAACTAACTAACCAATTTTTAATAAACAGCCGCCACCCCTGCTTGACTGATTCCAAAAAGCCGCTGCCGCGGATCACGACATAAGCCATTGAATATTTTATCATTAAAGCAAAGCCGAGCGCGATAGGCACGAGAATTAAAAATAAAATCAAATAAATAAAATTAGCCGTTGCCGCGCCAATCCCGCCGGCCGCCAAAATAATAGGCAAGCTAAGCAAAGAAAAGATTATGAATATAACCGCTTTTATCAAAATATTCAAGCCCAGCACAGGCCAAAAATTTTTCATGCCGCTTGCCACGCCGCTTTGGATGCTCATGGCTTTAAGCTTTTTGCCGGCCATAATATCAGCCGAACTGTTGATTAAAGCGGCTTGCGACACTACCGCCAGCCAAATTAAATACGCGAATAAAATAAGCATCAACAACCCAACGGCTAACAGCGCGAAAAGCGAAAACGGATCCTCGGACATAATTTTTCCGATATTGGTTAAAGTTTTGCCGCTGAAAACGCCGGTTTCAATAATTCTTTGCAAATTAGGAAAAAAATTCCGCGGAGCGCCGCCGCTTAAAATTTGAGACAGCGCCTCGTATTCAACCGCGTTGCCGATTAAAGAAGCGAATAAGCCGAAAAACCATAAATATTTATAGCGCCAGGCGATTCCCGCGGCTTGTTTTAAAATTTTACGGTATAGAGTCATATTTTTTCCTCCTTTAATTTAATAATTAACTGTTAATATTATAACATATAATAAAAAAAACAGCCAAGGCAAATTCGCTTTGCCTTGGCTGATGATCTAAATCTCTATTTCAAAAACAAAATCTTTTAACCTTTCAACGTCCAATACGGTAATTTCGCCGCCTTCCTCCTCTTTTATCACGCCTGCTTTAAGCAGCTGCGCGATAAACGGCGATAGCTCTTGCTTGGTCGCGCCTATCTGCAAAGCGATCCAGCTTGCGGAATGAATTTCTTGGCTGTCATCCACTAAATAATCATCCCACATTTTTTCATGATATAAAGTTACAAGGAACTTTATAATATCTTTGCCAATCTTTCCGCCTGCCTCAACGGCAGTAAGCCGTTCATTCATCTCGCGGATGCGTCGGCTCTGGACTAAAAGTTTTTGCGGAACAGAAATCGTATCATCTCCCGCATCATAAATACCAACTTCTCTATGGCTGGCAATATGGCTATCAAGCTGGCAAATTCTATCCATCAGAATATTCAATAGCATCAAAGCTTTTTTGGGATCGTCTAACGTTTTAAACAGTTTTTCTCGCTCTAATACCATTGCCACTGTTTCAATGTTGGCCTTGATAGTCGCACTGCGCCTTGTTTTGTCTCCGTAAAGCGCCATCTCACCAACGAGATTCCCTGAACCGAGAACAGCTATTCTGTAATCAGTTTGATCCTGGCGCTTTAGCACGCTCACGCTTCCACGTTTTATAAAAAAAGCGGTATTGCCTAATTCGCCTTCACTGCATAAAATCTCGCCCTGGTTGTAAATTCTTCTTTCGGGGCTTTCGGCAAAAAGAGTTAATTCCGGAGGCAAAGTTTCTTCAAATAAAACTTCGGCAAAATCCTCTTCTGTCGCGTACATTGGCACAATCCAATTGCCAATCGACTTTGACCAAAATTTATCAGCGATTTTTTTAAATCCTAATCTGCTTACCAGCGGCATAATCACGTGATTAATAGTCGCAACCGCGTCTTTGCATCCTCGCTGCTCAATCGCCAACGCGGCCAGGAATCTAAAAAGATTTGCCAGCAAACCCTTGCTGCGCCGATAATTTTCATCAACCGCCAGCCACCCAACCGCAAAAAGAGGGCTTTTATATCCGCGGCTGCGGCGAAGCGCGTCAATGTTGTAACCATCAGCTAAAGGCAGTCTATTGTTAAAATCTTCCACACAGCGAATTGTGCCGATTGGCTTCCCATTTTTATAAGCTACTAAAATAATTGTATGTTTCTCGTCTAAATCAAACTCGTCATTTATCATCCCGCCGGTAAAATTTACATCGGGAAATTTACCGTCTTGTATCTTACAAACCAAATGCCTTAATCTAAAAACTTCTTCTAACTCTGTTTTTCCCTCTGCCACTTTAATTACTATCATTTTTTTACCTCCTTGCGTATTAAAATAAAAAGAGCGTATAATTATTAAATCTCCAAAATTTCATACCCGCGCTTCCTGCCGTACGCTTTTAAACTCTTTTTAGGGTTGACCAATGTTTTATACTTAACTAATTTCAGCATCGGCAAATCCTCTTCGTCGTGGCCGTAGCCAAAACTCTGCTTTAAATTGAATTTAAGAATTTTTTCCAATCTTAAAACCTGCTTGGCTTTGTCCTCTTCAAAACATTTCTCTATGAAGCCGCCGGTATATTTTAATTTGCTTTCTTCCAGGCATAACGACACCCAGTAATCCGCCTCAATATAATCAGCGAAGCATTTCGCCAAAGCTCCGGCCATTTTTGTGACTAAAATAATCTTATGGCCCCTTTCCTTGTGGTCTTTGATCAGGGTTCTTATTTTCTCGTAAATATTGAATTTCAGTTTCTTGTCAAAAATCGCCATTGCCGACTTTTCCAGCCGATGTGACGGCCAATCTTTTAAAATCAAGGTCGCGTTATTGAATAAATCTTCTTTTGTAATGGCGTTAAATTCGCTTAACAAATAATAATAAAAAACCGTTAGCAAATATTTTAAGTCAACCGCCCCGGCGCGCCAAAGATAAATAATAAAATCCCTTTGGGCGTTGCCGTGGTACAAGGTGTAGTCAATATTGAACAAAACCGCTGTTTTTTCCGGATGTTTCTCGCCGTCCCCGAACGGAAAATACCTTTTCGGCAATAAGCCAATGATTTCTTTTTTTAATTTTAACGATGCTTCTTGAATAGTCGCTATGTGCTTGACGTAATAATCAACCAAATTAATCGGTTCGCCGAAAACCACCTTTATCGTGCCTGAAATAAAACTGTAGCATTTAACTATTATTTTATCAATATCAATAATTCCGACCGGCACGACTTTTTCCACCGCCGCCAGCGCTATCCTGGCGGCTCCCGTGTGAAAATACAATAATCTGCGCTGCAATTCAATATGGCCTTCGGGGAAAATTATTAATGAGTGGTTTTCGCGCAATTCCCTGACCGCCTTCCTGATGGCTTGTTCCGGCTTGTAAGAAGACTTGAATTTTATTTTTTCAAGATTGCTTCTTTGCACGTCAATATATTCCATTTTCCTAAACCAATATGAAAAGGGGAAGGAAAAGCAGCCCGTGGGAGCGACTAAGGGAATCGCGTCAGGACCTAAAATAAAAATCAGCACCAAGCCGTCAATGCCGCTTAAATGGTTAGCCGCGTATATCGCTCTTTTTCCCTTTTGAAAATTTCTTTGCCCCTCAATTTTTATCTTCAAGCCCCCTAAAATGAAAAAATATTTTAAAATAGGCGCGCTCGTCTTCCGCCACAAACCGGCTCTTTTTCTCCTGCCGAGAAATAAGCTTAATAATTCCAAAAGGGGAATTAAAGCGATTAAGCCGGACGCGAATAAAAATACGGAAGCAAAACTCCTGATTTTTCTAAAAAAACCAATACTGTCTTCCGCCGCCATTTTTTCCGCGCCGGCTGAAAATACGGCAAACGGTTTTTTTATGTTGTTTTTAAACAGTTTTTCTGTTGGCATATAATCACCAGGCAATAAATTCGCCGATAACTTTAATGCCGTGATAATCTTTGATTGCCACGCCTAATTCGTTTAAATCTATATGGCGAATTTTATTGTTAAAATCAGCTTTGCCGCTGATAACATTGGATATGGTCGGGCCCAAGAAAATGCCTCCCTTTTTTTCTCTCTCTTCTTTCGCGATTATCTGTTTGGCGGTTTCTTCAATCCTTTTGGCTATATTGACGGAATGGCCGTCAGTATCAAAAACCCTCAAAGTGCCTAAATCAACTTCCTGGTCGGCGGCGTTAATATCCTGCTCATAGGCCTCGCCCATTTCCACTTTGCCCGTTTCCAGGCCGATTCTGATATGGTAATCGGCGAAAAATCGCTCATGGGGCGGATTAATTCTGCTTTTATCCTTAATTTGCTCAATTTCCCGCATTAGCTTCACGGAAAAATTTACGGCAGCTTCGGCGTGATTAAAATCCTGATTGTCTTTAAAATAATTATACGCCCCCATGACAATATAACAGCCGTCGCCGGTCGCTTTATTCAGCCAGCCCCATTCCCCGGCCGCTTCATGCAGATTTTTTTTGATTAATTTTAAAAGAATATTCCTGTCTCTTCTGTATATGCCGTTGCCCACCTGCTTTCGTATCTGGGTTGATTGGTGAATATCCAAAAAAATATTGGTTACCCAGACATCTTTAAAGGGAATTAAGCCGATTTTGGCCCTGTCTATAAAATGAGGATGGATATAGTTCTTTAAAGGGACTGTCGCAAATTAAATTGCCGTTAGGCAATTAAAAAAGCGGCCGCAAGGCCGCTAGTTATGCACATTTTACCATAGAAAAAAGATTAATTTTGTGCTAAAATTAAGATATAAA
>JAHIME010000014.1 GCA_018896595.1 Patescibacteria group bacterium
AATAATTTTCAATATAGTTCCGTGTTATTTAGTCCCTTCCTCTTGGATAAGAGGAAGGACAGGATGGAGTTTGATTTATTTTTAACTCCACCCCAACCCTCCTCTTAAACAAGAGGAGGGAGTTTTGCGCCTTTAATTTTGAAAATTAAATCATTGAAAATTTATTGAAAATTAGAAATTGAAAATTGAAAATTCATATCGTTACGCGTTATGTGTTATGCGAACTACACCAGCGAGCTTGTATCTCCCAGCGGCAGACCCAGCTCCTGCGCTTTTAAAACGCGGCGCATTATTTTCCCGCTCCTTGTTTTTGGCAATTTTTCAACAAAAGCTATATCTTTTATTACGGCAACCGGACCGAGTGTTGTCCTTACGTGAGTTTTTAATTCTTGCTTTAATTCATCGCTCCCGTTTATCCCCTGCTTTAAAATAACAAAAGCTTTTATCACTTCGCCTTTAACCGGATCGGGAACGCCGATTACTCCGGCTTCAACAACGGCTTTATGCGAAACAAAAGCGCTTTCAACTTCAGCCGTGCCAAGCCTATGCCCCGCGATTTTTAAAACATCATCGCTCCTGCCTTGTATCCAGTAATAGCCGTCCTTGTCGCGAAAGGCAATATCGCCCGTAAAATAAACTCCTTTGACTTCTTTCCAGTATGTCTTGATAAATCTTTCCGGATTATTAAAAATCGTCCTGATCATTGACGGCCATTGATTTTTTATCACCAAATATCCGCCCTTGCCTGTCGGCACTTTCTTTCCTTTTTTGTCTACCACATCGGCGATAATTCCCGGAAACGGCTTGCAAGCGCTGCCCGCCTTAAGCGGCGCGCAAGGCAAAGGAGTTATCATATGGCTTCCTGTTTCGGTCTGCCACCATGTATCCATAACCGGACAGCGATTTTTGCCGACGTATTTATAGTACCATTTCCACGCCTCGGGATTTATCGGCTCGCCTACAGAACCTAAAATACGCAGACTCGGCATTTCATGCTTGGCCGGCCACTCCGACCCGTATTTCATCATTGCCCTGATTAATGTGGGCGCCGTGTACAAAACATTTACTTTATATTTCTCAACCACTTGCCAAATTCTATCCGGCTGCGGAATATCGGGCATGCCTTCATACATTAAAGTTGTAACACCCGCGAGCAGAGGTCCGTAAATAATATAGCTATGTCCGGTAATCCAGCCCGGGTCGGCCGTACACCAAAAAATTTCATCGCCTTTTAAGTCAAAGACCCATTTTATGGTCCTTAAAACCCCAACCGGATATCCGCCATGCACGTGCACCACTCCTTTTGGCTTTGATGTTGTGCCCGAAGTGTACAAAACAAAAGCCGGATCTTCGGAATCCATTTGAGCGCATTTCGCTTCCATGCTCTGCCCTTTGACAAAATCATCATACCAAATTTCCAATTTTGGGTTAAAATTTATTTTCTCATTATTATTCTTAACCACAATAACTTTCTTGATTGATTTGCATTGCTTAACGGCATCGTCCGCGATATCTTTTAAATTAATAACTTTGCCTCGCCTAAAGCTGCCATCGGCCGTAAATAATACTTTTGCTTTGGCGTCATTTATCCTGTCCGCCAAAGCCGTGGCGGAAAAGCCGGCGTAAACAACAGAATGCATTGCTCCGATCTTGGCGCAAGCCAGCATTGCCATGGCAATTTCCGGGATGTTGGGCATATAAACCGCCACTCTATCGCCCTTTTTAACGCCTATGCCGCGCAAGCCGTTAACTAATTTATTAACCTCTTGATAAAGCTCTAAATAAGTATATTTTCTCGTCCTGCCTGTTTCATCCTCCCAGATAATCGCGAGCTTATTTTTAATATCCCCCCTCGCCCCCCTTGTTAAAGGGGGTATCGCGCCCTCGCCCCCCTTCGCAAGGGGGGTTAGGGGGGATTCTTCAATATGCCTGTCTAACGCGTTATAGGCCAGATTGCATTTCGCTCCGGTAAACCATTTATAAAACGGCTTCTTGCTTTTGTCCAAAACTTTCGTCCATGGCTTAAACCAATGCAGGTCAAGAGCCGCTTCAGCCCAAAATTTTTCCGGATCGCGCGCCGCTTTTTTTAAAGCGGCTTCGTAATCCTTAACATTGGCCTGAGCAATAATTTTTTTAGAAGGCTTGTACAATTTTGCTGAAGACAATAAGACTTCAGTTAACTCTCGCTGTGATTGTTTTTTTGGCATACTTTTAAAATATTAAATTGAAAATTAAAAATTATTTATAATACGTCTTTCCTGCACAACAGCCCATTCTGCGCTCCCTGTTCGCTGATTACCGAAGCTGTATTTTTTATGGCTAATTTCATGGCTTTGGCAATGTCTCCCTGAAATAATTCCAATCCGGCGATGAAAGAAGAGCCGAAAGCGTCGCCCACGCCCGTCGTGTCAACCCGCTTCTTTTCCCTTAAGATGTCCTGATGATAATACTTAACGCCGTTATAACCGTCCGCGCCGTATTTGCCGTTGGTGATAACCGCGATTTCCGGCCCCCAGCCCTGTATTACGGCCAGCAAATTTTTCATATTTTTCAAAAATCGCGCGCTTTTCTTTTTATGTTTTTCATCGGACACGACAAGCTCTATCGCCTCGTCCTTATTGATAATCAATGCTTTAGTTTTCTTAAAATATTTTCCAAGGACGCTGATGCCGGCGTCAAACTGCGCGTTGCCGGGGTTCCAAGCGACTTTAACTCCATGAACGGAAAATACTTTATCCAGAACATCCTGCCATTGGCCATAAAGCGATGTTATGTAAATCCAATTGGTATTTTTTAAATTTTCAAGCTCAAAATCGGCAATTTGCAGTTTTGTATTTGCGGCTCTGTTGGAAAAAACAATATGCTCATTATCCTGGCCGACCAATAAAAAAGAAAAACCGGATTCTATGTCTTTATGTTTTTGCGCCAAACTTACGTCAACTCCTCTTTTTTCCAAATTTTTTATGATTAATTCGCCCCGTCCATCATCGCCAACCGCTATTAAACAGGCGGCTTTAAATCCCAGCAGAGAAAAACAAACAGCGGCGTTTGCCGCGCCGCCGCCAAAACCAGAGTAAGCTTTGTCAATTTTTATTTTCGCGCCGTATTCAAAAGCTAATAATTTCTGCTTTAATATATCCTTTTTGTTATCCATCAACACGCCTTCTTTGGTGTAAAAAGTGATATCTTCGGTAGCGCCGCCAATTGTAATTATGTCGTATTTCATATATTTTTATTATACCATAATACAAAAAACAAAAAAAGCGCTCTTAAATTAGAATGCTTTTGCTTTTTATCCCCTCCTATTAGATAAGAGGAGGGTTAGGGTGGAGTTGAAAAGTTTATCTCAAATCTTCAATTTTTTTATCAAGCTCGTCTTTATTTTCTTTGGTTATCAAATAAATATTATCGCTGTCGCTTTTTTTCGCGTAATACAGCTCTTCGCCGTTGTCGCCGCCGATCATTAAAATATTGTCCATTCCTTCTCCCGTCGCCTGCGCTATAATTAAATGCTTTTCCAGCCCGGTGCCTTTAAATTTCTGTTCCGGAATTTCAGCGGCAATCAAATTTGACATTAAATCAAGAATTTTATCAATCTTATCTTTATTTACGCTAAACTTATAAGGAATGGTTCCTTCCCACGCATCAGCGCCATCCGCGGCCGTTTTCTCCACAGTAAATTCCCTATCGGAATACTGGAACCTGATTTTATTGATTTTTTCCTTGTCAGACGAAAAAATACTCTTATCATGCCAATCGCTTCTGCCAAACACGCCGTATAAATCCGCCTTAATTGAATAAGTATTATCTGATTCCGGCCGTGAAACATAAACAGTGGCAAAATCAGCGGCTCTTTTACCAACTATAAAATCAGCTGCGATATCACCGCTTTGATATAATTTAACATTAATGCCGCTTTCATCTGTCTGAAATTCGCCCTTTTTCTCCTTGTTGGCGCTTGCCAACTCCATTTCAGCCTCAGCTCCTTCTTTCAAAACTTTATTCAAATTTTCCGCCAAACTCTGCCGGACATAAAAATCCTTGGCACCCCCTATTTTCCATTTATCGCCTTGTTTCTCCAACACAACGGTTTTTTCTTTCTGAATAATTTCAATTTTATTAATTTGTCCGGCATCAACGCTCGCCAAGAAATTTTTGGGCTTGCCTAAACCGGCGCGCCACTCTTTCAGCGGTCCTTGATAGAGATAAGCTAAAACTATCAATATGATTAAAATCCCTCCTAGTCTTAGTGTTTTTTTGTCCATAAGTATATTATTTATCAATATTGTCGGATATAATCTTTACCAACTCCTCTTTTTTCTGATAACCCTGCAATCGTAAAAATTCTTCGCCGTTTTTGTCCAGAAAAATAAAAATAGGAATATTTTTCGCGTTATATTTTTTTACTAAATCAGGATGTTCGTCAGCGTCGTAATACTCTGTTTTAAGCCCGGGCGTTTCCGATTCAATTTCAGCCCACATCGGCCTCATCACCAAGCATTCCATGCACCAAATAGCGCCGAATTTTAAAATTCGCATATATTTAAACACTTAATTTACAGCTCATCAACAAACCTGCTTCTCCTTCTTATATAATACCTGATCATGCCGAATATCACT
>JAHIME010000015.1 GCA_018896595.1 Patescibacteria group bacterium
ATTGCCTAACGGCAATTTAATTTGCGACAGTCCCATAAAATACGGCGCGTTATAAATATCGCCTTCTTTCAAAACTAAATATTTTTTTTCCATAAATACATTTTTGCTTATTTTCCATGCCCAATTCCCGTCTTCTTGCTCATAAATTTTGCTCTTGCCCAAATACAATGTTTCGTCTTTGATCGTTTCGGGAATTAAAGTTACTTTTTCCGCGATAATTTCATCCCCCAAATAAAATAAATCGTTTCTTTCCTCGCATTTTTCTTTGATGCCGTAAAACTTTTTTTCAATCAGCAGTTTTAAATCATACTCTTTCAAGGGCGTTAAAATTTTTCCGTTCTTCATGCCGAATAAATCAAGAATTGAAGAAAACATGCCTTCAATATGCATTTCGGAAACAAAATCAAAAACCGGATTTACGCCCGGCTTGAACTTAATTTGCAAAACGCAGTTGCCGCATTTTTCCGAAACAATCCTCATGTCCTTGGTTTTGTTAAAAAGGCAGTTAAAAAAACTTATTTGCCGAAAAATTTCCAAAGGGCCGAAAAAAAAACCGCGCACGCTTTGCAAGACGGCCTCTTTAAATTCTTGAAGCTTGTATTCTCTTTGGTATTGAGCCAGAAGAGAGCCGACAATTTTCGGCAATTCAAAATTATTCGTGATTTTAATCGCTTTCTCAACTATACTCACGTAATCTTCCAGCGCGCACCATTTATCCTTATCAAGAAAAAAATTTTCTTCCATCTTGTCTTTAAACAAGGAATGGCAAGGATTTTCTTCTTCTTTATAATGAGAGAATAAATTTTTTAGATAGTAATAATAAAGGATAACATTTTTATTTGACACAAGAACCCGCCGTGTTTCGTTAGAGAAACAATGTCTATGCCCTCCGGCGTAAGTTGCAGAGTTTTTATTATTCATATAAACTGCGTACAACCTTAATAAAAAAATATCAAGATTTTTAAATTGCTATAAATCTAAGCCGGCTTCTTGCCCACAATCTTTTCAAATTCCTCCCTTTCCAATGTCTCTTTTTTAATCAGCGCCGCGACAACTTTTTCCAGGTCGTCCCGCTTTTGCTTGATTATGCCTCTGGCCCGGTGAACCGCTTGTTCTATAAAAACGGAAATCTCCTTGTCTATCTGTTCGGCGATTTTTTCGCTGTAATCCCTTTGCTCATGGATTTCGCGCCCCAAAAAAATCATTTCTTCTTTGTCGCCGAAAGTTCGGGGGCCCAAGGTTTCGCTCATGCCGAAATCGGTTATCAGCTTTCGCGCCAAGCCGGTGGCGCGGCGCAAATCCGAAGTTGCTCCGGTTGTAATCTCGCCGAAAACTTCCTGTTCCGCCAGGTAGCCGGCGAGAAGAACGGCGATTTCCTCCACAAACTCGGATTTCGTGTGCAAATGCTTATCCTCAATCGGCAATTTTATCGTATAGCCGCCGGCTTGTCCGCGCGCGATAATGGAAATTTTCTGCACCGGATCGGTATGGGGAGAGTAATGGGCGACAATGGCATGGCCGGCTTCATGATAAGCGGTGATTTTCTTTTCTTTTTCGGATAAAATCCTGCTTTTGCGCTCCGGCCCCAGCATCACCCTTTCAATTGATTCGTAAAGCTCGTCCATCTCAATCACTTTTTTGTCGCGGCGCGCCGCCAAAATGGCGGCTTCGTTAAGCAAGTTGGCTAAATCGGCTCCGCTAAAACCCGGGGTTCTTTCGGCAACGCGGCGCAAGCTTACTTCTTTCGCCAAGGGTTTTTTTCTGGCGTGAACTTTTAAAATCGCTTCCCTGTCCGCGATGTCCGGCTCGTCCAAGGTTATGCGGCGGTCAAACCTGCCCGGCCTGAGCAACGCGGGATCTAAAACATCGGGGCGGTTAGTCGCGGCCATAACTATTACATTGGCATTCGGCTCAAAACCGTCCATCTCCACTAAAATCTGGTTTAAAGTCTGCTCGCGCTCGTCATGCGAACCGCCCAAGCCGGATCCCCGCCTGCGGCCGACAGCGTCAATTTCATCAATAAAAATTATGCAGGGAGCGCTTTTTTTTGCCTTCTTGAACAAATCGCGAACTCGGCTCGCTCCGACTCCGACGAACATTTCAACGAATTCCGAGCCGGAAATGCTGAAAAAGGGCACGTTCGCCTCGCCGGCGGTTGCCCGCGCCAGCAATGTTTTTCCCGTGCCCGGACTGCCTAAAAGCAAAACGCCTTTGGGAATGCGGGCGCCCAGCTCGGTGAATTTTTTGGGATACTTTAAAAAATCAACAACTTCTTTTAATTCTTCCTTGGCTTCCTTCACGCCGGCCACATCTTTAAATGTAACCTTGTCTTTGTTATCCTTGCCGGCTTCTCTGGCTTGCGACTGACCGAACATCATCGCGCGCGTATTAGCCCCTTGGACCGAACGCATCATAAAATATATAAAAACTCCTATCAGCAAAAAGGGAATTAAAAACGGCAGAATCGCGGCCAGCCAGAAATCAAGGCCGGATTCGTCTTTAACTTCAATTTTAAGATTCGCGATTTTAGCCGGCTCAACGTTGAAATTCTTAAGCAGTTCGGACAGCGATTCGCCCGGCTCTTTTTTAACCGTTTCTTCCCTGCCGTCTTTCAGCGCGACTTTTAATTCATCTCCCTCTATGACAATGCCGGCGACTTCTTCGTTGTTAATTTGATAAATTAATGTTTCTATGCCGGCTTTATCGCTTTTCTGCCCGCTCGCGCCGTACATGCTGAACAGCGCCGCGATAAACAGAAAAATTATAAAGAAAATTATAAAATTTTTAATCAGATTTTTCATAGCTTCTATATACGAATTACATTTTGATTATATAACATAATAATCTATTTGGCAAATCTAAAAAGGATTATGCGATGGCGCATAATCCTTTTTTATTACTTGCTTTTTTCTTTTTTCTTGTCTTCGCTTCTTTCTTTCTCGCCTTCCTTTTTACTTTTCACTTCTTTCTTTTTCTTTGCTTCCTTTTCTCCTCCGCCCTGAGCGGATTCTTTCTTTTCGTGTTCTTCGGTTTTCTTTTTGGGCTTTTCAACTTTCTTTTCATCAGTTTTTTTCTCCTCCGCCTTGTCCGCCCTGGGCGGATTGGGCGGATTCTCCTCGCCAAGCTTTTCTTCCGCTTTCTTCACGTCCTTTTCTTGTCCGCCTTGGGCGGATTCTTTTTTCATCGCCAGCCCCAGGCGATGCTCCTTTGACTCAATTGATACGATCGTGAATTTTTGTTTTTCTCCCGGCTTAAAGCCGTCGGAGATCTTCTGCCCCGAAGCCAGGCCAAGCTGAGTAATATGAGCCAATCCATGAATATCTCTGTCCAGCTCCACAAACAGCCCGAAAGGGTTGACTTTTAAAATAATTCCTGTAACGATTTGCCCTTCTTTGTATTTTTTATCAACATCTTTCCACGGGTCGCCAAGCAATTTTTTCGCCGACAAGAAAATTTTTGAGCCGTCAATTGAAATAATCTCGGCCTTGATTTTATCGCCGACTTTAAACAAGTCAGCCGGGTCGTCAATGCGCTGCCAGGCCAGCTCGCTGATATGTATCAATCCTTCAAGATTTTCGCCGAAGCTCACAAAAACGCCGAAATCGGTTATGGCGGTGATTTCCCCCTCAACCACGTTGCCGATTTTGTGCTTGATGATTACGTCTTTCTGTTTTTCCTGCCAGGCGTCCTTCTCGCTCACGATAACCTTCTCTTCTTTTCTGTCCAGATTCATGACCTTGACTTCAAATTCATTGCCGATATACGATTTCAGCTTTGATAAAATCTTGCCTTTGTCGCCGCCGCTTACTCTCGGATAATTTTCCGGCGCCAACTGCGATACCGGCAAAAATCCCGAAATCTGCCTGTAGCTCGCCAGCAAGCCGCCCTTATTGGCGTCCGTGATCTTAACTTTAATTATTTTTTTGTTTTCATAGGCGTCAAACAGCGTACTCCATGCCTTTTCTTCCCCGGCGCGCCTGAAAGACAGCTCCAGCTCCCCGTTCTCGTTTTCTTCCTCTACCACGGTGGCCTCAATTTCATCTCCGGGCTTAAGATTGGCGTATTCATCCGCTTCATGGTAAAGCTCGCGCCCGCGGACAACACCGATGGTTATGCCGCCGATATCCAGCCGCACTTCCGCTTTGGAAGAGGATAAAACGGCGCCAATGACAATATCCCCGACTTGGGGAATCCGGGTATCGTCTTTTTTCAATAATTCGGCAAAGTCCTCATTGCTTGCCCCGATGGGGCTTGCCCCCGCGGGGTTGGATGTTTCGCCGATTGTTTTTTCTTCAGCCATAAAAAAAATAACTCCTAACCTTCCCAATCGCTTGGGAAAGCTCTTTGGCCGCCTGAAAACCAAAGAATTTGTTAAAGGCGATATTTAGTTTTAATAGCTTTACATTAGCAGATAGCTCTAAAAAATGCAAGGACGGGATAAAAAACTACCCGCCGCAGCCGCCGCCGGAATCTGAACCCGCGCCTTCGCCGAACCCGGCCGATGGAGCTGTTGAAGATAAAGTTTGATTGCATGCTTCCGGCTGACTGTTAAAAGCCGAGCAAATTACTTTCAACAAACTGGCTGAATCCCTGCCGGAGCTGGCTTGCCGGCCGTTGATTATCAAGGATGGAGAACC
>JAHIME010000016.1 GCA_018896595.1 Patescibacteria group bacterium
AGAGCGGTTTTGAGCGAGCATTCTGCTGATTTCTTCCCGCTCATCTAAACTTAATCTTTTGTAATTTTTCATATGAATCCAACTTAACATTTTTGGCGCTCCGCGCCAATATTGTTGCGTTAGATTCTGGAATCAAACTATGATAAAAATTAAACAAAAAATTACAGTCTTAAATGCGGTCTTGAGCATCTTTCTGCTTGCGGCCATTACTTTTTCTGTTATCAAAATTATTCGCGCGGCCGCGCCTAATCCCGGGCATACCTGGTCGGAAATTGGGGATGTGGTGGTTAATTTAGCCAGCCAAGTAACTGGCAATTTGCCTGTGGCCAACTTAAACAGCGGTACAGGCGCTTCAGCTTCAACTTTTTGGCGGGGAGATGGAACTTGGGCAGCGGCTGGCGGAGGATCGCCCGGAGGATCAGATACGCAAATTCAATTTAATGACGCGACGACTTTTGGCGGTGACGCTGATTTTACTTGGAATAAAACCAACAACACTCTTGGGTTAGGAGGAACAGACACAGAAATAACGATGAAAGCAATCACCAATGAACCCGCGGCACCCTCCGCAGGGAATCTTCACATCTATGCAAAATCGATAGCGGGAAGGGTGTTACCAAAATGGGTTGGACCAGCAGGTGTTGATTTTGCGATGCAGGCGTTTGTTGCCACGAATAAAGTCGCCTGGTGGAACCCGCCGGGAAATGCAGTTACTGTTCCAGGAGTACTCGGTTTCACCGCGCCCACAGCGATAATAACAGCGACTGCGAGAACTGTTGCTACAACAAGATTTTTCACTCGTCTAAAAAGACTTGGATATGTTTCTGCCGCTACGGCAGGATTATTAACAGGCCATTATAATGCTGCTGCCGGAACCCAAAACACCATTGGAGACGGCGCAGGATTAGGAGGATTTACCTACATCGTTCGGTTCGGAACAAGTGATGCGGCAACCGTTGCCGGAGCGCGTCAGTTTGTGGGAATGACATCAGCCACAGCCGCCCCAACAAATGTGGAACCGAGCACATTGCTAAATAGCATTGGAGTCGGTCACGGCACGGCCGATACAAATCTAAAAATATATTATGGAGGATCTGCGGCTCAGACTCCGATTAACCTTGGCGCAAACTTTCCGGCAAACACGCTCTCTGTAGATATGTATGAGCTGATTTTATTTGCTTCTCCTGCAGTGAACAACGCGGTTGGATACAGAGTCCTAAGACTAAATACAGGACATATTGCAGAAGGAACGCTTACCGCGGCAACACCCGGGACACAGCTTCCCGCTTCCACAACCCTCCTCGGGCATCGAGCTTGGCGTTGCAACAACGCAACCGCTCTGGCAGTAGGGCTTGATATCGCCTCAGTTTATATAGAAACCGACTACTAATAAGATTTTTTTGGTACAACTTATCTGCTGTGTTAGAGATTTTTAACTTATGAAAAAAATTGAGATTAAAATTGAGATTGAGAGAAAAACTTTTTTTATTTTCTTGTCAGTGGTTTTAATGATAATATCAGGATTTTTTTTAATCAAGACTGTCCAAGCCGCCCTCACTTGCAGTGTTACCGCCACCTGCAACGCGCCGAGCGTAGTGGTTTTTAGAATGTCCGGCGCAAGCAACGCTCATGCCGAACTGCCGAGTCAAACAACCGCGGCTTATAATGCCAATCTTGTCTGTTGCGGCGGAGTGACGGGAATAGGAAATGATTGCGCCAGTAGCTCAAAAGCTGTCATAGCAAAATTATGGGGCATAACAAACGCCCACATTCAGCAAAATAGTTATTCGGAGTATACAAACAACGCCTGTATTTCCATGCCTGCCGGCAACAATGTTTCGGTGGCTTATCGGGATACTAATTGCGCGGAAGGCGAAACAGTTGTCGCATCAATGTCCGGCGCTACTAACGCGCATGTGGGAGATAGCGCCGCCTACACTACTAAAATATGCGCAACCACCACGGCCACGGTTGTTTCCATAACGCTTGACCGGGAAAATTTTTCTTACGGAACTATGAACAATAACACCGCCTCAAGCACTCTTTCGCTTTGGAGCGGAGCGGGAATTATCGCTACAAACGGCGCCGCTGTCGCGGACTTTTACATCTACGGCGCGAACTCTGCCGGCACTGGCGGCGGTTGGACATTGAGTAATGCAGATAATTCCGGCAATAACTATATGCATAAATTTTGCGATGACACCGAGAGTGTTTGCACCGGACCCCCGACCAACTACACCGCTTTGACAACCAACCCGCAGATACTTGAAGCCAATGTGGCTATAGCGGGAACCAGGGCTTTTCAGCTGCAACTTGCAACTCCGACTGCGCCCACTGATTTCAGCACGCAAAGCGCGATTGTTACCATTCAGGCGTCGGCGCCGTAATTTTGATATAATTTTGAAATATGTTATAATATAAACATGTGGATAAGTAAAAAATTTAATCTCTCTCTCTCTCTCTCTCTCTCTCTTAAATACAGAAATAAAATCCGGAGAAATTTTATATTTGCATCCAATTCCGCAATTAGCGGGGTTGGATTTTTAATTTTTAATTAAATAATAATTAACAAAAAAATATGATGAAAAAATTTTTTCTTCAATCGCGTCAATTGCATTAGTCGCTTTAGCCGGCATGATGGTTGCCGGATTGGCGCAGGCGGCCACAGATTCGGTTACGGCAACCGTAACGGTGATGTATTCCTCTGTTTCGCTTAATAATGTAGCTTTTGCTTATGGAAGCATGGCTAACAACACCGCGTCAAGCACATTAACGCTATGGTCAGGAGCGGGCATAATCGCTACTAATAATGGCAGCACCTCTCAATTTGACATCTACGGCGCGAATACTGCCAACTATACATTGGCCGCGAACAATACCGGCAATAACTATATCCATAAGTTTTGCAATGATACTGTTGATGTTTGCACCGGACCCCCGACAAGCTACACCGCTTTGACAACCAGCCTGGCGACGCTTGACGCCAGCGTGGCAAACGGGGAAACCGTCGCTTTCCAGCTGCAAATCACAACTCCGGCAACGCCTACTAATTTCGCTCAGCAAAGCGCGGCAGTCACTATTCAGGCAAGCGCCATCTAATTCTAAAATTATGAAAAAATTTATTATCCTGCTTTGTGGAGCGATAATGTTGATTTTACCGATTGTTGTTTCGGCGAAGATCGGCGTTGGAGTGGGAACAGGCAAAATTCAGGTTGACCAGCCATTAAAAGCAGGCCTAATTTATACTCTGCCTCCGCTTACGGTCATAAATACCGGAGACGAGCCGTCCGAATACGGCGTCGGCATCCAATATCACGAAAATCAGCCGGAAATAAGGCCGCTAAAAGAATGGTTTAGTTTTGAACCGCTAAATTTTTATTTGGAGCCGGACCAAGTGCAGGTTGTTCAGATTAAATTAATCTTGCCGGTAATGGGAGCAAAACCCGGGGATTATTTCGCTTTTTTGCAAGGATTTCCGGTTAAGAAAATTCAAGAAGGGAGCACAAGCGTTGGCGTGGCCGCGGCCGCGAAACTTTATTTTACTGTCGCGCCGGCGAATTTTTTTGTCGGGGTTTATTATCGGGCCGCTTCGCTTTGCAATATGTACGCCCCTTGGAGTTATGTTGTCTTGGCGGTTATCGCCGCGGCTTTGTTAATTTCTTTGTTTCGCCGATTTTTTTCCTTTAATCTCGGCGTTAGTTTAAAGAAGAAATAAAATTATTGTGATGAATGAAAAAATATTATTTAATTATTTATTTTTCTCTTTTATTGATAATGGTTTTGGCTGCCGGTTTTTTTATTCCGGCTGAAAATATTTTGGCGGACAATAGCAACGCGGTGGTAATGACTGTAAAAATATTGGTTTGCGGCGACGGCGTTAGAGAGGGCTGGGAGGAGTGCGACAACAGTGATTTAGGTGGCCGGTCCTGCGCGAGCTTGGGCTATACCGGCGGCGCTCTTTCTTGTACCCCCGCTTGCGAATTTAACACTTCGGCCTGCGCTACCACTACATCTCCGCCATCGGGCGGAGGAGGAGGCGGGGGTTATGTCGCGCCCTTGGTAGAAACTAAAGTAATTTTTTCCGGCAAGGCATATCCCAAAACCGTTGTTACTCTTTTGAAAGACGCGCAGATTGCCGCCACTACTATCGCCGGGGCTGACGCCAATTTTCAAATAAGCGTTAGTGGGCTTTCAGCCGGCAATTATATTTTTTCTATTTACAGCGAAGACGGCAAAGGGCTTCGTTCAAGCTTACTCACCTTTCCCATAAGCGTTACCCAAGGCGCCACTACTAATATTAGCGGTATTTTTATCGCGCCGACGATTGATGTTGACAAGAGCGAAGTAAAGCGGGGAGATAACATCGCGATTTTCGGGCAGTCGGTTCCCAATTCCGAAATCACTATTTCCGTAAACTCCGATGAAGAATTTTTCGCCAAAACGCCGGCTGATAAAAACGGCGTTTATTTATATAATTTTGACACGGCTCCGTTAGAAATAGGACAGCATTTTACCAAGTCAAAAGCGGCGCTGGCCGGAGAAATCAGCTCTTTCAGCAAGGCGGTAAGTTTTGCCGTGGGAACAAAAACAACGCCCAAAGAAACTCCCCGGAGTTTAAAAAGTGATTTGAACGGTGATAACAGAATAAATTTGGTTGATTTTTCCATTGCCGCTTATTGGTATAAAAGGCCGATTAGCGCGGAATTTTCTAAAAAAGAGAGTGAATTTTTAAACGGCGACGGCAGAGTTGATTTAATAGATTTTAGCATTATGGCGTATTATTGGACGGGTTAGAATATAGGATTTAGAATATAGGAATATGAATAATACACAATTAAAATCGTTTAAGGATTTAATGCGAGAATTTAGTATTCAGAATTTAGGATTTAGGGAGAAAAAATCCCCTATATTCTATATTCTAAATTCTGTATTCTTTTTTGTCGCTCTATTTTTTATATTCTATATCCTAAATCCTCGCATAATCACAGCGGCGGAATTCAATTTAACTTCTCAAGCTCAAGAAATCAGCGTAGGCGACCAATTTGAAACAATCCTTTTTCTTAATACCGAAGGCGAAGATATTAACGCGATTGAAGGCAAGATAATATTTCCGGCAAATATTTTGGAATTAAAAGATATAAAAGACGGTAATTCAATTATTAATTTTTGGATTGAAAGGCCGCGAAGCGATGCGGCCGGCAGTGTTATTTTTTCGGGAATTACCCCGGGTGGCTTTAGAAGCGAAAACGGCTTGGTTTTTTCTTTGGTTTTTGAGCCGAAAGAAAGAAACAAAGGACAAATTGAATTTTCTGGAATAAGAGCGCTGAAAAATGACGGCCTTGGCACCCCGGCTGATGTCTCAACGCAACCGCTGGAATTTGAAATTACGGAAGCGGACTTGCCGCCGGAAGAATCCATTGAAATAAAGGTTAGGGATTACGAGCCGCCGGAATCTTTCGCGCCTGAGATCGCGCGAGACGAATCTATGTTCGGCGGAAGATGGTTTTTGGTTTTCGCGACTCAGGATAAGGGCTCGGGGATAGATCATTACGAAATTTTGGAAAGACGAGAATTTAGAATACAGAATTTAGAATTTAGGGGGTTAATAAGAAAAATCCTATATCCTATATCCTATATCCTAAATCCTTTGGCCGTTGCGGAAAGCCCGTATTTATTGGAAGATCAGGAGTTGCGGAGCTATATTTATATTAAAGCGGTTGATAAAGCCGGCAATGAAAGAATTGAAACAATTTTTCCGCGCAATCCGTTAAAATGGTATGAAAATTATTTGATTTGGGGTATAATTATATTAGGAGCGGTTATTACTTATTGGATGATTAAGAATTTAGAATTTAGAATTTAGGATATAGGATTTAGGATATGAATAATACACAATTAAAATCGTTTAAGGATTTATTGGTTTGGCAAAAAGCAGTTGACTTAGCTGTACTCATGTATTCTATTACTGAGAAATTTCCAAAATCTGAATTATATGGCATCACTAATCAAATGAGGCGTTCAGCAGTATCAATTAGCTCAAATATCGCCGAAGGTTTTAAAAGAAGTCACAGGAAAGAAAAATTGCAATTTTATAATATTGCTTATGCCTCAACGGCAGAATTAGAAAGCCAAATTGAAGTTTCTTATAAATTAAATTTTTTTAACAATCAGGATTACCAAAAATTGAACTCATCTGTTGTAGAAATCGGAAAAATGATTAACGGCTTAATTAAATCCCAAAACAAACCTCCTAAACCCTATATTCTAAATTCTGTATTCTTTCTCGTTCTCCTGTCTTCTATATTCTATATTCTAAATCCTTCGCTGGCGCAAGCGGCTTCGCTGTATTTTTCCCCCTCATCCGGCTCTTATACGGTCGGAAGCAATTTTTCAGTAACCGTCTATGTTTCAAGCGCGGACCAAGCCATGAACGCGGTTTCAGGAGCAATTTCTTTTCCGGTGGATAAATTAGAAGCCGTTTCCGTTGCTAAAACCGGCTCCATTGTTTCATTGTGGGTGCAAGAGCCGTCTTTCTCGCAAGCCGCGGTAAATTTTGAAGGCATTGTATTAAACCCGGGCTATACCGGAGTGGCCGGAAAAATTATTACCGTGAATTTTAAGGCAAAGCAAGCCGGCAACGCGCCTTTAGTTTTTTCTTCAGGAGCTATTTTAGCCAATGACGGGCAAGGGACGAATATTTTAACGGGTATGGGCGGCGGCAATTATGAAATTATTTTAAAAACCGCGGCCCCGCCGGCGGAAAAAAAGCCCGCGCCGACCTTGCCTTCTTCCGCTGAAGAAAAAGCGGAGTTGGCGGAAGTTATCGGCAAGCCAGAAATAACTTCGCCAACCCATCCGGACCAAGCCGTGTGGTATAATAATAATGATATTAAATTCAACTGGGAACTGCCTTATGGAATAACCGGAGTAAGCGTCTTGTTAAACGAAAAATCGGACTCTGATCCTGGGTCGGTTTCCGACGGCTTGTTTTCAACCAAAGAGTATCAAGATCTTGAAGACGGAATTTGGTATCTGCACTTGAAACTTAAAGACAAAAGCGGATGGAGCGAAATAAATCATTTTAAGGTTCAAGTAGACACTACTCCGCCTTTGCCGTTTAAAATAAATATTGATACAAAAGAAGGCGCGGCTTTACCTGTTCTTTATTTTAAAACTACGGATGCTGTTTCGGGCATTGATAAATATGAAATAAAAATAAGCAGTTTGAATGGTAAAAATTTTATAGTTGAAGCTGAAGCTGTTTCTTTTGCATTGCCGCCTTTGCCTCCGGATGAATATACGGCTATTGTTAAAGCGATTGACAGAGCCGGCAACGAGATCATGGCTTATACGGATTTCACCATTGAGCCGATAGAAGTTCCCGCCACGGAAAGCTATCCGCGAGAACCGGAAATTTCCAAAGCCGTCGCGCCGGTTTTTGTAAAAATCGGCTCTTGGGAATTTGATTATTTCACTGTTTTTGTTATCTTGCTGGTTTTTACCATTTTAGTTATTTCTTTTTTGGCGTTTTGGGCCGGGCTGATGAGAAGCAAACTAAAGAAAGAAGCGGACGAAGCCGAGCAAATATTGCACAAAAGCTTGATTGAATTTAAAAAATTATTTGAAGAAGATTTGGATTCTTTAATTGAGCTTG
>JAHIME010000017.1 GCA_018896595.1 Patescibacteria group bacterium
AATCGGCAGCTGGTCAATAAGATACTTTACCGTTTTTGTTTGCTTGCTGATTTTTGCTCTTCTGATTATTCTTTATTTTCTATTTTTAATCAGTTCAATTAAAAGGAAAACGAGAAAAGAGGCTGATAAAGCCGAAGAAGCTTTGCACAGTAATTTAAAAGATTTTAAAAATTCAATAGAAAGAGAACTAACGCTTTGGGATAAGTTTGGCGATAAAAATGGATATGACAAGGAAAAAGTTCGCATAATACAATCCTTGAAAAAGAAAATTGATTTTATGGAAAATAAAGTGTTAAAGGAAATCAAGGATATTGAAGATTTATTAAAATAATAAAAATATGCTAAACCAACTCATCAACAATTATTCTTTTCTGAAAATTGAATTTTTAGGTAACGCGATTTTAAGCTGGATTATCGCTTTCGCGGTGTTTTTATTGATAATCGCGGCGCAGAAATTTATTGATTACGGCGCGGAAAAGATTATTAAAAAAAGAGAAAAGGGCGAAGGCGATAACGCCGAAATTATAAAATTATTGAGCGTGATAGCGAAAATATTATTATGGGTTGTTGCCGTTTTATTCATTTTATCAAACTTGGGCTATAACGTAACATCTTTAATCGCCGGCTTGGGCATCGGCGGCATAGCCGCGGCTTTGGCTTTGCAGAATATTTTGGGCGATATTTTCAGCTCGTTTTCAATTTATTTTGATAAGCCGTTTAAGCCGGGCGATTTTATTGTTGTAAGCGGCCATACCGGAGTTGTCAAGAAAATCGGAATCAAGTCAACCAGAATTCAAACTTTGCAAGGCGAAGAATTAATTATGTCCAACAGCGAATTGACCAAAGCCAGCGTGCAGAATTTCGGCCTTATGCGCCGCCGCCGTATTGTTTTCAATGTCGGAGTTATTTATGATACGCCGGCGGAAAAGCTTAAAAGAATTCCCGATATGATCAGGAAAATCATTGAAGCGCAAGCCGAAACCGAAGTTGACCGCGTCCATTTTAAATCATTTGGCGATTCAAGTTTGATGTATGAAATTGTTTATTATGTTGAAAGCGGAGAATATAACAGATATATGGATATTCAACAGGCGATTAACTTGGCTATCGTTGACAAGTTTGAAGAGGAAAAAATCGTGATTGCTTATCCGACGCAGACGGTTTATGTAAAAAAGGAGGGATAATAAGCATTGGTTTTAATTAAAAAAAGGAGGCAAAGAGCCTCTTTTTTGTTGGTTTTTTTATTTATCTTTGCTATAATATACATAATGCGAATCTACAAATTTATTCAAATACTACAAATAATTTTATGCGAATTTAATTTGCATTTGTAGTATTCGCATATTAATTTGCAGTATTCGTATTATACTTATATGATTAAAGTAAAAAAACACGGAGTTATTCTTCGGCCGACAGCGCGGGGTTTTGAAAACAAGTCCGTTTTTAACCCGGGCGTTTTTCAGGACGGCGAAAATGTCCATATAATTTATCGCGGGCTTAATGAACGATATATTTCTTCGCTCGGATACGCCAAATTAAAAGGTCCGCTTAAAGTGGTTGAAAGATGGAAAGAGCCGTTTTTAGCGCCGAAGCATAAATACGAAAGCCATGGCGTGGAAGACGCGAGAATCGTGAAAATAAAAGACACTTATTATATGACTTATGTTGTTCATGACGGCAAGAATGCTTTAATCGCTTATTCCTATGGCAAAGATTTGTTTCATCTGAAAAGAGGGGGAATCATCAGCCCGCAAATGAGCTACGACGCTGTCGGCCGGCTGTTTAAATATTCAAAATTGAAGGATGATTATTATTTTTTTAAATCATACTACAAAGATATGGTGGCGCTTGACGTGCTTTTATGGGATAAAGACGGAATTTTATTTCCCGAAAAGATAAAAAGGAAATTCGCCTTGCTCCATAGAATTCTGCCGGATATTCAAGTGATTTATTTTAATAAATTCAGCCGGCTTAAAGAGGTTGGTTATTGGAAAGAATACATAAAAAAGCTGTCAAAAAATGTTATTCTGGAGGGGGGGCACGGCTTTGAAGCGAGAAATGTCGGCGGCGGCTGTCCGCCCGTTAAAACCGATTTGGGCTGGCTGTTGATTTATCACGGCGTTGAACCGATGAATAAAGGAAGGATTTATCATGCCGGCGTTGCTTTGCTTGATTTAAAAGATCCGACAAAAACTATCGCCCACTTGCCTTATCCTTTATTTTCACCCACCAAGAAATGGGAAAAAGAGGGTCATGTCCATAATGTGGTTTTCCCGACCGGCACCGCGATTTTCAACAATAAGCTTTATATTTACTATGGCGCTTCCGACAAATATGTCGCCGTTGCCAGCGTAAGCTTAAAGGGGCTGTTGAGGGAATTGATGAGGAATAGGGTTAAGCAATAAAAAGCAATATGACTAAATCAAAATCTCCTTGCATATTATATGTCGGCACTTATCCGCCCAGGGAATGCGGCATCGCCACCTTTACCAAGGATTTGACCGACGCCATTGACAAGGAATTCAGCCCGGGCGTGAAAGGCAGAATTTTAGCCATTAACGACAACGGCACCTCAATTTATAATTATCCCAGGAAGGTGATGCTGCAAATCAATGAAACAAACATTGAGGATTATTTGAATATCGCCAATGAAATCAACAGGTTAAACCAGATAAAATTAGTTAATATCCAGCACGAGTACGGAATTTTCGGCGGCGACTGGGGCAATTATTTGCTGCCCTTTTTGGAGCTGTTGAAAAAGCCGGTAGTTATCACAATGCATACGGTACTGCCCCGCCCGCAAGAAAAATTAAAGAAATTGACGCAAAGCATTATCAACAGATCGGCCGCTGTCGCGGTAATGACTAAAACAGCCGCTCGTTTGCTTGAAAATTCATACGGCATCAGCAAATCAAAAATTTCCATTATTCCGCACGGCGTGCACAATATCACTTTTCCATCAAAGTCCAAAGCCAAAAAGAAACTGAATTTATCCGACAAGTTTGTTTTATCCACTTTCGGCATGCTTAACAGGGATAAAGGCATTGAATACGCGATTGAGGCTTTGCCGGAGATAATCAAGGAATTTCCCAATGTTTTGTATTTAATTCTTGGCGCCACCCACCCGGTTGTTTTAAAGCAGGAAGGCGAAAGATACAGAAACAAGCTGAAAAAGTTAGTTATGAAATTAGGCCTTAAAGATTATGTTAAATTTTATAATAAATATTTATCTCTGCCTGAATTGATTGAATACCTTAAAGCGACCGATATTTATGTTTCTCCCACGTTAAACCCCAGACAATCGGTAAGCGGCACGGTTTCTTACGCCTTGTCTTGCGCATGCCCGATTATCGCTACGGCCAACCAATACGCCAAAGACGTGATAGAACCGGGCCACCGCGGTTATTTGACCGGCTTCAGGGACGCGAAAGCCATTGAAAAAGCGCTGTTTGATTTATTGCGGGACAAAGCGGCCAGAAAAGAAATGGGCAAAAACGCTTATTTTTATTCGCGCCACATGACTTTTCAGAATGTCGCTCTTTCATATTTCAAGCTTTTTAACGATTTGGCTAAAATCGTGCCGAGAGAAAAAGGCAAGCTGCCGGCTGTTAATTTAAGCCATATTAAAACTTTGACTGATAAATTCGGCATAATCCAATTCGCGACGCACACCAAGCCGGATCCTCATTCCGGCTATTGCATGGACGACAACGCGCGCGCTTTGCTGGGTTGCGCCATATATTACAAGCTGAATCCAAGCAAGAGCGTTTTAAATTTAATCAATATTTATTTAAATTTTATAAAATTTTCCCAAAAATACAATGGCGAATTCCACCCTTTTGTCAATTACAACAAGACGTTTAACAGCGATGAAGGCGAAAGCGAAGATTCGTTCGGCCGCGCTATCTGGACATTGGGATATGTTATAAGCGGACGGCATTTGCCCGATGATGTTAGAAAAAAAGCCGCGAAGATTTTTAATAAGGCAATAAAATCGGCGCCAAATCTTAAATCTTTGCGCGCGATTGCTTTTGTTCTTTTGGGCCTATGCATGGCCGAAGAAAAGGAAAGCGATGCCGGGAGAGCGCTTTTAATAAAAAAATTAACTGATAAATTGGCAAAAGTGTATTTAAAACAAGCGGAAGAAGATCCTAAAAAAAATTGGCGCTGGTTTGAAAATTGCTTGACTTATTCCAACTATAAATTGCCCGAGGCGCTTTTGCGCGCCTATCATATCACGAAAAATAAGGAATATCTGCGCGTGGCCGAGGACTCATTAAAATTTTTAATGAAAATTTCTTTTGAAAAGGGTTATTTTTCGCCAATCGGCCAGGATGGCTGGTTTTTCCGCAACGGCAAAAGATCATATTTTGACCAGCAGCCGGAAGATACCACTTCGGCGGTTGAGGCCTTGTTAGCCGCCTATCAAATAACAAAGAAAAAAGATTATTTAAATAAGGCGAAGTTGTCTTTTGAGTGGTTTTTAGGCAAAAATCATCTAAACCAAATGATTTACGATGAAGCTACCGGCGGCTGTTATGATGGACTGGGAAAATATTCAATTAATTTTAACCAAGGCGCGGAATCAACCATATCTTATTTTTTGGCGAGATTAGTGATGGATGATGTTAAATAAAATTAAAATATATGGACTTAACAAAACAAGCTTATCAAAAAGCAATAGACGTTTTAAAACATTGCGCAAAACCCGCGGGCTTCTATGCCTCCGGCCTGCCCGGGGGATACGAGGCGGTCTGGGCGCGTGATTCAATGATAACTTCTTTGGGGGCCGTATTGCTCGGCAATGATTTTAAAAAAACAATCGCTAAAAGCATTGCCTTGCTTGCCAAAAATCAAGGGGAGATGGGGCAGATTCCCAATTGCGTCGGCTCTTACAACACTGACCGCGAGTCCGATGTCACCTATAATAGCGTTGATTCTTCGCTTTGGTTTATTATCGGCAATTTTGTTTACGCCCGGCAATACAATGACGGGGGTTTATTGAAAAAATACGGCAGGAATATTGCCGCCGCCTTGTATTGGCTGCGCGCTCAGGACCCCGATAATGTCGGCTTAATCGCCCAGCAGCCGACCAACGACTGGCAGGACGCCTTTCCCCACAAATACGGCTATACTATCCATATCCACTCTTTATATTATGCGGCTTTGAAGATGATGGGTGATGATAAAAGAGCGGAAGAAGTCAAGAAAATTATTAACGGCGAAAAAAGAAAATACTGCTCTCTTTACGATTATAAACTGGGCTATTACTACCCTTGGGCGTGGAAAAGCCATGATGCTATTCGCGAGCATGAAGAATGGTTTGACGCCGCCGGCAACCTGCTTGCCGTTATTACCGGGCTGGCGCCGTCCGCAATCGCGAAAAAAATATTAAA
>JAHIME010000018.1 GCA_018896595.1 Patescibacteria group bacterium
AAACGGCAAAGTCGGCTTTTGTTTTAAAGAGTTTTCCCGCGCAGCGCTAAGAAGAACGGTTAAAAAAGCGTTAAATGTCTATTATAATCAGCCGCAAAAATGGCGGGAATTGCAAAAAAACGGCATGAAAAAGGATTTTTCTTGGAATAAGTCGGCCAAAGAATATTTAAAATTATATAAAAAATTATGCCGTTAAAAAAGACATTAAAATTTCCAGAGGGGTTTCTTTGGGGGACTTCATCTAGCGCTTATCAGCTTGAAGGCGGCAATTTAAATAATTGGACTGAATGGGAGCAAGCTAATTGCCAACGTTTCGCGGAAGAGGCGGCTGTGAAAAATTCAAATATTCCCGCGTCTTTAAAAGACGAGTTGAAAAAGCCGAACAATTATATTTGTGGCCGCGCCTGCGATTCATATAACCGTTACGAAGAAGATTTTGACTTGGCGGTTAAAATGAATAATAACGCGGTTCGGCTTGGTGTTGAATGGTCAAGAATTGAACCGGAAGAAGGAAAATGGAAAGTGGGGGAGATAGAGCATTATAAAAAAGTTTTGCAAGCGGCAAAACAGAGAAATCTAAAAACCATCGTGACTCTTTGGCATTGGCCGATGCCGCTTTGGCTTGAGAAGTCTAATAAGCGCGGTGGGTGGATCGACAAAAATGTCGCCAGTTATTTTGCCAGATATGCCGGAAAATTAGCAGGTGAATTGGGAGGATTAGTTGATTATTGGGTTCCCCTAAACGAACCCATGTGCCTTATCGGTTTCGGTTATATTTTAGGCGTTCATCCGCCTGGAAGAAAAAAAGACTTATTTGGCGCGATAAAAGTTTTTAATAATTTTGTAAAAGCGCATATTGCGGGATATAGAGCGATTCATAATATTTTGCCGGACAGTAAAGTTGGCTTTTCCTGTATTGTTGATTATTTTGAGCCTGCGCGCAAATGGAATTTACTGGATCCGATAGTGGTTATTATCGCCCGTTATGTTCATCATAGAAGGCTGTTAAATAAAATATCCGGCTATTTGGATTTTATCGGGCTGAATTATTATTTTCACAATAAGCTTTCATGGCTTCCGCCTTTTAAAGTTAATGAAAACAAAGAAATTAACGATATGGGTTGGGAAGTTTATCCCGAAGGAATTTATCATGTTTTAAAATATTTAAGCAAGTTCAAAAAACCGATTATTATTACTGAGAACGGCATCGCCGACGATGATGATAACCAAAGATCGCAATTCATCATTAATCATTTGAAATATGTTCATCAAGCAATTAGAGAAGGAGTTGATGTGCGCGGATATATGCACTGGTCGCTTTTAGATAATTTTGAATGGGCATGGGGTTATGGTCCGAAATTCGGCTTGTATTCCGTTGACAGAAAAACATTTGAGCGCAAAGCCAGGCCAAGCGCGTCAGCGTACGCGGATATTTGCAAAAATAATCGGATTTTAATAGATTGATTTGTTATAAAATTATTCTGTCATTCCCGCGAAAGCGGGAATCCAGATTTTATGCGCCAACTCCTGGATTCCCGCTTTCGCGGGAATGACAATGGAGGAGGTAAATTTAATTATTCAACAGTCTAAATATGTGGTTAATTGTTGCCATAACTTCATACTTTATCAACGCCGGGGTTTATGTCGCCGACAAGTTTTTATTATCCCAAAAAATTCACTCTTCAATCACTTACGCTTTCTATGTCGGCATCTGGAGTATTTTCAATTTATTTTTGTTTGTGTTCGGATTTTGGCTGCCTTCGTTAAGGGAGCTGTTAATTGATTTATTGGCCGGGCTGCTCTTTTTGGCAACATTAATCTTTTGGTATAAAGCCCTGCATCAAAGCGAAGCAACCAGAGTGGTGCCGATTGTCGGCGCGCTGGTTCCGATTTTCAGCTTTTTCTTATCTTATGTATTCCTGGGAGAAACATTAAGCGAGCGGCAATTTCTCGCTTTTTTTATTTTAATCAACGGAGGAATATTGATTGCCGTGAAACATACCAGATTTTATATGATAAGAGAAGTGGCTGGCAGATTTAAAAATGTTTTCGGCGATATGCTGGGATTTATTCACGCGCAATACAGGCCGACTCAGCGGCTGATTATAAATTCCGTCGTATCGGCTTTATTTTTCGCGGCCTATTATGTTTTAATTAAATACGTTTATATGCATCAGCCGTTTGTCGGCGGTTTTGTCTGGTCGCGCATGGGAACTTTCCTGGGAACGTTGTTAATTTTATTCGTGCCGGATTGGCGCAAGCGCATTGTTGAACACCAAAAAGGAGCGAAAACCCCGAAAAATTTAGCTTTTTTTCTGGGAGTAAGAATATTGGCGGCCATGGCTTTCATTATGCTTAACTGGGCGATCAGCATGGGCAATGTCGCCTTGGTTAGTTCTTTACAGGGGACGCAATATGTGTTTTTAATTGTAATCGTCTTGCTTTTATTGATAAAGTATCCTAAGTTTATTGAAGAGGAAGTGGGCGGAGGAATATTATTGCAGAAAATTATCGGAGCGACATTGATCAGCACGGCGCTGTATATGCTTGTCACGTAATAATTTTCAATTTTCAATTTCTAATTTTCAATCAATTTTCAATGATTTAATTTTAAAACATTAAAAATTTAAGCATTATTTAAAAATTATAAAATTAAAAATTAGTTTATTGAATTATGCCTTACATTTTATTTTTTTTAATTTTATATATTATTATATCCATTTGCCGCCTTGACCTCGCGGTGATGTTTTTAATCGCGGCCTTGCCGGCTTATCTGATAAGATTTAATATTTTAGGCATGCCGGTTACTTTATTAGAGGCGATGATATTGATTGCTTTTTTTATATGGTTTTTGGGTAATTGTAAAATGATTTTTAGGAATATAAAAAGGAAATTGAAAATTGAAAATTGGAAATTGAAAATTAATAACAGATATCCTTTTGATATTGAAATAGTTTTATTGTTAATTGTCTCTTTTGCCGCGGCCGGAGTTGCCGGATTTAGCGCGAGCGCCATGGGAATCTGGAAGGCGTATTTTTTTGAGCCGGCGCTGGTTTTTATTTTAGTGTTTAATGTATTCGGTAAACACACGAATGAAACGAATATAGAACGAAAAGAACGAATAAAAATTAATGGGGTTGCAAAAATATTGTGGCCGTTGGCCATATCGGCTTTTGTTGTTTCCGTGTTCGCCATATATCAGAAATTCACCGGCGCGTTTATTTTTAACGAGCTGTGGGCGGCCGAAGAAACCAGGCGGGTAACTTCGTTTTTCGGCTATCCAAACGCGGTGGGGTTGTATTTAGGGCCGATTATGCTTATTTTGTTAGTATGGATATTTGATCAATATTCTAAAATTAAATCCAAAAATTTGCGGCAAGACATTAAAGAAATTTTCAATTTTCAATTTTCAATTTTCAATCAATTTTCAATTTTCAATTTTCAATTTTTTAAAATTATTTTTTTATTTTTAACAATTATTATTTCTTTGTTATCAATTTATTTCGCGAAATCAGAAGGGGCGATGATAGGCATTGCGGCCGGGTTGCTTGTATTCGGACTGTCGGCCGGCAAAAAGATAAGATGGGTGGTTGCC
>JAHIME010000001.1 GCA_018896595.1 Patescibacteria group bacterium
GTCCAAGAAAAAATGGACATGCTGGAAAAATATTTGGGCGATATTAAAGTTATTCAAGCTGATTTTGAAGTGGCGATAACCACGCGCCATCATGTCAAGGGTGAGATTTACCGCGCTGAAGCGAATATTGAGCTTCCGCGCGAGCTTTTGCGAGTGGAAAAGACTGAAAAAGATTTGTTTAAGGCGATTGATAAAGTGAAGGACCATCTGAAAATTTCCATAAAAAAATACAAAGAGAAAAGAATTGATAAACGAAAAAAAGAGAAATAATAAAGGAGGGGAAATAAATAAATAATCCAATAGCGGAGTGGTTGAGAAATAATTCTGACTTGTGCATTATCGGAGTTTTGATTTTATGGGCCGCTGTTGCAGGGCTTGCTTTTACAACAGCTATTTTAAGAAAGCTGGGGTTGACGCGCCGATAATAGCGGCAAACCCCGTTGCTCGCGAGCACGAGCGGCGGGGTTGATTTTTTATAAGATAATAATTATAATGACATAGTATTAAGTTTTAAGAATATGAGCATAATAACTAAAATTTTCGGCGACCCGAATGAAAAGATAATAAAGTCATTGCAGCCGATTGTTGACGAAATTAACGGGCTGGAGGCGAAATTTGAGAAAATGAGCGATGAGGAATTGCGGAGCATGACTGTTAAGTTCAAAAACGAATTAAATGGCGGATTAGAGCGGGATGATGAAGTTTTAAATTCCAAAACAGACGAATTATTGCCGGAGGCGTTTGCCGTAGTCAGAGAAGCGGCTAAAAGAGTATTGGGACAGAGGCATTATGACGTGCAATTAATCGGCGGCATAATTTTGCACCGCGGCCAGATCGCGGAAATGAGAACCGGCGAGGGCAAAACCTTGGTGGCGACTTTGCCGCTATGCTTAAACGCCTTAGCCGGCAAGGGAGCGCATTTAGTAACGGTTAACGATTATTTGTCGCGCGTCGGAGCTGGCTGGATGGCGCCGGTTTACCATTTGTTGGGCCTCGCGACAGGAGTGATTATTCATGACGCCGCTTATATTTACGATCTTGGTTTCAGCGATGATTCCCAATACGACGAGCGGCTGAAGCATTTCAGGCCGGCGGAGCGCAAAGAAGCGTACGGATGCGATATTTTATACGGCACCAACAATGAATTCGGCTTTGATTATTTGCGCGACAATATGGCGCCGAGCCTTGAGCGGATGGTTCAGCGAGGGCTTTATTACGCCATTGTTGACGAAGTGGATTCTATTTTAATTGACGAAGCCCGCACCCCGCTGATCATCAGCGCGCCTGCCGAAGAATCAACTGATAAATATTTTAAATTTTCCGAGTTGGTACAGAAATTAAAAGAAAATGAAGATTACAATGTTGACGAAAAGATGCGGGCGGCGACCTTGACGGAGGCGGGAATCGGCAAAATGGAAAAGTGGCTGGGCGTTGATAATATTTATGTTGCCGGCGGGATGCGCGACGTCCATCATATTGAGCAGGCGTTAAAAGCGCGAGTATTATTTAAGTTAGACAAGGATTATATAGTAAAACCTGCCCGCCAGGCTTCGCCAGGCGATGCGGGCGGGGACGGAGAAGTCATTATCGTAGATGAGTTTACCGGCCGTTTAATGTATGGCAGGCGCTACAGCGAGGGATTGCATCAGGCGATTGAAGCCAAAGAAGGAGTGAAAATCCAGCGCGAAAGCCAGACCTTGGCGACAGTAACTTTCCAAAACTATTTCAGGCTGTATAAAAAGCTGGCCGGCATGACCGGCACGGCGGCGACCGAAGCCGAGGAATTCGCCAAGATTTATAATCTGGAAACAGTTATAATCCCGACCAACAAGCCGATGGTCAGGCGTGATTTAAATGATTTGATATACCGTTCCGAAGAAGGCAAGTTCAAAGCGGTGATTGAAGAAATAAAAAATAGGCGCAAAATCGGCCAGCCGATTTTAGTCGGCACGATTTCCATTGAAAAAAATGAATTGCTCGGCGAGATGCTGGAGCGCGAGGGGGTTAAGCCGCAAATTTTAAACGCCAAACAGCACGAAAAAGAAGCGCAGATCATAGCTCAAGCCGGCGAGCTCGGCGCGGTAACGATAGCTACGAATATGGCGGGCCGGGGCGTTGATATAATGCTTGGAGGAGCGCCTCCGAGCAAGTTCAAAGTTCAAAGTGCAAAGTTCAAAGTTCAGGAAGATGATTATAATAGAATTTATGAAGAATGGGAAAAGGAGCGCGAAAAAGTCATTGAAGCGGGCGGCTTGCATATTATCGGCACGGAAAGGCATGAATCGCGCCGGATTGACAATCAGCTCAGAGGACGGGCAGGCAGGCAGGGCGATCCGGGCTCAAGCCAATTTTATGTTTCAACGGAGGATGATTTAATGCGCATTTTCGGCGGGGACAGGATGAAATCGCTAATGGCGGCCTTGCGCGTTCCTGAAGATATGCCGATTGAAAATAAAATCATTTCCAAGTCAATTGAATCGGCGCAAAGGAAAGTTGAAGGCAATAATTTTGACATCAGAAAACATTTGGTTGAGTACGATGATGTTATAAATAAACATAGAGAAGCGATTTATAAGAGGAGAAGGGAAATATTGGAATTGGCTGAAAAATCCGGCATCATTCTTGAGATGGTGGAGAATGAGATTGAACAGGTTGTAAGCTTCCATGCCGCCGGCGACAATGTTAAGGAATGGAATTTGGAAGAGATATACCAAGTTGTTTCAACCATTTTTCCGGTTGAAGAAAAATTAAAAAGCGATTTGGTTGAATTAAGCGGCGCCAGCAAATTGGACAAAGTAAAAGCGAGAACGGCCATAATTGAATATCTGATAAATTTAGCCGGCAATATTTATGATAAAATCAAGCTGAAAAGCAAGGAAATGGGAATAGATTGGAGCCAAATTGAAAAAGCGGTATTAATCCGTTCCATTGACACCTTATGGGTTGAGCATTTGGAAGCGATGGATTATATGCGGCGCGGCATTGGCTTGCGGGGGTACGGTCAGCGCGATCCTTTGGTTGAGTATAAGAGAGAAGCCTATCAATTGTACAATGAATTGAATAATTTAATTCAAAAAGAGGTTGTTTATTCCATATTCAAGGTGGCTGATGTAAGCCAGTTCGCCGCCCCAAGTTTGGTTGATCGGGCTAAGCAATTCAGCGCGCCGGCCGATGCCGCCGGCCATAAAGTCGGCAGAAACGATCCCTGTCCGTGCGGCAGCGGAAAGAAATATAAAAAGTGCTGCGGAAGGTAATGCGTAGCACGGACTTGAAAATTCCGAGTTTCGTATTGTGTTTTTCCAAAAAACAATGTAAAATGGAAGTACTAATTCCATAATGACGAAAAAATCATATGTATAAACGAATATTTAAAATAAACAGGAATGCTAATCAAAGTTTCTTTTTATTTGGTCCTCGCGGAACCGGAAAAACAACATGGCTAAAATCAAATTTTCAAAATTCAATATATTTGGACTTGCTTGATTCAAAGCTTTACAGAACATTTTTGGCAAATCCTGAAAAGCTGGAACATTTTATTCCGGCAGACTACAAAGACTGGGTTATTTTAGATGAAGTTCAGAAAGCGCCAAATCTTTTAAATGAAGTCCATCGGCTGATAGAAGCTAAAAAATATAAATTTATTTTAACAGGATCCAGCGCCCGTGGCTTGCGTAAAAAAGGAATAAATTTATTGGCAGGCAGAGCGCTTACTTATTATTTTCATCCTTTAACGCAAAAAGAATTAGGAAAAGATTTTTCTTTGCAACGTTCTTTGAAATTCGGACAATTGCCAATGGCTTGCACTTCTTCTAATCCGGATAAATTTTTAAATTCTTATATTCAAACTTATCTGAAAGAAGAGGTATTACAAGAAGGGTTAACCCGCAATATAGGAAATTTTTCCCGTTTTTTGGAAACAGCCGCTTTTTCGCAAGGGGAAATTTTAAACGCTTCCCATATTGCCAGAGAATCTCAATTGGAAAGAAAAACAGTGGAAAACTATTTTTCTATTTTAGAAGATTTGCTTATCGGTATTCGCGTGCCGGTTTTTAACAAACGTTCAAAAAGAAAGCTGATTTCTCATAACAAATTTTATTATTTTGATGTTGGAATTTTTCGCTCTTTAAGGCCGCGCGGCCCGTTAGATTCCGAAAGTGAAATAGACGGAGCGGCGCTGGAAACATTGTTTTTGCAAGAAATTCGCGCGTTAAACGATTATTATAATTTAGGTTATAAAATATATTACTGGCGTTCCGCGACCGGTCTGGAAGTTGATTTTGCGCTTTATGGCCCAAAAGGCCTGTTGGCTTTTGAAATTAAGCGAAAATCATCTATTTTTAAGAAAGATTTAAAAGGACTGCGCGCTTTTTCCCAAGATTATCCTGAAGCTAAATTGTTTGTTTTTTGTTCAACGGATAAAAAAGAATATCATGGAGATATTCAAGTTTTGCCGATAGAGACGGCTTTAAAAAATTTAAAAGAGATATTGCTTCAGGAATAAAGCCGGTAGAAATAATCCTTGCTTGTGCGGCAGCGGCAAAAAATATAAAAAGTGCTGCGGAGAATAGGGGGAAATAGCAAATATTAGCCATGCTTGCATTTTTAATAAATTTGCTTTAAAATAATAATAGCTTTGGATTACGAAATACCGTTTTGCTGTCATTCCCGCGAAAGCGGGAATCTAGGAGTTAGGCGAGTAAAATCTGGATTCCCGCTTTCGCGGGAATGACAAAGCAGTAAAGGTATTTTTATTTATGCAAGAAAATATATTGCAAAAAATATTTCAGCCAAGCGCACGGGGCAAAGTGCGCTGGGTTTTTGTTTTGATAATGATACTTGTTTTTGCCGCGTCTTTGGTTGATGCCGGGCAATATTATAATAAAGCGGTTGATAAATTTAATTTGCCATTGCCTCATACCAAAGAAATTCCTTTTAGATTGGGGTTGGATTTATTGGGCGGCACCCATTTGGTTTATCAAGCCGATGTATCCGCTATAGAAGATAAAGACAGGGACAGCGCCGTGGAAGGAGTAAGGGATGTTATTGAGCGCAGAGTCAATATTTTCGGCGTTAGCGAGCCGATTGTGCAGGTTAACAAGACCGTTGACGGAGATTACAGGGTAATTGTTGAGTTGGCCGGCGTAAAAAATGTTGACGAGGCGATTAAAATGATCGGCGAGACGCCCTTGCTTGAATTTAAAGAAGAAAGCGCGGAGACGAGGGAATTAACGGAAGAAGAAAAAAATCAGCTTAATCAATTTAATATGAGCGCGGAAAAGCGGGCGGAAGAAATTTTGGGCAAAGTTTTGTCCGGCGGAGATTTTTCCGCTTTGGCGAAAGAATTCAGCGAAGACAGCGCGACAAAGGATACCGGCGGCGATTTGGGATGGATCACAGAAAAAGACAATCCGGAGATTTTCAATTTGGCGAAAGGAATCGCGGCTGGCAAAACAAGCGCTGATTTGCAGCGGACCGGCCATGGCTATGAAATTATAAAAGCGGAGGAAAAGCGTGTTAAAAAAGATCCGTTTACCGAGCTGGAAGAAAAAGAAGTAAAGGCTTCGCACTTGTTAATCTGCAATAAGGACATAAACGGCTGCGAAAACGGTTTGACGAAAGAAGAGGTGTACGCGAAAATCAAGGAAATTAAAGAGCAGGCAACCCCGCAGAATTTTACCGATTTGGTTAAACAGTATTCAACCGAACCCGGCGCCGGCCAAATCGGCGGCGAATTGGGCTGGTTTGGAAAAGGCATGATGGTCAAGCCGTTTGAAGACGCGGTTTTTGAGCAAAAGACCGGCACAATTTCGTACGTGGTTGAAACCCAGTTCGGCTACCATTTAATTTACAAGCAGGATGAGCGCTCGGTGGAAGAATACAATATAAAGCATATCTTGGTAAAAACAAAATTAGCGGAAGATATCACAGGCCCGCAGAGCGAATGGAAAATTACCGAGCTTACCGGAAAGAATTTAAAAAGAGCGGCGGTGGAATTTAATCCTAATGATAATTCCCCGGAAGTGGGATTGGAATTTGACGATGAAGGCGCGAAAATGTTTGAAGAAATCACCAGCCGCAATGTCGGAAAACAAGTAGCCATCTTTTTGGACGGCCTTCCAATCAGCGCGCCGACCGTTAATGAAAAAATCACCGGCGGCAAGGCTGTCATTACCGGAAAATTCAATATAAAAGAAGCTAAGTTATTGGTGCAGCGCTTAAATGCCGGCGCTTTGCCGGTGCCGATCAATCTTATGAATCAGCAGACCGTAGGGGCAAGCTTGGGCCAAAAATCAATAAATAACAGTTTGCGCGCCGGCGTAATCGGCTTGATTTTAGTCGCTTTATTTATGATTATTTATTATCGCTTGCCCGGTTTGCTGGCGGTTTTAGCGCTGTCTGTTTACGGAATTTTGGTTTTAGCCGTATTCAAGCTTTGGCCGGTAACTTTGACTTTATCCGGTTTGGCTGGCTTTATTTTATCAATCGGCATGGCGGTTGACGCCAATGTTCTTATTTTTGAGCGCGTAAAGGAAGAATTGCGCTTTGGCAAGCCGTTGGATAATGCCATTGAAGAAGGATTTACGCGCGCCTGGCCGTCAATCCGCGACGGCAATTTTTCAACCCTGATTACCTGTTTTATTTTAATTCAATTTACCACAGGCACTGTCAAAGGATTCGCGATCACTTTGGGCTTAGGTATTATAGTTTCTATGTTCAGCGCCATTGTCATAACTAAGAATTTTTTTAAATTAATAGAGGGAGAATGGCTGGAAAAGAATAAATGGCTGATTGGAGTAGCTAAAAATCCTAAATCCTAAATTTTATGTATCAAGTAATTCAAAAACGCAAAATTTGGTTAACTGTGTCAGGCCTCATGGTCGGCTTGTCTATCGCCGCCTTGGCGGTTTGGGGTCTTAATTTCGGCATTGATTTTACCGGCGGCAGTTTGATTGAAGTTAAATTTTTAAATGAAAGGCCGGCGGCAAGCGAAGCGCGGCAAGCTCTCGGCGATTTGGATTTGGGCAGTTTAATTGTCCAGCCGGCAGGCGATGACGGCATGATTTTTCGCTTTCAGGATACTGCCGAAGAAAAGCATCAGCAAGTTTTAACGGCGCTTAACCGGTTATCAACGATTGAAGAATTGCGCTATGATTCCGTCGGGCCGTCAATCGGCCAAGAGTTAAAAACCAAATCTTTGTACGCGGCTGTTATTGTTATAATCGCCATAATTTTATACATCGCCTGGTCGTTCAGAAAAGTTTCCAAGCCGGTCGCGTCATGGAAATACGGCTTGGCGGCCAATATCGCTTTGTTCCATGATGTAATGATAGTTTTGGGCGTTTTTGCCGTTCTGGGCGAATTCGCCGGCGTTGAAGTCAACACTCCTTTCGTCGCCGCGATTTTAACGGTTTTGGGCTATAGCGTTAATGACACAATCGTGGTTTTTGACCGTATTAGGGAGAACTTGCCCAAGAGCGGCGAGGATTTTGAAAACACCGTGAATATCAGCATTAATCAAACTTTTTCCCGTTCAATCAACACCGTGTTAACCACCTTGCTGGTATTGCTGTCAATTTTCTTTTTCGGCGGCTCAACCATCCGCGATTTCGCCCTGGCTTTGTCAATCGGCGTGTTTGTCGGCGCTTACTCGTCAATTTTTTTGGCAAGCCCGATTTTGGTTATTTGGGAAAAACTTAAGAACAGGGTATAGGGGTTAGGGTATAGGGGTTAGGGAATAGAGTATAGGGCGCGTTATCGCGCCTTTTTTGTTTTTGACAAAGAGGGCGGTTTAAGGTAAGATAATAAGGTAAAATTCCTAATTTGTAATTTATAAAAATATGCTTCAATCCAAACTTTTTACAAAAACCGTAAAAGAATTGCCAAAAGATGAAATCAGTTTTAACGCCCAAACCTTAATCAGAGCCGGCTTTATTGATAAAGTAACAGCAGGCGTTTATACTTTTTTGCCTCTCGGTCTTAAGGTCCATAATAAAATCTGCGATATAATCCGCGAGGAAATGAACGCGATCGGCGGACAGGAAATTTTAATGCCGGCTTTGACGCCAAAAAATGTTTGGCAGACGACTGATCGCTGGGACAGTTTTGACGCTTTGTTTAAATTAGCTGGCGTTGACAAGAAAGAGTACGCTTTGGGCGCGACACACGAAGAAATCATTACTCCATTGGTAAAAAAATATATTTTTTCTTACAAAGAATTGCCGGTTTACATTTACCAGATTCAGACAAAGTTCAGGAATGAATTAAGGGCGAAGGCCGGCTTGATTCGCGGACGCGAATTTTCAATGAAAGATTTATATTCTTTCCATAAAGACGAAGAAGATTTGGATAAGTATTACGAAATCGCAAAAAAGGCGTATTTTAAAATATACGACCGCTGCGGCTTATCCGATAAAACTTATTTAACCTTTGCCACCGGAGGCGCTTTTTCAAAATATTCCCACGAATTTCAGACTCTTACCTCGGCGGGCGAAGATACGATTTATATTTGCGATGACTGCAAGATCGCCATTAATGAAGAAATAATCAAAGAACAAGAAACATGCCCGAAGTGCGGCGGAAAAAAATTCAGAAAAGAAAAAGCGGTTGAAGTCGGCAATATTTTTAAATTGGGCGCGCGTTTTTCAAAACCATTCGGTTTGCAGTTTATAAATGAAGGCGGCAAAAAACAAGATGTAATTATGGGATGTTACGGCATGGGGCCGAGCAGAGTTATGGCGACTATCGTTGAGGTTCATCATGACGGCAGAGGCATAATCTGGCCGGAAGAAATCGCGCCATTCGTCGCTTCGCTCCTCAAAATCAAAAATCAAAAATCCCCGGCCGCGCGCCGCGCAGCGGGGCAGGCAAAAATCAAAAATATTGATGAGATTTCTAACAAAATTTATACTGATTTGCAGGCGCATGGCGTTGAAGTGTTGTATGATGACAGAGAAAATATAAGCGCCGGCGAGAAATTCGCCGACGCTGATTTAATCGGCTGCCCTTATAGAATTGTTGTTAGCGAAAAAACTTTGGCGAAAGACAGTGTTGAGGTAAAAAGAAGGGATAGCGAGAAGTGCGAGTTTGTTAAGTTAAAAGAAATAATTAATTATTTTTAATATTGTGTTTAACAAATTACTGGGAAAATTTAGCAAGGATTTAGGCATAGATTTGGGGACAACCAGCACTCTGGTTTTTACTCCCGATAAAGGCATTGTTATTAACGAGCCGTCTGTTGTTGCCGTAAATATGCGGACTGACGAAATTTTGGCCGTAGGCGACGAGGCGAAAAAAATGGTGGGAAAAACCCCCGGCCACATTCAGGTGATTAAGCCTTTGGTTGACGGAGTAATTTCCGATTTTGAGGTGACGGAAAAGATGCTTAAATATTTTATTGACAAGATTCATAGCGAAAGTTTTACCCTGATTCCGCGCCCGCGGGTCGTAATCGGCATACCTTTGGATATCACCGAGGTGGAAAAAAAAGCCGTTAAGGACGCGGCCAAGTCGGCCGGAGCCAGGCAGGTTTTTTTAATTGAAGAGTCAATGGCCGCCGCGATCGGCGCGCGCCTGCCCGTGGCGGAAGCGACCGCGACCATGATTGTTGACATTGGCGGAGGCACGACGGAAATCGCCGTTATTTCATTGGGCGGCGTGGTAACTTGGAAAACTTTAAGGATGGCCGGCAACACTCTTGACAACAGCATTATCCAATATGTCCGCGAAGAATTCAATATTTTAATCGGCGAACAAGTGGCGGAAAATATAAAAATTAAAATTGGTTCCGCGTCCGGCGCGAAAGAGCCGATGGAAATGCCTTTAAGAGGCCGCGATTTAATCAATGGCTTGCCAAAAGAAGTAATAATCAGCGACAGCCAGGTCAGGGAAGCGATGTCCAAGATTATAGGCCAAATTATTGAAAATATTAAAATTACCCTGGAAATAACTCCGCCTGAGCTGGTGGCCGATATTTACGAGCATGGGATAATTTTAACCGGCGGCGGAGCGCTGTTAAGAGGACTGGATAAAGAAATCGCCCGCGCCACGAAGATTCCGGTCCGGGTGGCTGACGATCCGTTAACCTGCGTGGTCAGAGGAACCGGAATACTGCTCGCGGATATGGAGCTGTTAAACAAAGTCATATCTCCGAGTAGTGAAGAGCTATAAATATTGAAGAATTATTTAGTTAACGAGTTAACGAATTAACGAGTTAATTTAATAATTTATTGAATATTAGTATGCCTAAGTTTAATACAAAAAAATATATATTATTTACGGCAGTTATCGGGCTGCTTATTTTTTTGCATATAATTAGAATATTATCGCCTGTTGAGTCATTCATAACCGGCGCTTTACGGCCATTGCTTGGCGGCCTTTATTCAGCCAGCTCTTCTTTGCGCTCCGCCTATAACGATCAGACGCGTAAAAAAGATTTCTCCGCTGAATTGGAAAGCATGGGGAATGAGGTAAATCTGCTAACGGCGGAAAACGCAAGGTTAAAAATATTGGAAGAAGAAAATCAAGTTCTGCGCGAACATTTAAATTTTTTGGGGAAAGACAGGTCAAAGCATATTATGGGAAATATTATTTCCCGCGGCGGGACCGGCAATAATTTATCGCAAGGCCAGGCGATTGTAATTGATAAAGGGGCAAAAGACGGAATATCGCCCGGCTTGGCCGTTGTCAACGGCCAAGGAATAATGATCGGCAAAATTATCGCCGTTCAAGATTATTTATCAGAAGTTTATTTAACGGTTAATCCGGCTTGCCGGCTGGCGGCGGTAATACAAAATCAAGATAAAACAAGCGGCATAACACAGGGCGAATTGGGTTTAGCCATAAAGATGGAATTTATACCGCAAACCAAAGAAATTAAAGCCGGAGATATTGTTGTCACTTCGGGCCTGGAGCAAAATATTCCTCGCGGTCTGGTAATAGGCAAGGTTGCGCAGGTTAACAAAGAAAGCAACGAGTTATGGCAAAACGCGGTAATTGAACCGTTAATTGATTTGGATGAGCTGATTATCGTATCTGTTTTAGTGCCGTAAAAATATGTATTCAAAAATTATCCTAAACACAATATTAGTATTATTATTAGCAATGGCACAGCTATCCTTCATCAGCGGTTTGCCTGCTCATTTGAATAATTTAAATTTAATTTTAATAATTTTAATTTTTATTTTAAGTTTGGTTAATTTAAATACAGCTATGTGGTGGGCGGTCGGCGCGGGTTTTTTATTGGATATTTTTTCTTTTATGCCATTCGGCGCTTATTCGGTCTGCTTATTTTTAACCATTGCGATCGCTAATTTTTTGTTAGTTAATTTTTTTACCGATCGTTCGCTTTATTCATTTTTAGCTTTAACCGGACTGGCAACCGTAATTTATGAATTTTTTCTAACCTTTTGGGGTTGGCCGGCTTCATTAAGCTCCGGTTTTTGGATAGAAAAAATCAGCCAGTTGGGCTTTAATTTGTTGGCTGTTTTGTTAATATTTTATTTGGTTCATTATATCAGCAACAGATTAAAGCCGGTTTTTTTAGTGCGCCGCTAATTATGTCAATAATCAAATATTTAAAATACAATAAAAGCAACAACGCGGAAAACAATTCCGACCCTTTTGTGATACAAGAAGGCAAGATGAAGCTTGGGAAAATGAAGACAAGCCATCGCCTTGATTGGACCGAAGAAGCGCTTGCTTTAAGAGGGGGAGAAAAAGAAACAGTCGGCAAAAATTTTAATTTTTCCAATTTATCAAAAATCAGCGCGATATTGGCGTTTTTTTTATTGATAATTTTTGCTCGCGCCGCTTGGCTGCAAATCGTAAAAGGCGAATATTATTACGGCTTGGCTGAAGGCAACCGCATCCGCATTGAGCGCGTGGAAGCCAAGCGAGGAGTAATTTATGACAGCGAATCCAGGCCGTTAGTAAGGAATGTAGCTAATTTTTTGCTGTATTTCATGCCCATAGATTTGCCGGATAATGAAAATGAAAGAGATGGAATTATCAAGCGGATAAGCGAAATTTTGGGCGATATAAGCGCCGATGAGATTAAGCGGATTTTAGCAAAAGTTAAACAGGGCTCTTTGGAGTCGTATCAGCCATTGTTTATTGCCGATAATATTGAGTATGAAAAAGCAATGCTGCTTTATCTGGAATCCGTTAATATGCCAGGCGTTATTTTATCCAATAAAACAAGAAGAGAGTATAATTTACCCCCCACCTTTGAGAAGGTGGCAGGGGGTAAATGCGAAGATCCCGAAAATTCGGAGCAATGCGTTTCCACGTTATCGCACATTTTGGGCTATACCGGCAAGATTGGCGAATCCGAATTGGCTGAATTCGGCAGCGAGTATTCACCCATTGATTACATCGGCAAAACGGGAATTGAATATTTTTGGGAAAACGAATTAAAGGGCCATGACGGCAGGAAACAGATTGAAGTGGACGCTTTAGGCAAGGAAAAAAAGATTATTAACCAAGAGCCCACTGAAGACGGCCACAATTTGATTTTATCCATTAACGCTGAATTGCAGAGAAAATTAGAAGAAACTTTAAGCGGCGCTTTGCAAAAGTTAAAGCTTAAAAAAGGAGCCGCTATAATCATGAATCCGAATAACGGCGAGATTTTAGCGATGATTAGCTTGCCCGCGTACGATAATAATATTTTCGCGCGAGGCGCGACCAATGAAGAGTATCAAGAGCTTGCCGGCAATCCCGACAATCCTTTATTCAATCGCTGCGTCAGCGGAGAATATCCTTCCGGCTCTACTATTAAGCCGGTTATCGCCGCCGCGGCCTTGGAAGAAGGAATTATTAATGAGCATACCAGTTTTAACAGCGTGGGCGGCATTAGAATCGGGGAATGGTTTTTCCCCGACTGGCGCGCCGGCGGACACGGCGTAACAGATGTAAGGCGCGCGCTTGCCGAATCAATTAACACTTTTTTTTATTATATAGGCGGCGGCTACCAGGATTTTAAGGGCTTGGGCATGGAAAAAATTGTCCAATACGGCAAATTATTCGGACTAAGCTCGCAATCAGGGATTGATTTGCCGGGAGAAGCGGACGGCTTTTTGCCTTCCAAGGAATGGAAAGAGGAAGCCAGAGGCGAGCGCTGGTATATAGGCGATACATACCATTTGGCAATCGGCCAAGGCGATTTATTAGTTACGCCTCTGCAGGTCGCCAGCTACACCGGCGCGTTTGCCAACGGCGGCAAGCTGTATCGGCCGCATTTAGTCAAGCAAATTTTAACAGACGAGGATAAATTGATTCGCAACATAGAGCCGGAAGTTATACGCGGCGATTTTATCAAGGATTATAATATTGAGATAGTGCGCCAGGGCATGCGCCAAACAGTAACTTCCGGCAGCGCCGGAAGCCTGCAGTCCGTTCCCGTCGCCGTGGCCGGCAAAACCGGCACGGCGCAATGGTCAAGCAAAAAACAGCCGCACGCTTGGTTCACCGGCTTCGCGCCATACGATAATCCCGAATTGGTCATCACCGTTTTAATTGAAGAGGGCGGCGAAGGCAGTTCCACGGCTGTGCCGATTGCGAATGAAATATTAACTTGGTATTTTAATAATAAAAAATAAATATTAGCACTCTCTTGACCCCGCTACATTCGCTATCGCTCATTAACGGGGCAGGCAAGAGTGCTTTTAAATCATATAATTTAGCACTCTCTTGACCCCGCTACATTCTCCCGCCAAGGCGGGATCATTAACGGGGCAGGCAAGAGTGCTTTTTTTTCATATAATTTGGCACTCTATTGACAAGAGTGCTAAATATAGTATAATGATATTATGGAAAAGAGAAAACAGCTTATACTTTATACAATAATCAAAGAGCACATAAAAACCGGCGCTCCGGTAGGGTCCGGCGTTTTGGTTGACAAATATAAATTAGACATTTCGCCGGCCACTGTCAGAAATGAAATGGCGGAGTTGGAAAATGAAGGGTTGATTACGCAGCCGCATACTTCCGCCGGCCGAGTGCCGACCGAAAAAGCTTATAGTTTATTCATTGAAAAATTAAGCGAGAAAAAATTAAAAGAAGACGAGATAAGGATATTTGAAAAAATACTGAAAAATAAAGATGAATTAAGTTTCAAGCAAGCGGCGAAAGAAATGGCAAAGATATCAAATAACGCGGTTTTTTGGGCGTTTCACAGGCATAATTTATATTACACAGGCGTATCTAATTTGCTTGCCCAGCCTGAGTTTGTCCAAACTAATTTGATATATGACATTTCGGTTATTATTGATCGTCTTGATGAAATAATAGATAGCATATATAATAATATTGAATACGATGCCCGGATTTTTCTTGGTTCAAAAAATCCTTTTGGCAAATTTTGCGGCACTATTTTGGCAAAATATAAATTGGGTGAAAACACAGGCATATTCGGCATTCTGGGGCCGATAAGAATGGATTACGAGAGAAATTTAACGTTAGTGAAGTTTGTTTATAATAAAGTAACAAGCGATAAATAATCTTATGAGTGAAGAAAAAAAATACCCAAAAGTTATTGCCGGAGTATTTTTGTTTAATGAAAATGACGAGTTGCTTTTACTGCAAGCGCCGAAATGGCATAATAAATATACCAATGTCGGCGGCAAGGTTGAATTGAATGAAACAATCGAGGAAGCCGTTGCGAGAGAGGCCAAAGAAGAAACTGATTTAGATATTTTTGATTTAAAATTAATTACGATAATCAGCGGATTAGGATTGGAAGAAAGCTATAAATTAAACGATAATCATTTAATTTTTATTGATTATCAGGCTAAAGCCAAGGATTATAAAAGATTAAAATTAAACGAAGAAGCAACAAAATATAAATGGTTGAAGCTGGATGAGTGGCTGAAAATGGATGAATTAAAGTTTGCTCCTTATATCATAGAGGTTTTGCAAAAATTAAAAAAACAGCAGGAAGAGAATTTTGAGGACAAGTACAAGCGCGCCATGGCTGATTACCAGAATTTAATAAAACAAACAGCGAAAGAAAAACAGGAATTTGTTAAATACGCCAACGAACATTTGCTTTATGAAATATTGCCGGTTTATGATAATTTGAGGTTAGCGCTGGAACACGCCAATAAAACGCCCAATAACGCCAATATTATAAAAGGCGTGGAATGTATTATAAAACAATTTAAGAGCGTGTTGGAAAATTGGGGCATTGAAGAAATAAAAACAATCGGCGAGAAATTTAACCATAATACAATGGAAGCGATTGAAGGCAGGGGCGAGACTGTTAAGCAAGAAGTAAGGCCGGGATATAAATTGCGCGGGAAGGTGATAGCGCCGGCGAAAGTGATATTGGAATAAATTTCTAATTATTCTAATTTCTAATTAATCTAATAAAATCCCAATAACCAATATCCAATGCCTAAATTTTTCTTAATAATATATTTTGGGATTTGGAACTTAGACATTGGGGTTTGATTAGAAATTAGAAATTAGTCATTAGAAATTTAAAATAATGTTTTCTTAAACTTACTTTTAATAACGAATTAAGTTTGAGAAATATTTAAAACTATGTCTCCACTAATTAAATGGACTCCATTCCTTGAGCCTTTTGAGGATATGGATAAAATGTTTTCTGAATTTATGCCGGTTGCCCGCGGGATGCAAACAGGCTTTATGCCCGCTGTTGATGTCTATGAAGACAAAAATAATGTCATCGTAGAAACGCAATTAGCCGGAGTTGACCCGGAAAAGGTTGATATTTCAATTGAAAACGACGTTTTGGTTGTTAAGGGCGAGAGCGAGAAAAAGAGCGAGGTGGAGGAGAAAAATTATTACCGCAAGGAAATCAGGCGCGGAAGCTTTTACAGGAGCATTCCTTTGCCGACACACGTTTTGGGCGACAAAGCGTCAGCGGCGGCCGAAGACGGCGTTTTAAAGATTTTCATTCCCAAAGCGCCGGAAGCAAAGCCGAAGATGATTAAGATTAAGACTAAAAAAATAAATTAAAATTCTATGGACCAACAACCAAATAACAATAGCATTCCCGTTAAAATAAAAAAGAAAACCGCTGTTAAAAAATCCCGGGCGGCCGGCAAAAAAAAGAAAATTACCAAAGAGAGCTACGTTAAAAAACAAGCTCTTTCCGATGACAACATAAAACCCGCCAAGAGAGGATTGCTGGCAACGGTAATGGCGGTTATTACAGTCGCCGCGATAGTCGGCATAGGCATATTTGTATGGCAAAAAGAAGTTATTAAAAAAAATGTTGGCGAAGTAAAAAAAGAAGCGGATAGCAGCAAGATAGATTTTGAAAACAGATTATTAAATTTAAAAGACAAATTAACGGGTGTTGAGTCGGAGAATACTGAATTAAAAACAACCAATGAAGAGTTAAAAGAAAAAGCCGAGCTTTTAGCTATCGCCAAAATGGAATTTTCCAATTCGGAATTAGGCATTGCTTTTGAATACCCGGCCATTTTAGGCGAAGTTAATTTATCAATCAGCGACGAAGGAGGGGAAAAGAAATTTACGGGCCGATTTTCCGATAATGACAAATTGATTTTCGGAGGAGTAAGCGCTGATTACGGCAAATCAGGCGCGACAACCTCTGCCGCGTTTATTGACGCCTTGGGTTTTTCTAAAAAGAAAGGAAAATATTATTATCGTTCCCCGTCGGCTGATTATGAAATTCAGCCCGCCAACATCATCAAGCTCGGCAACGGCGGAGAAGCGCTGATTGTTGACAAGAACAGTTTTGGAGATAAAGAGCAAAATGCCGGCATTGGCGAAGATATAGGCGCGCTGTTTAATTTAAATAATAAAGATTTTTCCGGCCTTGTTTTCTTAAACCAAGATTTGGGAAGATTATCTTTAATTGATTTCGGAGCGATGCTTGAAACGATGGAGATTAAGTAATAAAGTATTTATAAATAATTAATAAATTAAAATAACTCCTGGATTCCCGCTTTTGCGGGAATGACAGCAAAAAAATATTATGTCAAAAATTTTAGGCATAGATTTGGGAACGACTAATTGCGCTATGGCCATTATTGAAGGCGGCCAGCCGAAAATATTGGAAAATGCCGAAGGCGCGAGAACCACGCCTTCAATCGTGGCGATTTCCAAGAGCGGCGAGCGTTTGGTCGGGCTAACAGCCAAGCGGCAAGCCGTAACCAATCCGGAAAATACCGTTTACGCGGTAAAGCGGTTAATCGGCCGCAGATTTGGAGATGAAGAAGTGCAGAGAGACGCTAAAACCGCGTCGTATAAAATTGTTCAGTCCGGCGAAGGCGTTAAAGTTAAAATGGGGGGCAGGGAATACGCTCCTCAGGAGATATCGGCCATGATTTTATCCAAGCTGAAAGCGGACGCGGAAAGCAGATTGGGCGAGAAAATAACCGAAGCGATAATTACAGTGCCGGCTTATTTTAACGACGCGCAAAGACAGGCCACCAAAGATGCCGGCCAAATCGCCGGTTTGGAAGTAAAAAGAATTATCAATGAGCCGACAGCCGCGGCTTTGGCTTACGGCTTTGAAAAGAAAAAGGGCCAGCAGATCGCGGTTTACGATTTGGGCGGCGGCACTTTTGACATTTCAATTTTAGACATAGCGGAAGATACGGTTGAGGTGAAATCAACCAACGGCGATACTCATTTGGGAGGCGAAGATTTTGACCAGCGCGTAGTTGATTGGATAATCAGCGAGTTTAAAAAAGACCAAGGCATTGATTTGTTAAAAGATACTTTAGCGCTGCAAAGAATCAAAGAAGCCGCGGAAAAAGCCAAAATTGAGCTGTCAACAACTCTGGAAACCGAGATTAACCAGCCGTTTATCACAACCGACGCCCAAGGGCCCAAGCATTTGGTTATGAAAATGACCAGGGCCAAATTGGAAGAATTAATCGGCGATTTGGTTGATAAAACCATTGAGCCGTGCAAAGCGGCCTTAAAAGACGCCGGATTTGAAACCAAAGACATTGAAGAAATAATATTGGTCGGCGGCATGACGCGCATGCCGTTAGTGCAGAAAAAAGTGAAAGAATTTTTCGGCAAAGATCCGAACTTAATCGTTAACCCCGACGAAGTTGTGGCTATGGGCGCGGCTGTCCAGGCAGGCGTTCTTCGGGGCGAAGTAAGGGATGTCTTGCTTTTGGATGTTACGCCGCTTACTTTGGGCATTGAAACATTGGGCGGCGTCGCCACACCGTTGATTGAGCGCAATACCACAATTCCGACTTCCAAGTCGCAGATTTTTTCAACCGCGGCTGAAGGGCAGACCAGCGTGGAAATCCATGTGCTTCAAGGCGAGCGCCCTATGGCTTCCGACAATAAAACATTAGGCAGATTTATTTTAGACGGCATTCCGCCGGCTCCGCGCGGCATACCGCAAGTTGAAGTTACTTTTGACATTGACGTCAACGGCATACTTAATGTTAAAGCCAAAGATAAAGCGACGGCGAGAGAGCAGAAAATAACCATTACCGCTTCTTCCGGGCTTTCCAAAGAAGAGGTTGAGAAGATGAAAAAAGAAGCGGAACTGCATGCCGAAGAAGACAAGAAGAAAAAAGAGCAGGTTGAAATTAAAAATCAAGCCGATGCCGTTATCTTTCAGACCGAAAAGCTTCTTAAAGAATCAGGCGATAAAATGAAGCCGGAAGACAAAAAGGAACTGGAAGAAAAATTAGACGCCTTAAAAAAAGCAAAGGACACCGATCAATATGACGAAATAAAAAAGAAAATGGAGGAAATGAATCAGGTAGCGCAAAAAATAGGCGCGGCCATGTACTCCGCCTCCGCCCAGCAAGGCGGTGCCGCGGAGGACAAGCCGGCGGACAAGCAAGCAGGCGGCGAAGAAAAAAAAGAAGAACCGGTTGAAGGCGAAGTGGAAGAAAATAAGAAATAATTAACCATGAACAAAGATTATTACAATATACTCGGCGTTGGCAAAAACGCCAGCCAGGAAGAAATAAAAAAAACTTTTCGCAAAAAAGCGCATCAATGCCATCCTGACAAGCAGGGCGGAGACGAGCAAAAATTCAAGGAAATTAACGAGGCTTATCAGGTTTTAGGCGACGCGAAAAAACGGGCCCAATACGATCAGTTCGGCTCGGCTTTTGAGCATGGTCAAGCCGGCGGCGGATTTTCCGGCTTTGAGGGCTTTTCCGCCCAATCCGCCCAAGGCGGATCGGGATGGGATATTAATATGGAAGATTTGGGCGATATTTTCGGCGGTCTTGGCGATATATTCGGTTTTTCTTCCCAAGGCGGACAATCCGCCCGAGGCGGACAAGGGCGCGGCAGAGCCAGAAGGGGCGGCGATATACAAGTTTTGCTTGCGATTGAATTTAAGGAAGCGATTTTCGGCGCGGAAAAGGAAATTAATTTAAAGAAAAATGTTGTTTGCGACAGATGCGGCGGCAATGGCGCGGAGCCGGATAGCAAAATAGAAACTTGCAAAACTTGCAACGGCTCAGGCAGAATTATCAAAACGCAAAGAACGATTTTTGGCAATATGCTGGCGCAGACGACTTGCCCTGATTGCGGCGGCGAAGGAAAATCTTACAGCCAAAAATGTTCAAAGTGCCATGGCAATGGCGTTATCCAAGAAATAAGCGGGATAAAAGTAAAAATTCCCGCGGGCATTGACGACGGAGAAACCATCCGTTTATCCGGACATGGCGAGGCGGGCGAAAGAGGCGCGCCGGCAGGGGATTTGTATTTAAAAATCAGAGTAAACCCCGACATTAAATTCAAGCGCGACGGCTATAATATATTATCTAAAGCGGAAATCAGCTTTGCCCAGGCCGCGCTGGGCGATAAGATAGAAATTCCGACTGTTGACGGCAATGTTAAATTGAAGATTCCGGAAGGCGCGCAGTCCGGCAAAGTTTTTCGCTTAAGCGGCCGCGGCATTCCTCGCTTGCGCGGCAGCGGCAGGGGAGACCATTTGGTTGAGATAATCGTTAAAACCCCGACCGGTTTGAGCAGGAAACAAAAAGAGATGCTGAAAGAGCTGGGGATATAAAATCGCGTAACGCGGTTTTATTTATCGTTTATTTTTGTTATAATATAAATATTAAATAAACTAAGTTTGATTCCAGAATCTAACGCAACAATATTGGCGCGGAGCGCCAAAAATGTTAAGTTGGATTCATATGAAAAATTACAAAAGATTAAGTTTAGATGAGCGGGAAGAAATCAGCAGAATGCTCGCTCAAAACCGCTCTTTAAATGAAATCGCCAATGTTCTTAATCGTCATGTAAGCACTATCAGTCGGGAAGTTAATGCAGGCGGCTGTAATAAGTATACCTACCGCGCCGGCAGAGCGCAACGGCGGGCGGAAAGAAACTTTCGGAAACGGAAGAAAAATAAACGGAGATTAAATCTTGACCGGAGACTCAAACAGTATGTTCATCAGCGGTTAAGACTCAAATGGTCGCCTGTACAGATTGCAAAAGAATTAGAAAAAGATTATCCTCTAAATATGGAGATGCGCATTGCCCCGGAAACAATTTACACCTATCTTTATGTTTTACCTCGCGGAGCTCTTAAAAAAGAGCTATTGGCTTGCTTGCGGCAGAACCGCAAACGAAGACATAAACAGTCCCGCGGAGTTAAAATGGAGCGGAAAATAGAGGATATGCTCTCAATTGAGGAGCGACCAAAGGAAGTTGAAGACAGAATTATCCCCGGACATTGGGAAGGCGACCTCATTATGGGAAAGAACAATCGTTCGGCTCTTGGCACTCTGGTTGAGCGCACGACCCGCACGACTATTCTCATCCCTGTTAAAAGCAAGGAAGCGGAAGTGGTGGCTAAGGCATTCGCGAAAGAAGCAAAGAAACTGCCTCAACAGATGAAATTATCAATGACCTACGATCAGGGGCGGGAAATGGCTAAACACAAATTGTTCACCGATATTACTGGCATTAAAGTCTATTTCGCGCATCCCAGAAGCCCATGGGAGCGGGGCACCAACGAAAACACCAATGGCCTGATTAGACAATTTTTCCCGAAAGGAACTGATTTCAAGAAGGTATCCAGATATGAAGTTAAAAAGGCGCAACGCTTGCTTAACGGACGACCCAGAGAAGCTCTCGGCTTCCAAAAACCCTATGAAGTTTTTAATCAACTAATTAACCAACGCTGTTGCGTTAGAAGTTAGAATCCAAGTTGTTTTCAAATTATAAATTATAAATTACAAATTTTTTATGATTTCAATCATTATTCCAATCTACAACCAAGCCGACAAGATAGGCAAATGCCTTGACAGTATTTTAAACCAAACTTACAAAAATTTTGAAGTTATTATAGTTAATGATGGTTCTACCGATAATATAGAAAAAGTATTAAAAAATTATAAATCCAAGTTTTCCGCCCAAGGCGGACCAGCCTCGGGCTGGCAAGTTTTCAGCCAGGAAAACAAAGGCGCGCCGGCCGCGCGCAACAGGGGATATAGAGAGGCCGGAGGCGAGTATTTGTTTTTTTGCGACGCTGACGCTATTTTAAAGCCGGAAGCTCTAAAAACGATGCTAAACGCGCTAAAACAGCATCAGGAGGCAAGCTATGCTTTCTCATCGTTTTTATGGGGCAAAAAATTATTCAAGCTTGAGCCGTTTGAAGCTGAAAAATTAAAAAAAGCGCCTTATATCCATACAATGTCTTTAATCAGGCGCGAGCACTTCCCTGCTGGCGGCTGGGATGAATCAATTAAGAAACTGCAGGACTGGGATTTATGGCTTACAATGCTTGAGCAAAGGCGGAGCGGGGTTTGGATTGACAAGGTTTTATTCAAAGTGCAAACAGGCGGCACAATCAGCAGCTGGCTGCCGTCTTTCGCTTATAAATTTATGCCGTTTTTGCCGAACGTGAAAAAATATAAAAAAGCGATGGAGATTATAAAGAAGAAGCATAATCTATAAAATATGCTTAAAAATGGCTAAGGTAGAGGGTTAAAGAGTAAAATAAAATCAGTGTAAAGCGGACTTGACACTGAATATACAAATAGTGTAAACTATAATTAACACTAAAAAATTAAAAAAATGATATCAAACAAGGAAAAAATTAAAGAATATATTAATGATCAAATCGCGCAAGCGGATTTTCGCGGACGAGCGTATGTTTTTGACGCGCAAAATAAAAAACGGCCAAACAGAAACATCTTCGTAAGAATACAATCTCATTTGGACCAATTTCTCGCGGGGAATAAATCTTATCGCTGGGTGGCGCTTACCGGTTTGCGCGGGGCGGGCAAAACAACGATTATGTACCAGCTATATTATGCTAAAAAAAATATTGACGGGTATTTTTTAATTCTTTCAGTTGATGAAATTACGCAAACTCTTGGAAGCAATATCAATGAGGTGGTGAATATTTTTGAAGAAATTATCGGGCGGCCGATTACAAATTTGGATAAACCGCTATTTTTATTTTTAGACGAAGTGCAATACGATGAAAAATGGGGCGTGACTCTCAAAACCATTTATGACCGCGCGCATAATGTCTTTATGTTCTCAACAGGTTCGGCGGCCGCCCTTATAAATAGCAATTCCGATATTGCCCGCCGCGCCATTTATGAAAAAATTTACCCGCTTTCGTTTACCGAATTTATCAAGATTAAACTGAATAAATATGAAATAAAGGGATTATCGCAAGAATTAAGAGAAATTATTTTTGGCTCGCGAAGCGCCGAGGAAGCATTTAACGCGCTGAAAAAACAAGAACAAAAAATAAACGAATATTACCACGGCATCAGCCGTTTGGATTTTGAAAATTATCTTTATTATGGATCGTTGCCGTTTATGATCGCGTTGGAAAATGAAGCGTTGGTTTATGACCAAATAAATAAATCTCTTGAACGGGTAATTAACAAAGACATCCCGCAGATGCGCGGACTTTCGTCCGATATTATCGGAAAAATTTCGGCGATTTTATACGCCGTGGCAGATATGGATGCTTTGAATTTTACAACATTGGCGGAAAAATTCGGCATTTCCCGCCCCAAAATAGCTGAAATTTTTTCAGCGTTTGAGCAAGCAGAAATTCTGCATCGCGTATATCCGCACGGGTCTCATTTTAAGCAAGTGACGCAAAGGCCGTCAAAATATCTTTTTTCTTCGCCGGCATTTCGCGCGATGTATTATAAAACTATCGGCAATATTATCACGGAACAAAACGCGCGAGGAAAACTTTTAGAAGATTTGGCGGGTATGTATTTTTATCGTTTGTGCGACAAGAAGCCGGCTTTTTCCCTCACCTATGACAGCGCGAAGGGCGGAGCTGATTTTATAGTAAGCGCCGGAGAAAATAAAATTGTGATTGAAGTTGGCGCGAACAAAAAGGAATATAAGCAGGTGGCGCAAACAGCGGAAAAAGTAAAGGCGGTTTACGGCATTATTATTTCGGAAGGAGTTAATGCTTTGGAATATAATCCGGAGGCAAACGCGCTCAAGATACCATTGAAATATTTTATTTTAATGTAACAAGGAATTATGAAAAAATTAATATATATCTTAACGGTTGCCGCGATTGCGATTTTGTTTTATATCGTAAAAACCAATCAAATTTCGGATTTGGATTACACAAAAATAATTATTGATGATAAAATTATTGAAGTTGAAATCGCCGACACGGCCGAGAAGCATTATCAGGGGCTTAGCAACAGGGAAAACTTATGCGATAATTGCGGCATGCTTTTTGTTTTTCCGGACAAAGAAGAACGGACTTTTGTTATGCGCGATATGAATTTTCCGCTGGATATAATTTGGATTAGCAATGATAAAATCGTTAAAATTGACAAAAACTTGTTGCCCGAAGGGTCTAATCCAAAAATGCTTTATTCAAGCGGCCAACCAGTAAATTATGTTTTAGAAATGAATAGCGGATACGCCGGCAAACACGGCTTTAAAACAGGGGATATGGTCAAATATAGCTATTAAATATAAATTTTTAATGTTTAAAAATTATAAAATTGAAAATTCATTGAAAATTAAAAATTAAAAATTAAAAATTATTGCCTGTTATGTTATTCAATAAAATATTCAGAAAAACACTTCTTTTTATATTTTTAGCTGAGCTGTTATCATTTTTCGGCTATCTTCTGCCTGAATTTAATAAAATCGGCTTTTTAATCATTGCTTCGCTTGCTTTGATTTTGTCTCTGATAAAATTGGAATACGGGCTTTGGATGCTTTTAGCCGAGCTGTTCATCGGCTCCAAGGGATATTTATTCTTTTTTGAGCACGAAGGCGTAATTATTTCCATCCGCATCGCTTTATGGTTAGTTGTTATGGCGGTCTGGCTCGGGCAGGCGATATCCGCGTGGATTAAAGATAAAAAATTAAATATTGAATTCGCGCGCTCGCCTTATTTCCCGTATTTTGGCGCGTTATTCATATTTATCGGGTTTGGCTTAATCAGCGGCTTTTTAAACCATAATGAATTCAGCGATATATTTTTTGATTTTAACGGCTGGCTTTATTTTGCCCTGGTTTTTCCGGTTTACAGTATTATCAACAAAACTCCGCGATCATCCGAAGAACTGCCAAAGCCGGTGTTATCTATTTTCCAAATCTTCACGGCTTCAATAACCTGGCTGTGCGCCAAGACTTTTCTCTTGCTTTTTATTTTTTCACACAACATAATCGGCATAATTTATGAATTATACGGCTGGACTCGGGATAGCGGAGTAGGGGAGATAACGCAAATGCAAGGCGGCTTTTACCGCGTATTTTTTCAATCGCACATTTTCGCGTTAATTGGTTTTTTTATATTTCTATTATTGATTTTAAATAAACAAAAAGAAAAACAAGAAAAAAAACTTCTTATTTTTTGCTTCTTGCTTCTTACTTTACTTTTGTCCGTTATCCTAATAAGCTTTTCCAGAAGCTTTTGGATCGGTTTGGCCGTTGGTTTATTGATTTATTGGCTTGTTAATTTATTGGTTTACAGAGTGGGTTGGAAGAAATTTTTTATTAACAATGGTATTTTATTATTCTCCGCGATATTAAGCATCGGCATTATAATCGCGGTGGTAAAATTCCCTTATCCAAAACCAATCGGCGGCTTTTCCACAACGGACTTATTATCAGAGCGAGCCGGCCAAATAACAGGCGAGGCGGGCGTGTCTTCGCGCTGGTCGCTTTTGCCTGAATTATGGAATGAAATAAAACAAGCCCCGATTCTCGGACAAGGCTTTGGCGCGGCCGTAACTTACAAATCAAGCGATCCTCGCGTATTGCAATCTAATCTTGACGGAGAATACACCACTTACGCTTTTGAATGGGGCTGGCTGGATATATGGTTAAAATTAGGATTTTTAGGAATGTTATCGTATTTAATTTTAATCGGCAAAATTTGTTATGACGGAATAATTCAAAATTATAACGCAAAACAAAAAATTTATTCAGGGCTGATAATTGGATTATTTGTTATCGCTGTTGTTAGTATCTTTAGTCCCTATATGAACCATCCGCTGGGAATCGGGTATTTGATTTTAGCAAGCGCGATATTGTCGCCGCGTAACGCATAATAAATATTCAAATCCCCTTGCGTTTTATCCCAAATTAATGTATATTATTAATTATATTTGTATTTATAATTAAAATAATAAAACAAAACTATGACTGATCAAATAATCTCTAAAGAGGGCTATGACAAATTAAAAAAAGAACTGGAATATCTAAAAACTACGCACCGCTTAGAAATCGCCAAAAGGATTGAAAAAGCCAAAGAACTGGGGGATTTAAGCGAAAACGCGGAATACGCCGAAGCAAAGGATGAGCAAGCTTTTAACGACGGCCGAATCGCGGAAATAATGGCTTTGCTTAAAAATGTCACGGTTGTTGAGAATGGGTATAATAAAGATATAATAGGCATGGGTTCAAAAGTAATTGTTAAAAACTGCGACGCGGAAAAACAATACACAATAGTAAGCTTTAATGAAGCTGATCCGTTGAATGGGAAAATATCCAATGAGTCTCCGCTGGGCAGCACTTTGTTAAACAAAAAAAAGAATGAGCGTGTAAAAGTGGAAACGCCAAACGGAGAAATGGAATATGAAATTTTAAATATTGAATAAATCAAAAAAATGATATGCAAAATGTAAAAATCAGCGAGCGCGCCGAACGGGTAAAAAAACTGCAAGAACTGCGAAAATTAGGCATAAACCCTTATCCTGCGCAAACCGAAAGAACGGATACTATCGCTGATGTTCAAGCAAAATTCAGCCAAATGGAGAAAGGCGGCGGAATTATAGCCATTGCCGGCCGTTTGCGCGGTTCGCGCGCCCATGGCAATTTAACATTTGCCAACCTTCAGGATTCCACAGGCAAAATTCAGATAGCATTGTCAAAAAAGGAAGTCGGACCTGACAATTATAAAATATTCATCAAATTAATTGATGTTGGCGATTTTATTGAAGCAAAAGGAATATGTTTTACGACTCACAAGGGCGAAAAAACCGTTATGGTTAAAGAATGGCGGCTTTTGGCGAAAGCCTTGAAGCCCCTGCCTGACAAATGGCATGGATTTCGCGACGAGGAGGAGAGACTGCGCAAAAGATATCTTGATATCTTATTTAATCCGGAAGTCCGCGAAATGATAGAAAAAAAAGCCGCGTTTTGGCGCGCCGCCAGGGAATTTATGCTGAAAAAAGGATTTTTGGAAGTGGAAACGCCGGTTTTGGAAACAACAACCGGCGGCGCCGACGCCCGTCCGTTCATAACCCGCCACAACGCCTTGGATATGGATGTGTATTTGCGCATTTCCATGGGCGAGCTTTGGCAAAAACGGCTGATGGTTGCCGGATTTGAAAAAACTTTTGAAATCGGCAGGCAGTTCAGGAATGAAGGCATTGACGCGGAGCACTTGCAGGATTACGCGCAAATGGAATTTTACTGGGCTTACGCTGATTATGAAAAAGGCATGAAACTTGTTGAAGAGCTGTACAAATTTGTCGCCCAAGAAACTTTCGGTACTCTAAAATTTCAAATCGGCAAATTTAAAATTGATTTAAGCAAAAAATGGGAGCGCTACGATTATAGAGATACGGTAAAAAAATTGACCGGTATTGATATTTTAAACGCCGATATCAAGCAAATTGAAGCCAAGCTCAAAGAGCTTAAAGTGGAATACGATAAAAAGGGCTTTAACATCACACGCGCTGTTGATAATTTATGGAAATACTGCCGCAAACGAATCGCGGGACCAGGATTTTTAATCGGCGTGCCGGTTGAAATTTCGCCTTTAGCCAAGAAAGACGACATAAATCCGAAAATCACCCAAAGGTTTCAGCCGATAATCGCCGGCTCCGAGCTGGGCAACGGCTACAGCGAGCTTAACGATCCGCTTGACCAGGCCGAACGTTTCGCCGAGCAGCAAAAATTAAGGGAAGCGGGAGACGAGGAAGCGCAGATGTTTGACCATGAATTCGTGGAAGCGCTTGAATACGGCATGCCGCCGACCTGCGGATTCGGCATGAGCGAGCGAGTTTTCGCCTTTTTAATGGACAAATCAATGCGCGAATGCCAAATATTTCCGCTGATGAAGCCGAAATCACGCAACACGCAACATGAAACATAAAACATGCAACAAAGTAATGGTCTTCGGAACTTTTGATATATTCCACAGGGGGCATGAAAATTTTTTAAAGCAGGCGCGCGAATACGGAAATTTTTTGATTGTTGTAGTTGCTCGAGATAAAACCGTTCTGGCTGTAAAGGGGAAATTGCCGCGAAATAATGAAAAGAAACGTTTAATCGCAGCGGGAGAGAGCAAATTAGCCGACAAAATAATTTTAGGCGGTCTAACTGATAAATATAAAATAATAAAAAAACACCAGCCGGATATAATCTGCCTTGGCTATGACCAGCAAATATTTACGGAAAAACTTGAAGAAAAATTAAAAGAATATAAATTAAAAACAAAAATCATCAGATTAAAACCGTATTATCCGAAAAAATATAAAACATCTAAAATTTCACAAACTCCATTGTCATTCCCGCGAAAGCGGGAATCCAGGAGTTAGCGCATAGAATCTGGATTCCCGCTTTCGCGGGAATGACAGAATAGAATTATTCAACGCTCTCACTTTATAATTAAAAATATGTTAGACATAAAATTTATAAGGGAAAATTCTGATTTGATTAAACAAAACTGCAAAAACCGCTTGGTTAATGTTGATATTGATAAATTGCTAAAATTAGATGAAAAAAAAAGAAAGCTGGAAACCGAAATAGGGGAGTTAAGGGCAAAACGAAATATCGGCTCTAAAATCAAGCCGAGCAAGGCCGAAATTAAGGAAATGAAAGAATTGGGCGAAAAAATAAAAAAAATGGAAGAAAAATTAAATCCAATCGCGCAAGAAATCAGGGAATTAATGCTGGCCATACCGAATTTAACCCATCCCGATGTCCGTATCAGCAAAAACGAAGATGATAATCCGGTTATCGGAACCTATGGCAAGCCGGCGAAATTTGATTTTAAGCCGCTGGATCACGCGCAACTGGCTGAAAAAAACGATTTGATAGATTTTGAACGAGCGGCAAAAGTAAGCGGCGCGAAATTTTATTATTTGAAAAACGAATTGGTTTTAATGGAATTCGCCCTTATACAATACGCTCTTGACGCGGCAATGAAGCATGGCTTTACTCCGTTTGTCACGCCCGATTTGGCCAAGCGGGAGATTCTGGAAGAATTGGGCTTTAACCCAAGGGGCGAATCAACGCAGGTGTACAATATTGAAAATACTGATTTAAGCTTAATCGCCACGGCTGAAATTACCATGGGCGGCTATCATATGAATGAAATTTTAAATGAAGCTGAACTGCCTAAAAAATATGTTGCCGTGTCTCATTGCTTCCGCACCGAGGCCGGCAGTTACGGCAAATACGCCAAAGGAATTTTTCGCGTCCACCAATTCACCAAAGTGGAAATGTTCCAGTATGTTTTGCCTGAAAAATCGGAGCAAACCCACGAGGAAATGCTGAAAATTGAGCGTGAAATTTTTGAAGGATTAAATATTCCATTCCGCGTTGTTGACCATTGCACGGCGGACTTGGGCGGTCCCGCTTACCGCACTTATGACCTGGAAGCATGGATGCCGGGCAAGCCGGGCAAGGAAGGCAAAATGGGGGACTGGGCGGAAATTACCTCTACTTCAAACTGCACGGATTACCAAGCCCGCGGTCTTAATATTAAATATAAAGACAAAAACGGCAAAAAAAATTATTTGCATATGCTTAACGGCACAGCTATGGCTGTCGGCCGCGCCATGATCGCCATTATGGAAAACTTCCAGCAAGAAGACGGATCAATCATAGTGCCCGAAGCTTTAAGGAAATATATGCCGGCTAATATAAAGGTGATAAAAAATTGACTAATCCCAAAAATATGCTGCAAGGGAGGGGTAAAATAATCAGGGGAGAAAAAAAGTTTAATTACCGCAAAAAAAAATATTCCAATCCTTTTTTTCAAAAAAGAAGAAAGAAAATAAAATTGTCTTATTTTTCCTGGCGCTTAAAATTGATCGTAATTGAAATTATAATTTTAATCTGCGGCGTTGTTTGGTTCTTTTGCTTTTCGCCTTATTTTAATATTGAAATGATAAGCGCCGCGGGCGCGGAAAAAATTTCCGTCCGGGAAATTGAGGATTTGGCGTGGCGGCAAGCGGAACAACGGCGGCTTTTACTGGGTTCCCAAAAAAATTTATTCTTATTTGACACCGACAAGCTGATTAAAACTTTAAATGAGCGCTATTGCTTTGATGCTTTAAAAGTTGAGAAAAAATGGCCGGATAAACTCATCATTGACCTGAAAGAAAAAACTTATTCCGCTATTTGGCATGAAAGTTCAACTGACAAATATTATTATATTGATGGCGAAGGCAATATTATTAACGAAACCAATCCTTTGGAAATAAAAAATAAAAATTATCCGCTGATTGACAACAGGAGAGAAAACGCGATCGCCGATAAAAAAATTGAAAAGCAGAATGATAACATTGATTATATTGTCCGGTTATTTGATAAATTTAAAAAGGAAAAACCCGGCTTTACAATTGAGCGCTTTATAATAGATAATGAAATTAATATGATAAAAATGAGCATAAACCAGGGAACGGAAATATATTTTAACACCGAAGAAGATATGGATAAGCAAATAGGCAAACTGATGGTCATAATCACCGAAAAACTAAAAGATGATTTGAATAATAAAAAATATATTGATTTAAGATACGGCGACAAAGTTTATTATAAATAGATTGTCCGCGGATTGTACGCGGATTACTACAATTATATGGAAACATTATTTAAAATAGTATTTTGTCTGGCGGTTTTGGTATTTTGCTTGATTATAATCGGTATTTTTTTAGTTATATTAAAAATACTGCTGATGTTTTATCCTGAAATCAACATAATGGGCCTGATTATTACCGCTTATTGATATAATAGGTTAATTAATCTACATTATGCGAAGTATTAAAAACAACAAACCCATTATTGAATACCGAACGGATTTCCTTGATTATTTGGAAATAGAAAAGGGCTTGTCCGACAACACTCAAAAAAATTATTCAAGATTTTTAAATAAATTCTTCCAATGGCTAACCGGCAATGGCTGGCAAAATCTTAAGCCGGATCGGCTCTCCCCCGCTCATATCGCGAAATACAGGATTTTTTTGGCCCGCCACATTGATCCGCGCGCCAAAAAAACGCTTAAAAAATCCACGCAAAACTATTATTTAATCGCCTTGCGCAGTTTATTGGAATTTTTTATTGAAAAAAATATTACTTCGCTCCCGCCCGGAAAAATCAAATTGGCAAAAGACAAAAGCGACCGAGAAATTAAATTTCTAAAGCTTGAGCAAATTGAAAGATTGTTGCTTGCTCCCGACACGAGCGGACAAATCGGCCTGCGGGACAGGGCGATACTTGAAACATTATTTTCAACCGGTTTGCGCGTCGCGGAATTAGCCGCTTTAAACCGCGAGCAGCTAAAAATCGCCGACCCGGTAAAAAATTTGGAAGTTGCTGTCATGGGCAAGGGCAATAAAGTGCGGACGGTTTATTTTTCCGAACGCGCCGCGCGCTGGACGAAAAAATATTTAGACCGGCGCCAAGATATGGATAGCGCCTTGTTTATTAATTATAAAAGAGGCGCTGAAAAATCAGACGCCTCCCGCCGCTTAACCGTTAAAAGCATTGAAGATATCGTTAAAAAATACGTAAAAATCGCCGGCCTGCCGGTTATGGCCACTCCCCACACCATCAGGCACTCTTTCGCTACCGATTTGCTGACACAGGGAGTTGACTTGCGCTTGGTGCAGGAATTCTTGGGGCATCGCAATATCGCGACCACGCAGATATACACTCATGTAACCAGCAAACAACTGTACGATGTCCATAAAAAACTGCACGGCGGCAGAAAGTTAAAAAATTAAATTTTCTAAAAATTAAAATACTCGCTTAATATTTTATCCTTCTTAAGCTTCAAAATATTTCTATTAACCTGCCTGTAAAAAATCGGGTAATGCTGTCTGGCAATTATCCGGCCCCTATGCCTTTGCCTGTATGGCGGCTTTTGATGATGGGCCGCTTCATGCGCCAAGGTACGCAAAATGCTTGATATTTTTTTCGGCTTGCGGAATTTCGGCGTAAAAATATCAATGGTAATCAGCCCTGTTTTTAAATTTGTCCGGCCAATAACATAACCGCGCCTTGTATTGACGCGGTTGTTTTTTCTTTTCATCGGCCTAAACCGCAAATTTTTTATATTCAGCGCCGCCAAAGCGCGATCGCAGGCGGCTTGCGCTATTTGTTCATGATTCATTATTATTCATTAACTAAATAAAAAATTACGGCAAGTATTCCAAAGGATTGACCGGAATGCCGTTCAAACGGACTTCAAAATGAAGATGCGGGCCTGTTGTAAGCCGTCCCGCGCCCGGAGTTCCGGGCAGTCCCCCGCTTCGCCCGATTGCCTGTCCCTGAACCACATATTCGTCTTCTTTTACGTAAATCGCCGAAACATGGCCGTAAACGGTCGCCAGTCCGTCGCCGTGTATAATCATAATATAGCTGTAGCCCTTGCCGGCGTCTTTGGCGCGCGCCACATAACCGGAAGCCGCGGCTCTAAGAGCAGTCCCCTGCCCCGCCCTGATATCAACAGCCGGATGCTCAAAAATATAGCGGAATGGATAATCAGGATCATGAAAATAAGAAGTAATTATATTTTTAGGCACGGGCCAGATCAATCCCGCGTCGTTAAATTCCAACTTTTTATCCTGCATTTTCGCTATCTTTTCCCTAACCGTCTTTTCCAAACTGACAATTTCCGCGGCCGCCTGCTCCTGCTCCTGCTTGGCAAGCGTTAACAATCTTTGGTATTCTTTTTCGGAAGAGCGGGTTTGATCCAAGACGAAAGATTTATTTTCTTGTTCGCTGACCAATGCTTGCTTTTTGTCGTCTAAATCCTTTTTTAATTTTTCCAGGTCCTGCTTTTTGCCGGCTAAAACCGCTTCTTCCGCCTCCAACTCTTCTTTGTATTGCTTCAGCTTATCCACGCCGCTGCCGATTTCTTTGTTAATATCCTCAAGATATTTAACCTGATTGATAAAATCCGTCAAAGAATCGTTTAGCAATATTATTTCCAAGGCGGTCTTGCCGTCTTCCTTGTGCATTAAGCGCAATATGGCTTCAATATGCTCTTTCTCTTGAATAATTTTCTTGTCCTTGTCTTCTATCTCCAGATTCACTTTTTTTATTTCCAGATTAGTTCTGTCAATGTCAATGGCCGCGCTTTCTATGTCCAATTCGGCTTTAGCTACGCGATTTTCCAAAATCGCCATCTGATTATTCAAACTGGCTTTCTCGGACTGCTTCTGCTTTATCGCCTGTTTATACGCCTCTTGCTTATCTTCTATGTCTTCCATTTGGTCACGCCTGTTCTTGATTTCCACGTTTATTTCTTTAATTTCAGTATTATCAGCCGAATTATTATCTTCACTGCCAAATACAAAAATAGGGACGTTCACAACAATGCCCAATAATAAAACAAGGAAAATCAGCTTAATTATTTTTCTCATATTTATATTATAGCATATTTTGCAAAAATAGAAAAGGCGTGTACGATTGCATAGTCAAGGTTACCTTTTCAAGAGGTATTATGTATAAAGAATTAAATAAAGAACCGGCGATTTTTTGCGCCGGCGTCAGCCGGTTCATGCCATAGCCGCCATGGCGGCGCTGCTCATTGTAATAAACCA
>JAHIME010000019.1 GCA_018896595.1 Patescibacteria group bacterium
GATTTTCTAAAAAAGATTGGTTCGAACTTCCGTTTGAGCGGGCAGAAATTGTTTTTGGATTTCAAAAATCCCTTCAAAATCCTCGCCGAAGCCGAGCCCCGCCTCTGGCGGGGCGAGGCAACAATCGCCCAAAATCCGAATTCTAAAAATCGGCGGAGAGTGTGGGATTTGAACCCACGAGGGCTTTCACCCAACCAGTACTCCAAACTGGCGCCATAGGCCGCTAGGCGAACTCTCCAATTATTTTAATCGTTTAAATGCCTCGTTATTATATTTTTCATCCCCTCGCCCGCTCTGCCGTCGCTGTGGACAAAATCATCAAAAGGAACGGCGCCAATCGCCTGCTCGCCGTTGACAAAGCTTGTCGGCGTGCCGATAACGCCGAAATTTTCGCTTTCTAATATTTGACTGTTTATTTTATCCGCGTATTTTTCTTCGTCCGCGCATTTATTGAATTTATCAGCATCAAGGCCTATCTCGGCCGCGTCAATTTTAAACCGCTCCGCGCCCATTATTCGCGCCTCATTGTCGGCATACAACTTGTCGCGCATTTCCCAAAACTTGCCCTGCTCGGCCGCGCACTCAACGGCTAAAGCGGCGGGCATAGCGCTGTTATCGCCCCTTAAAATAAAATGGCGGAAAGCGACAACAACCTTATCGCCGAATTCCTGCTTAACCTGTTCAATTGTTTTATTGAATTGAGGAGTGAAAGGGCAGTCAAAACTGCTGTAAATTATAATTTGTATCGGCGCGTCCAATTTTCCTTGATAATGGTCGTCTTTTTCTATCGGCCTTACCGGCTGATAGTCATCTTGTTCCCCTGCGAACAAATCCTGCAAATTTTCCGCTTTTATTCTCTTCTCTTCTTCTTGCGCCTGCGTTGCCCATTTATCACTTTCTGCCACAACCTCTTCTTTAATTTCTTTTTTGCTGAAAACAAAAAGCGCCGCGATTAAAACCGCAACAACGACTAATACCGCCGTAGCGATGAATACTTTATTTCTAAAAATATTGATCATAAATAACACTTTAATTTTTAATATTTAAAAATTAAAACATTAAAAATTAAAAATTTTAATAATTTATGCTTAATAAAATCATAACTCCGGTTTTCTTTTATGCCATTCTGTCGCTTGCTCAAACTCGCGCGCGGCCCGCATAATAGTCGCCTCATCAAACCGTCTGCCGATAATTTGCAGGCCGACGGGCAAACCGCCTGCCCCGCTTTTCTGTTTCTCATTTAATTTATTTCCTTCAATATCTCCGCATTTCATTTTATTTTCTTTATATCCAATGGGGTTTATAAATCCGCAGGGGACGGAAATGGCCGGCAAGCCGGCTAAAGAAGCGCCGGAAACAAAAATATCTTCCAAATACATCTGCATCGGATCGTTGCTTTTTTCTCCGATTTTAAAAGCCGTATCGGGCGAAGTCGGAGTGGCTAAAATATCAACCTCGCTTAAAACTCTGTCAAACTCTTGAATAATCCTTGTCCTTACTTTCTGCGCCTGCAGATAATAGGCGTCGTAATAGCCGGCCGACAAGACGTAAGTCCCAAGCATAATCCTACGTTTTGCTTCCGGCCCAAACCCCTTGCCCCTGCTCTTGAAATAAATTTCAGCCAAGTTTTGAGCGTCTTTCTCCGATAAGCCGTATTTTATGCCGTCAAAACGGGCTAAATTTGAGCTGATTTCCGAAGGAGTAATGATATAATAAACCGGCACGGCGTATTTGGTGTGCGGCAAACTGACCGGTATTATCTCTCCGCCCAGCTCTTCCATTTTGGCAATGGCGGCTTTAACGGCTTCTTCAACCTGCTTTTCCATCCCTTTAATAAAATATTCTTTTGGCACGCCAATTTTGAGGCCTTTGATGGAATCAAGCTTCTGCGAATAGCCGGGAACTTTTTCACCCGCGGTGGTGGAGTCTAATTTGTCTTGCCCGGCAATAACCGACATAACAATCGCCGCGTCTTCCACCGTCTTGGCCAGCGGTCCCGGAACATCGGTTGAACTGGTCATGGCGATAAGACCGAAGCGCGAGCTTCTGCCATAGCTCGGCTTTAGGCCGACAACGCCGCAAAAGCTTGCCGGGCATCTGATTGAACCGCCCGTATCCGTGCCTAACGCAAACAGGCACATATCAGCCGCGACCGCCGCGGCCGAGCCGCCGGAAGAGCCGCCCGGCACGCGATTCAAGTCCCACGGATTATGAGTCGGGCCAAAAGCGGAATTTTCCGTTGAAGCGCCGTGCGCGAACTCGTCCAAATTGGTTTTTCCCAAAATAACCGCGCCCGCCTCCTTTAATTTCTTTACCACGGTAGCGTCAAAAGGCGCGACATAATTTTCTAAAATCTTTGAAGCCGCTGTCGTACGAATGCCCTTTGTTAAAATATTGTCTTTTATTAAACATGGAATGCCCAACAATTCTCCGGCTTCGCCTTTTGCCCTGCGCCGGTCGGCTTCTCGCGCCGCTTCCAGCGCCTCTTTTTCGCAGACAGTCAAACATGCCTTGATTTTATTATCAATTTCTTTAATGCGCGCCAAACAAGCCTTAGTTAGTTCTAAAGAGGTTATCTCTCTTTTGGTTAATTTTTCATTAGCCTCTTTTACAGTAAGCTCGTTCAGCTTCATAATTTTTAATTTCAAATTTTTAATTTTATAAATAATTTTTAATGACTTAATTTTTAAAAATTAAAAATTCAAGCATTGTTTAAAAATTACAAAATTAAAAATTAAAAATTCTATTCTAACACTCTTTTTACTTTAACAAACCCATTCTCCATCATCGGAGATTGATTAAGAGCCGCTTCCCTTTCCTCTTCGTCCCATTCTTCAATTTCGTCCTCGCGAAAAATATTTTCCAGCCCGGCTGTTTGCGCTGTCGGCTCAACACCCGAAACATCAACCTCCCGCAGTTGGCCGATATAATTTAAAATATCGGACAGCTGGCTGCCGTATATTTTTAATTCCTCGTCTGTCAATTCAAGGCGAGCTAAATTCGCTATATGTTGAATATCTTTTTTAGAAAATTTCATATAAATAAAAATTGCTATTTTATCATCTCTAAAAACTCTTTTTCCCCGACAATCTTCACCCCCAGCTTCCTCGCCTTATCATGCTTGCTTCCCGGCTCCGCGCCGGCTACCGTAAAATCGGTATTTTTGCTTACTGAAGATGATACATCTCCTCCCAATTTTCTTATTTTATCCTTTGCCTCGTCCCTTGTCAAACTTTCCAATGTTCCGGTTAAAACAAATGTTTTGCCGGCCAAGATTTGCGGCTTTCCGCGCCATTCCAACGGCTTTATCGTTACTCCGTTTTTTTCCAACCTATCCAACAGCGCCAGATTATATTTATTATGAAACCAATCATAGATGCTCTTCGCCACAATCGGCCCCACATCTTCCACTCTTTCCAATTCATCAACTTTTAATTCTTGATAATATTTTATAATTTCGGCTATTGCCTGCCCCTCTGCGCGGTGCGCGGCCGGGGGGATTTTGGATTTATTTGTTATTTGTAATTTGTAATTTGTAATTTGCTTTGCCAGCAGCAAAGCTGTTTTTTCTCCGGCGTACCTGATGCCCAAACCGTAAATAAAACGGGCTAAATCAATTTCTTTTTTAGCGGCAATCGCCTTGGTCAAATTGTCAGCCGATTTATCGGCAAATCTTTCCAACGGTTTTAAATCGCCTTCTGTTAATTTATAAAAATCGCTTATGTCGCGCGCCAAGCCCTCTCTCGCCAATTGCTCAATTATTTTCGGCCCCAGCCCGGGAATATCGGCGGCCTTTCTTGACGCCCAATGCGTCAAGCGGCGCAGATTAACCGCGTAGCAATTTTTATTAACGCAGCGATAGGCCACCTCGCCCGGCGCTTTAACGACCTTGCCGCCGCAGATCGGGCAATCGGCCGGCGGCTTGATATTTTTTTCTCCGCCCTCGCGCAATTTCGGCAATACTTTTATCACTTTCGGTATAACATCGCCGGCGCGCTCAATAATCACGGTATCGTTGATTTTTAAGCCAAGCCGCTCTATTTCGTCCATGTTATGCAAGGTCGCCCGGCTGATGGTTACTCCGCCGACCGCGACCGGCTCCAGCGTGGCGGTTGGAGTTAAGCAGCCGGTGCGGCCCACCTGCCAAACCACCTCTTTGACCTTAGTCACGGCCTGCTCGGCGGAAAATTTATAAGCCATTATATAGCGCGGTCCTTTCCCCACCGTTCCCAAGCGGGGCCAAAGTGACAGCTGATTAATTTTAACCGCGACGCCGTCGCAATGGAACGGCAGTTTTTCGCGGTTCTTTTCCCATTCGCCGTGAAAAGCCAAAACCTCTTCCAAATTTTTGCAGTATTTATTATATTTTAAAACTTTAAAGCCCAAAACCGCGGCTAATTCCAACTCCTGTTCGTGCCTTTCCAGCCCCAAATCGGTAATCAGCGAATAAACATAGCAGTCTAACTTGCGCGCGGCGGTTAATTTTGGGTCAAGCTGCCTGATTGAGCCGGCCGCCGCGTTGCGGGGATTGGCGAGCAAGGGCTTGCCTTCTTTTTTATATTTTTGATTCAACTCATTAAAAACTTTCTTGGTCATTATCGCCTCACCGCGCGCCTCAATCGTCCCTTTGTCCAAAGCGGCGTAAAATTTATTTCTCGCCGGCTTTGGCAAGCCGATTTTAACCAATTCGCTTTCTTCCGGCCGGCGCAAGGCCAGCGGTATGGCCTCAACGGTGCGCAAATTCTGCGTTACATCCTCGCCAATCGCGCCATCGCCGCGAGTCGCGCCTAAGCTGAACTTGCCCCGCGCGTAAACCAAGGCCGCTGCCAAGCCGTCTAATTTTAATTCGCAAAAATAATCAAACCTCTGCCCGGGCATTATTCTTTCCATTCTCTTTTCCCAATCGCGCATATCCTCGCGGCTGAACGCGTCAAACAAAGACATCATCGGCGCGGAATGCTTTACCTTTTTAAATTTATCCAGGGGCTTGCCGCCGACGCGCTGGGTCGGCGAATCGGGCGTGATAAATTCAGGATGCTCCATTTCCAATTTGAACAGCTCGTTCTTTAGGCTGTCCGAGGCGGCATCGCTGATTTCCTGCTTGTCGTAAACATGATAAAGATAGCGATGGCGGTTTATCTCTTTTTTTAATTTCTCTATTCTAATTTTAGCTTGTTGCTTATCCATTACTGTTATTTTTATTTATTATTCGTGATTCGTGAAAATTCGTTTCTTATTCGTGTTAATTAGTTTAAGTGGTTAACGAATCCGCACGAATTAAAGACGAATTAACACGAATCACGAATTTTGCCTCTTGATTAATCAAACCCAAGTTCAACAATTCTTTTTACATTCGCGAAACCGCCGGTTGAGGTAATCGCCAATGGCGTTGTTGATTTATAATATACGCTATAAGAGGAATTATTAGATAAAGTTTCGGGATTGGGGTTTGTGTCGCAAGTCGCGGCTGCGCCGAATTTAACATACTCGCCAAGATTACATCCGCTAAAATCACCGTAATGCAAATTCCATAATACTCTTTCGGCTCCGGCTTCCGCGGCAAAATAAGCGATGGTTGAGCGTTCCTGCCCGCCGCTCATTTTTATTCCGGACACCACCAAATTGGCGGCGCCCAAAGCCACGGCTAAAATGCTGGTTAAAATCAATACGGTTATTAATAACGCGGAGCCGTGATTATTATTTTTAATTCGTGAATTCGTATTATTAGCAATTTGTAGTATTCGCATAAATTTGTAGATTCGCATTATATTCACTCATAATATCTTGATGAAATCGTCGTTTGTATTTTTATTTTTGACTTATGCAATGCCTTGCCAACCGCTTCAATGTCCATTTTCACCGTAACACTTGATTGTATACTGCCCACATTATCATTTACTATAAATTTTAAATTGCTAACTTCAATTTCATCCGGCGTGATATAATCAGTCAAACCCGGCGGATTGCCGGCAGGATATCTTTTTATTTGAAATCTAAGACTTTGTTCTTGGTATTCCACGCATTCCCCGTAAATATTTTTAAACTGCAGCCTGCTTCCCTGCAAATTATAAACTTTGCCGTTTAACTGCGGCCCGCACTCATTACCAATTGACTTCTGCGCCATTCTAATCTCTTTTGACATAACTTCAAGGGCGTATCTCATATTTTCCTGCGTATTCTGCGCCGCAACGGCGCTGCGCTGGCCTTCAACAACCATTTGAAAAATCTCGGTGGCCGCGAGTATGGTAACCGAGAATAAAGCCACAGCCACCAGCATCTCAAGCAGGGTTGTACCAAAATTATTTTTTATTATTTTATTTAACATAAAAATTAATACCAATTATACAGCAAAGTTTTTACCGTGTAATCATGCGTTCTGCCTCTTTCTTTCCATTGAACTTTGCATTCAACCTCCAGATAATCACCATTATCAACCACGGTAATTAAGCGAGAAAAGGGCGTTGCCGCCACGCCAGCGCCGTGCGTGTAAAAACCAGCTGCATCAATATTTAATCCGGCGTTATTAATGCTATCAATATCAACAATAAAGCCGCTATAATCAATGGCGTAATCACCGTCTTGAACAATATCGCTGTTCGTGCTCGCGCCAGCGCCGATTTTCCAATCGTTGCCCGCCGTTAACCAGTTAGTATCTCTTATATTCCTCACCAACTCCATCCCTTCCTGCGCCAATTGCGAAGTGATTAAATCGTTTTTGCTGATATCTTGAGCTTGAATATTCTGCGTGATTAAAGACAAAACCCCAATCATGCCAATGGAAATGATTAAAATGGCGATTATAACCTCAAGTATGCTGAAGCCAAATTGTCGCTTTAATTTATTTTTATTCATAAATATATTAATCTACTATATCAATCAGCCCTAAAAAATTAACATTAATCTTTTTAACCGCGTTGCTGATATTTTCCTTCAAGGTAATTTCCACCGAAGTGTTATTATTTGTATTAATATAGGTAGTTGGATTGGGGGGCATAAATACTATATCAACAGCGCCGGCAACATTAATATTGCTTATTATTATATCACTTGGCAAATCAACTGTTTTATATTCTTCGCCCGCGTCATAATCAAATTCGTCTTCGTCTTCATCGGCAAAAATTATGTAGCTGTCAGGGGAAGCTGTGTCAAAACGCGCGCCCCAGCCGCTCTTGGGAACGCTCCCTTCAAACTCCTGCAATCCCAAAGAATAATTCTGCGCCGTTCTGATATCGCTTACAACCTGTTGCGCGGCCATATTCAGTTTTGCCTGCCTGTCAGACGAACGGTAATTGGCTATAAAAATCCCGGAGATCAAGGCGATAATAAAAATGCCGACTAATAATTCGGCTATTGTGAATCCTGACTGTGATTTTAAATCTTTTACGGATTTCATATTAAAATAATTGGAAAATATAAGGCCAGAAAATTATCAATCCGATAACCGCCGCGGCTAAAGAAGCCAGCATCACGGCCGCGGCCATAATGTCTTTTATCTCTTTGGCATAACTGTTGATTCTCGGCTTTAAAACATCAGTTACGCGCTCAACGGCGCTGTTGATAATTTCAGCCAAAATCACCAAACTGACTGCAAAAACAAGCAAAGCCCATTCAAGACGGCTTACTTCAAAATAATAAGCTAAAAAAGCTACCGCCAGCGCGGCAGCCGCTTGAACGCGCAAATTCTGCTCTTCGCGGAAAGTTTTAATTAAACCCCTGACGGCATAGTTAAAACTTTTAAATAAACGTTTAATTCTTATCATAAAAATTTAATATAAATTTCTCCCCCAACCTCTCCATCTCTTTCGCTCCTTTTTCCGTCTTATCGTCATAACCTAATAAATGCAATAATCCGTGAACTAAAATAAAGACTAACTCATCATTTACGCCGCTGCCAAACTCGCGAGCCTGCCTTTTAATTTGGGCGTAATCAATAATTACTTCTCCTAAAAAAATTCCC
>JAHIME010000020.1 GCA_018896595.1 Patescibacteria group bacterium
AAAGATCAAATAATCCGCAAAGACGTCTTAATGAGCATCCCCGAGCCGATTTCAGCCACGCATAAGCTTATCGCTTTTGCCGCTGACAATAAAGAACTGAAAATCGCCGCGCTTGACCCCGAAGATTTGGAAATTTTTGAATTCATCAAGAAAAAAACAAAGCTCAAGCCGAAAATATATTTAACATCCCCCGAAAGCATAGAAGAAGGATTAAAACAATACCATAAAAGCTTAAAAGCCGAGTTCAAAGATTTGACCGGCGAGAGTAAAATTGAGCCGACAGACGATAAAAATTTGAAAAAATTGGCTGAAGACATGCCTATTGTCAGGATTGTGGACACGCTCTTGGAATACGCGATTTTTGAGGGGGCCAGCGACATCCATATTGAGCCGGAAGAAAAAGATATTATCGTCCGCTATCGCATTGACGGGGTCTTGCACAATGTAATGGTTTTGCCGAAAAATGTCCAGTCCGGCATTATCGCGCGCATTAAAATCTTATCCAATTTAAAAGTTGACGAGCATCGCCTGCCCCAAGACGGGCGCTTTAAAATATCCTCAAAAGATTACAAAATCTCGTTCAGAGTTTCCATTATCCCCACTTTTGACGGCGAAAAAATCGTTATGCGCTTATTAAACGAAAAAGCGCAGGTCTTGTCATTGGAGCAACTGGGCCTGCAGCCAAGCAGTTTGGAAGTTTTAAAGCGCAATATCAGCAAGCCCCACGGGATGATTTTAGTAACAGGCCCGACCGGATCCGGCAAAACCACCACTCTCTACACGGTGCTTAATATTTTGAACACCCCCGAAGTTAATATTTTAACGGTGGAGGATCCGATTGAATACCGCATGCCGCGCGTTAATCAATCCCAGATTAATCCGAAAATCGGCTATACTTTCGCCGCCGGCTTGCGCGCTTTCTTGCGCCAAGACCCCGACATCATCATGGTCGGCGAAATACGCGACCAGGAAACGGCGGAAATCGCCATTCACGCGGCCATGACAGGCCACTTAGTCCTTTCCACTCTGCACACGAATGACGCGGTTACCACTCTGCCCCGGCTTTCCGATATGGGCATTCCGTCATTTTTAATCGCTTCAACCACCAATGTTATTGTTGCCCAAAGGTTAGTCAGAAAAATCTGCCCTAATTGCATTCAAAGCTACAAGCTTGACGCGCAAACCGTCAATGAGCTCAATAAGAAGCTTAACATTGAAAATATTTTGCAGACTTTGCAAAAAGAAAGAGCTATTGCCGACGCGAAAACCGACTTGCAATCATTGCTTTTCTACAGAGGCAAAGGATGCAAACAATGCAACAACAGCGGCTATAAAGGCAGAATCGGCATTTACGAAACTCTGGAAATTACCGAGGAAATATATGATTTAATTTTAAAAAAGGCGGGCAATAACGAACTGAAAAAACAAGCCGACGCCCAGGGCATGCTTGCCATCATTGAAGACGGCTTTATCAAGGCCAAAAACGGCATCACCACCATTGAAGAGGTGATGAGGGTTACAAAAGAATAAAATATAATTCGAATACTACGAATAAAATTCAAATACTACAAAAAGCCGCAAATCAAATTAAAGTAAATTCGCATTATTCGTTTTTGCAGTATTAGCATACTAATTTGTAGTATTCGCATTATTATACTATATGGCTATCAATCTTCCCAAACGACAAAAAGAAATAATCAAGGAAAAAAAATCCGTTATAAATAAAATCAATGATTTTATCGCGCGCCTTTCCCGGGTGCCTTTAAAAGAAAAGCTGTTTTTCGTCCAATATCTTAGCGTTATGCTTAAGGCGGGAATTTCTTTATCAGTCGCTTTAAAAACATTGACCAAGCAAGCTGAAAATAAATTTTTCGCGAAAGTTTTAAAGGAAATATCCGGCAATGTGGAAAAGGGGGTAAGTTTTGCCGAGAGCTTAAAGCCGTATAAAAAAATTTTTGGCGAACTTTTTATCAATATGATTGAAGCAGGCGAAGTTTCGGGCAAATTAGAGGATGTTTTAAGCCAGCTTTATACGCAGCTGAAAAAACAGCATGAATTAATTTCCAAAGTGAAAGGCGCTTTGACTTATCCCGTGATAATACTTGTCGCCATGGCTGGAATCGGCACCTTTATGATGGTCTTTATCGTGCCGAAAATAACAGGCATGTTTAAAGATTTCAACGCCGAACTGCCTCTGCCCACCAAGATTTTAATAGGCATAAGCGACGGTTTGGTCAATAACGGGCTTCTTTCTATAATTATTTTCATAGTCGTTGTTTTGGCCTTAATTCAAATTTTGCGGACTTACAAAGGAAAATATTATTTTCAAGCTATTCTTTTAAAACTGCCTATTTTCGCTCCGATTATAAAAAAAATCAACTTGGCGAGATTCGCCAGAACCGTAAGCGGCTTGCTGAAAACCGACATCATGATAATAAAAACTTTTCAAATAACCGCCAGCGTATTGGGAAATTTGCATTACAGAAAAGCGCTGGAAGAGATGGGCGAGAAAATAAAAAAAGGCAGCCAAATCAACGAGATTGTCGCGTCCTATCCCCGGCTCTTTCCCCCTGTTGTTTGCCAAATGATATCTGTCGGCGAAGAGACCGGCGAACTGGATAATATTTTATCCGAGCTCGCCGAATTTTACGAAAATGAAATAGACCAAATTATGAGCAACCTGCCGTCTATCATTGAGCCGGTTTTGATTCTATTCTTAGGTTGCGGCGTCGGCGCGATGGCAGTGGCGATTATCATGCCGATGTATTCAATAACACAAGCGATGTAAAATTAAAATATGGCTTTTTCTTTTAAAAAACAACCGGGCTTTAGCTTGATAGAGGTTCTGGTTTCTGTTTTAATAGTTTCAGCTTTAACCTTGGCGATTTTTGATTTGATTATTTATTCTTTAAAAGTTACCGCTGACAACAAATTCCGTTTGGCGGCGTCAATGATTACCGATCAAAAAATGGAGTATATCCGCAATTTGCCTTACGATGATATAGGAATAGCCGGGGGAATGCCTAATGGAGTAATACCCGAAGATGAAACCATAACACAAAACAACGGAATTTTTTATGTTAATACTTTTATTAAGTATGAAGACGATCCCTTTGACGGCTTGTACGGCGGAGTTCCTAATGACGCCACATCGTCTGACTATAAAATAATCAGGGTAAAAGCAAGCTGGAACGGCCCTTTCGGCCAAAAAAATGTTACATCCTCCACGATCATCGCGCCTCGCGGCATGGAAACCGACGCGGGCGGAGGCGTTTTGTCAATACTTGTCTTTGACGCCAACGGATTGCCGGTTGATAAGGCATCTGTGCGCATAGAAAACAGCGGTCTTGTTCCGGCTATTGATTTTACAGATGAAACAAGCGTCAGCGGAATATTAAATTTTCCCGGAGCGCCGGAGTCAATTGAAGGTTATGAAATAACCGTTACAAAAACCGGCTACAGCACCAGCTCAACAACTGCCAGGACAGTGGAAAATCCCAATCCGACCTTACCCAAT
>JAHIME010000100.1 GCA_018896595.1 Patescibacteria group bacterium
ATTTTGTTACGTATAGTTTATTGTAGTCAGTGAGTGAGGCCGATGCGTTTGTATAGAAGCTTTCCTTCGGTAATGCGCAGCTGCAGTCGATGGAATCTGGATATCATCATTATCATTTTTCTCGGCGGCTCGTCGGACGTTACTATGAGCCGAAACCGAGGAGGTTGACAATCCCAAGTTTCTCTCTACAGACGGGGCACCGGTTACGACCATCTTGAATACCCGGATTGTTGTCGCCCATGGTCTCCAGAAAAATCTCCCCAAGGACCTCGACCGGACTGACCGTGGCTACCACCGCCGATTTCATTCCATACCAGACTCACCAGGATAGACTGATGCCGATATCACCGGTCTGGTAGAACCACACATGTCATTCTCGGATAAATCTTTTTAAGACCATATCATTATTTTGATTACAGCCATATACACATTCCATCCATTATAGGAGATGGCGGTGGGATTATGGAAGAGGTGTCGTGTTGTAATTGTGGGGGGTATTTTATTCCCGATCCGAGGCAGAAGAGTCCCCGATACTGCAGCAAGCCTGTCTGTCAACGAGCCCGAAAGGCGGCATGGCAAAGGGGGAAGGTGCGTAACGATCCGGATTATAAGGCCAACCAGAAGCAATGTCAGAAGGAGTGGTGTGAGGCTCATCCCGATTACTGGAAGGAATACCGTCAAAAGAATCCCGATCAGGCGAAGCGCAATCGTGACCTCCAGAGAGTGCGAAACCTAAAGCGCAACAGCCGCGATAGGCGAACATGTTCTTTACAGGATCGAAGAGTGAACGCGTCCATGATTGCAAAGATGGACGCGTCAAAATCTCGCGAGACATCAGGCCATACATTCTCCTCCGGGCAGTTCTGGCTGGTGCCGGTGATTGCAAAGATGGATGCGTTAAAAGTAAATATTTACAAGATAACGGCATGTTGCGAGTGATTGCAAAGAAGGACTCGATGGAAAGATACTCCCTGCCATTGTAATGAGACGCAAAATCATGATGGCAAGGAGGGCAGACACATGCTGACCAAAAGGATTCTCAATACGGACAGGGTCAGGAAGATCATGGGCGGATTCAGCTTTATCCCGCACCGTTTTCTGACCGATGGTTTTTTGGCCTCTCTGGATCAGCAGGAGATCCTCCTGTACCTGTTTCTCATTCTGGCCGGGGACAGACATGGTCTTTCCTGTTACAGCTATGACGCCAGCTGCACCTTTCTCCAGATCAATCTTGACGAGTACATCGCTGCGCGGGACGGATTGATCGGGAAGGATTTAATCGATTTTGACGGACGCATCTTCCAGGTTCTCGATCTTCCGTCCCGTCCGGTGATCAAGTCGAAGCTGTCGGATGATGAAGATCCAACCGTTGTGGCGCAGATCATCAGACAATCCCTTCGGTATGCGGATCAGAGGAGGGCGTTGCCATGATCGACAGGCGATCTGTTTTTGAAATCCATCGGCTCAAAGATCTGGGATGCTCGGACAGACAGATTGCCCGGCAACTCAGGATCGGCAGAACAACCGTCAGGAAGTATCTTGATCATCCCGAACGGACCGTTTCCAAGAAGAAGCCCAAGGCGTCAAAACTGGACACTTACCGGGAGAGGATCGATTCGTTTCTGGAAGAGCTTCCCGATGTCAAAGCCCCGGTGGTTCTCCAACGGCTCAAAAAAGAGGGATTCGACGGCAGGATAACCATTGTCCGGTCTTTCCTCCAGAAAAAGCGCAGTGAGCGGGGCCGAAACCGGGAGGCCTTCATCCGCTTCGAATCCGCACCGGGAAAGCAGCTGCAGATCGATTGGGGCCACTTCGGCAGCCTGACCTATGGGACAGCCGTAAGAAAACTTTACGCCCTGGCCGTCATCGAAGGACACAGTCGGATGCTTTATGTCGAGTTTACCCACAGCCAGAAACAGGAGGCCCTTCATCAGGGATTGATCAACGCCTTCCGGTTTTTTAACGGAACCCCGGAAGAAATCGTCGTCGATAATATGCTCACCGCCGTCACGGAACGTTGCGGCAGCGTCATTCGTTTCAATGATGCCTTTCTGGATTTTTTGCGGATCTTCAAGATCGTACCCCACGCCTGCCACATCAGGGCGCCTCAGGAGAAGGGAAAGATTGAAAAAAGCATCCATTACCTTCGCCAGAACTTTTGGCCTCTGCGTTCCTTCAGTGATCTTATGGACGTTCAGCAGCAAGTCAATCAGTGGCGGGACAGCGTCTGCAATGTGAGAACCCACCAGACCACAGGGGACAGACCTGTGGACCGTTTCGCCGGGGTAAACCTGAGACCTCTCCCGCCGTTATTGGCCGACTGCCGGGAAAGCGCCACCCTTCTGGTGCATCAGGACTTTGTCGTCCACTTTGATGACAACAGCTACACCGTGCCGCCCTGGACGATCGGCAGGCGCCTTGCGTTAAAGGCGGACCAAACGACGGTTACGCTTTTCCACCGGGAAAAGCAGGTTGCCGCTCATCACCGGTCATGGGAACGGAAAAAGAGAATCGAACTGCCCGCCCA
>JAHIME010000099.1 GCA_018896595.1 Patescibacteria group bacterium
CGGATTTAATTGTCCCGATTCACTAAGTAGCGTTCCCTTAGGAGAAGAAAAAGATTACACAGATACTGAAAGTTTAAGCGATACTCATGGTATAAAAGTAAATATGGATTTCAATCTGGATTTATTATATAGCAATTTCAATAAGCCGATGGGGATTGAAAAACCGGAAGGCGCGGAAAATTTAATCAGTGTTTTAGAGCCTTTGATTTCGGGATTTTTAGGGATGCCAATATCTATAGCTCAAGACTCTGATGAAGATGGGCTAAGCGATGATATGGAAATTCTCTATAAAACCGACAAAAATAATCCGGACACGGACGGCGATGGATATACGGACGGCGAGGAAGTGAAAAACGGATATGATCCCGCCTTGCCGGGAGACGCGAAATTGAAATAGCAGATTATTTTGAGTTGCAGAGTTAAACTTAAACTTAAACTTAAACTTCAATTTTATGAGGCTTGGCATTGACATATCCAGAGCTTTTATGAAAGAGAAAACCGGCGCGGAAGAATATTCTTATCAGCTTATAAAGCATATAAAGCTGATGGACTTGGATGATCATCAAATTTTTTTATACACAAGGAATGGTTCTAAAATTGATTTTGACTTTCCGAAAAACTTTTTTGTAAAAGAAATAAACCATAATAAATTCTGGACGCAAATCGGATTGTCTTTGGAAATGAAAAAAAATCCCGTTGATGCCTTGCTTGTTCCTTCTTATGCTATTCCGATCATTCATCCTAAAAATACCATCGCAACCGTTCACGGTTTGGAATATAAATATTTTCCCGAATGTTATTCCGCCAAAGACAGAGCGCTTTTGAAATTAAACACTTTGCTTAATGTAAAATGGTCAAGCAAAATCATAGCGTCGTCGGAGAATACGAAAAGGGATTTGATGAAATTTTATGGGGTTGAATCTGAGAAAATTAGAGTTATTTATCACGGCGTTAGGAGTATCGAGTATCCCATGCCTGCCGGCAGGCAGGAAGTATTAAGTATTAAGCGTTTGAATAAGGGAGTTTTTAATGTTTTATTTATTGGCAGGCTCGAGAAGAGGAAAAATTTAGTGAATTTGATTAAAGCATTTGAAATTTTCAAAAAAAGATACAAGAAAACAAGATGCCTGCCTACCGGCAGGCAGGCAATAATCAAACTAATTTTAGCGGGGAAAAGCGGGTTTGGGTTTGACGAGATAAGAAAAGCGATTTTTGAATCGCCAAATAAAAATGATATTATTTTGAAAGGCTATGTTTCCGAGAAAGAAAAAGAAGAATTATATAAAAGCGCGGATGTGTTTATTATGCCGTCTTTGTATGAAGGATTCGGCTTGCCGATTTTGGAAGCGATGAGCTATGCCATTCCCGTGATATGTTCCGGAAATTCATCTTTTCCGGAAGTGGCGGGAAACGCCGGATTATTAGTTGATCCGAATAATACTCAAGAAATCGCCGAAGCGCTGAATAAAATTTTAAGTAACGCCGATTTTAGAGAAGAAATGATTAAGAGGGGATTTGAAAACGCAAAAAAATTCAGCTGGGAAAAATGCGCGAGAGAGACGATGAATTTATTGTTAAATTGTTAAATTGTTAAATTGTTATTCAAAAAACCAAAAATTGCTCTTGTTCACGATTTTTTGACCTATTTCGGCGGGGCGGAGAGGGTTTTAATGTCGCTGCATAATTTATATCCCGAGGCGCCGATTTATACATTGCTTTATAATAAAGAAAAGATGGAGCGATATTTTCCGGACGCCAAGATAAGGCCGTCGTTTTTAAACAAGCTTCCGAAATTTATAAGGAAAAGAAAAAAATATTTACTGCCGTTGATGCCGACGGCGGCGGAGACTTTTGATCTTCGCGATTTTGACATTGTGATTTCCAGCTCAAGCTCGTTCGTCAAAGGAATAATCACCAAGCCGAAAACAATTCATATCTGCTATTGCCACGCTACGACCAGATTTCTTTGGGACTGGCATTATAATTATCTTGCTGAGAATAAAATTAAGGGGATTAAAAAGGTTCTGCTTTTGCCTCTTTTGCATTATCTTCGGATGTGGGACAAATCCGCATCCGAGAGAGCGGATCGATTTATCGCCAATTCAAAAAATACCGCTCAAAAAATCAAAAAATTTTACGGCAGGGACAGCGTTGTAATTTATCCGCCGGTAGATATCAATAATTACCAATTACCAATTACCAATTACCAATTACCAAATAACTATTTCCTCATTGTCTCTCGGTTAAGCCATTATAAAAAAATTGATATTGCCGTAGAGGCGTTTAACAAATTGGGATTTCCTCTTATTATAATAGGAAACGGCGAAGACAGAAAAAGGCTGGAAAAAATGGCGGAGAAAAATATTGTGTTTTTGGGATTTCAGCCGGAAGAGAAAATCGCGGAATATTACCAAAACTGCTATGCTTTTATTTTCCCGGGAGAAGACGATTTTGGCATAACTATCATTGAAGCGATGTCTTTCGGCAAGCCCGTTCTGGCTTTCAGAAAAGGCGGCGCGGCGGAAACAATGATTGAAGGAATAACGGGCGAATTTTTTGACGATCCGATTCCCGAAATTTTGGCGGACGGAGTCAGGAGAATGAAAAATAATTATGATAATTACAATCCCGAAGAAATAATCCGGCGCGCCGAGAAATTTTCCGGGAAAAGATTTGAAGAAAGCATAAGAGATATTATCAGAAAGTTAAAATCAGAATAAGCCGCTTGCCGACCAACCGCCAAGGAATTTGAATATTATCGCTGAATGAAGACGGTATTATTTCAGAAGCGCTTTGCGTTCGTGTTAAAAAATTAACTAAAACTCAAAACTATGATCAACAAAAAGTTTATTGAGGGGTTAAAAAAAGAGTATGAAAAAAGAGAGAGCGAGAGGAGGCAGATTATCGGCTTATCTGGAACTGCGCTGCATAATTCCAAGAGGATAATTTTTTCTTTACACAGGGGCGATGTTAAAATGGCGGAAAATAAGCTTGCCGAAACGGAAAAGATTTTGCGGGATTTGGAAAAAAAATTCGGGCGCAAGCGGATTTCGGAAGAAGGGTCGTATAGGGCCGGGGCGGAGGAATATGTGGAAGCGAAGATGTTTTACTTGGTTATAACG
>JAHIME010000021.1 GCA_018896595.1 Patescibacteria group bacterium
GTTTCTAATTTTTCCAAAAAAGAAATAGAAGAAGTTTATAATGTCAAAGAGAAAAAAATTAAAGTAATTCATAACGGTTATAATAAAAGTTTGTACAATAAAATCAACGATCAAAACGGCATAAAGGAAGTTCTTGACAAATACGGCATAGACGCTCCGTATATTTTTTATGTCGGCCGGCTGGAAAAGAAAAAAAATACTCCGGCTTTGGTTGAAGCTTACGCGGTTATGCGCGAAGAATATAAGAATATCAAGCATAAATTAGTATTGGTGGGCGATGCCAGCCATGGATTTGACGAGGTAAAATACATAATCCGCGAATTTAATTTGGATGATGACGTGATTATTACCGGCTGGGCGCCGGAAGCGGATATGCCTTATATTTACAGCGGCGCCGCTGCCATTGTCCATCCGTCGCTTTATGAAGGTTCCAGCATCCCCTTACTCCAGGCCATGGCTTGCGGCACGGCAATTACAGCTTCTCAAACAACCTCCATCCCCGAAGTAGCCGGCGACGCGGCGCTCTTTTTCAATCCCAGGGATGTGAGGTCAATCGCCGATGCCATGGCTAAAATAATTTTGGACAATGAGTTAAGGCAAAAATTAATAGAAAACGGCTTTGAAAGAGTGAAAAATTTCAGCTGGCAAAAGTGCGCGGAGGAAACGTTGAAGGAAATTCGCAATTTGTGATAAAAATTAAAAACAACTGCCGTGTTTCCCGCGGATATAGACAGAAATTATCGTTTATGTTATTTTTTATATATGTCCAAACAGCAAATAGCAACAATTTTAAAGACTTTCCAAAAAGCCCCGGCGAAAGGCAAATTGCGCCGGGAGTATTTAAGCATGTTTGAAAAACAAATGGCTTACCGGACGACCAAAAGCGAAAACCCGGAAGTTACGTTTAAAATGGTGGAAAAGGTTTTTCGCAAAATAGCTTCAAAACACAATGGTTAAACGCAAAGGCGAAACAAGTTATAAAGAAACAGCTTTCGGCATTATCCCGCGATCCAAACTTATTCTTCTTGAAATTGAAGGAATAAAAATGGCGTGGGATTTTATTTTGAAAAAAAGCGAAAAAGACAAATTATCGCTTACTCCTGAATTTATCAAAAAATTGCATAAAGTCGGGTTCGGCTGGATTTTTCCGAAAATGGGCGGTAAATATAGAAATATGTAGAAGCCTTGCAATCCGCCGACAGCTATGATTATAGAAAGTTGGAAAAAATTATCAGATCTGCGATAGAAGAATCTATAGAAGAGTTGAATATTAAAAAATAACAGTACGTTACTGTTGAAGCGAAAACATTTCGCGTAATAATTAGTTATGTAAGATAATCAAAATTTTATTTTTGGCAATTTCAAATATCAAAACTATGCAAAAAGAAATATTTCCTAAATTAAAAATAGAAACAAACAAAACCGAGGAGACAAAAAAATGTGAAAGTATTTTTGAATATGCCAAAGAAGAGTTAAATTACATTGTTTCCTCGACAAATGTTTTAAATCCATTAGTAGAAAAGCATATAGATATTTTAGAAAAGAGTAATATAGAAAAAATACAAAAAGAATTAAATTATGGAGAAAATTTAGTAATAAGTGTTGATTTAATGGGTTTTGGCGAAGCAGTACAATTCAGATTAATAAAATCAATTCTAAATAAGGTGGTGCCTCGTGCGACTTGTTATATTGAAGAAAGAAGTATAGATGAGAACGACAATAATAAAGGAATTAATTTATTTCCTGAATACAAAAATTATATACCAGCGGACGAGCGCAAACTCTGTATTAATGATAGTAATGGCTCATATCAATTTTGGAAAAAACACCGAGGCTCAATAGAAGCTGGAATTTGGGTAATAGATGATATTGAATATGATCCTTTGAAGGATAATAATATTTTCCCAATGCAACTTATAAAACCCTTTAACATACCCTCATTTTCAGAAAAAAACAAGGAAATCACAAAACAAATATTAAAAATAAAAGCAACTGAAAAAGTTGTTACCTTTGGTTCAATGATAGATTTCGCGACTTATCAGTTTGATTTAATTAAAGAATGCCTCAAAAAAAAATTTAAAATAATTTTAACACCTCGGTTAATAAATGACGCCGAAGGATATCAAGAGAGATTAGGTAAAAGTTTCCCTGATAAAACCATTGCTTTTTTATCGGAACTAAAAAATGATGAACAAAAAAATTATGATATTTTAATCGCTGATACTATGGGTCAGTTAAATTTATTTTATTCGATATCAGATATAGCTATTGTAGAAGAAGGAAGAAATTTACTTGAGCCAATATATCAGAAAACTCCTGTTTTATTCTTACCATCTAAAACTAATGAGATGCAAGCAAATTTTATTTTAGAACAAGGAGTGGGGTTGGATATCTCTGATGAAGTCAGTTTTAATAAGAGTGGATTAAATCAAAAAATAGAACAATGTTTGAATATAAAAATCTCAAATATCGAACATTTTATTAAGGAATATCATCCTCAGAATAATGTAAATCTTGAAGAATTTAATAAAAAGTTAAATCAAATTATACAAAATTTATATATACAAAAAGCATTCAGGGAAGAAAATCAAAAAAAGTTAGGTGAATATTGCTTATAAATGGTCTTGCATTAAGAGCGGATATAAGATAAATTGCCAAAAATAAAATTTTAATTGCATAGCATAACAAGCCAGGCCATCTAACAAGCATACAAAATATCAGTTTTACTAATTACAATTTTGTGTTATAATAAAAATGTTATGAACAGAAAAATAGCATTTTTTTTAATTTACTTTTTATGTTTCGCGGTTGCGTCAGCCGATTTTTTATTTTTTTCAGCCAACTCGGCTGAAAGCGAAAAATTAAACACCGATAAAATAAGAAAAGCCGATGAAATATTGGTAAAATTTAAAGGCGATGACGAGATTAATGTCATAAAAATAGCTCAAAGCGAAGATTTTTACCAAATATTGGATTTTTACAATAACCACGAGGCGGTTGAATACGCCGAACCGAATTATTTATATCACGCCGCCATAATCCCGAGCGACACTTATTACAGCAACCAATGGTATCTGCAAAAAATCAAAGCTCCGGACGCTTGGGATAAAGTAAGGGAAGCGCCTGATATTGTAATCGCTATTTTAGATTCAGGGGTGCAGATTAACCACCCCGACCTCAGGGATAATATTTGGAAAAACAAGGATGAAATAGCGGCTAACGGCGTTGACGACGACAAAAACGGCTTTATTGACGATATTAACGGCTGGGATTTTGTTGATAACACAGCCGATCCTAATCCGAAATTCGCGGAGGGCTTTACCGAATCCGGCATCTTGCACGGCACTGTTGTGGCCGGCGTGGCGGCGGCTTCAGGCAACAATGCCGCCGGCGTAACGGGCATTGCCTGGAAAGCGGGAATAATGCCTTTAAAAGTTTTGGACGACAAGGGCGAAGGAAATACCGGCGATGTCGTTAAAGCGGTTGATTATGCCATAACAAACGGCGCTGATATTATCAATTTGAGTTTTGTGGGATTCGGCTTCAGCCAAGGCCTGCATAACGCCATTAAGCGCGCCTATGACGCCGGTGTAATTGTTGTCGCGGCCGGAGGCAATGAACTGGAAGGCGGCGAAGGCCATTTTTTGGATAATGCTCCGATGTATCCGGTTTGCCATGACGGCGACGGAGAAAACAGGGTAATCGGCGTTGCCGCGACCGACACGCTTGATCAAAAAGCCAACTTTTCCGGCTATGGCTCAAAATGCATTGATATTGCCGCGCCCGGTTTAAGCGTATTCAGCACCGTGGCCTACGCTCCCGATCAATATATTGACGGCAAATCGTTTGATAAATATTACGACGGCTATTGGTCGGGCACTTCAGTGGCGGTGCCTATGGTAAGCGCGGCGATCGCTTTGGTAGAAAAAGCCAATCCAAAATTTAATCGCGGCCAGATTGTAAGCGCTTTATTGGATAACGCGGATAACATAAATAAATTAAATCCCGAATACTTAAATCAATTAGGCAAGGGCCGGCTTAACATAGCCAAGGCCGTGGATTCGGCCGCCGCGGCGCTGAATAAAAATATCGTTGAATTGATAATCTCCCCGTATTCAAATTATAAAAGCGTTGTTAAAATATCAGACCAAGACGGCAATGCCGCTAATGAATTTTTTTCGTATTCGGAAGGTTTTTTAGGCGGGGTGAATGTCGCGGGAGGCGACGTGAACGGCGACGGGGTTGACGAGATTATCACCGGCGCGGGCGCGGGCGGCGGCCCGCATGTAAGGATTTTTAACAGCCAGGGCGAACTGCTCGGGCAATTTTTCGCCTATGACGCGAAGTTCCGCGGCGGGGTGAATGTGGCTTCGGGCGATGTGAACGGCGACGGGGTTGACGAAATTATTACCGGCGCGGGCGCGGGCGGCGGCCCGCATATCAGGATTTTTAACAGCCAAGGCGAACTGCTCGGGCAATTTTTCGCCTATGACGCGAAGTTCCGCGGCGGCGTGAATGTGGCCTCGGGCGACGTGAACGGCGACGGGGTTGACGAGATAATAGCCGGAGCGGGTCCCGGCGGCGGCCCGCATGTAAGGATTTTTAAAGCTGACGGGCGGGCGATAGGGCAGTTTTTCGCTTATGACGCGAAGTTCCGCGGCGGCGTGAATGTCGCGACGGCCGATGTTGACGGGGGAATAAGAGATAAAAAGGCGGAGATTATTGCCGCGCCGGGGAAAGGCGGCGGCCCGCATGTAAGGATTTTTAACGACCATGGCAAGATTTTAAATCAATTTTTTGCCTATAACAATAATTTTTTAGGCGGGGTTAATGTGGCGGGAGGCGATGTTGATGGCGATGGGGTTGACGAGATTATCACCGGCGCGGGCGCCGGCGGCGGCCCGCATGTCCGCGTTTTTGAAATTAACGGCGTTATTATCGGTTCGTTTTACGCCTTTGCGCCTGAATTCAGCGGGGGAGTGAATGTGGCGGCGATAAGAATTACGAAGTAAGTTTTCTAACTCCCCTCCTCTTTGATAAGAGGAGGGTTGGGGTGGAGTAGAAGCGTTTTTCAACTCCTCCCTTGCCCTCCTCTAATCTTAGAGGAGGGAATTATATTCTATGAGCAAAAAAACAATATTTGACAAAAAGAATGTTTTAATCACGGGCGGCGCCGGTTTTGTCGGCTCGCATTTATGCGATGAACTGATTAAAACTTGCAAAGTGATTTGTTTGGATAATTTTTCCACGGGCGACGAAAAAAACATAGACCATTTGCTGTCCGACCCTGATTTTGAATTTATCCGCCATGATATCACCGAGCCGATTGATTTGGAAAATCTGCCTGAATTGCAAAAATTTAAAATTCAGTTCCAGGGAATACAGGAAATTTATAATCTGGCCTGCCCGACTTCCCCGAAGCATTTTGAAAAAAATAAAATAGCTTCAATTTTGGCCAACTCTTACGGCGTAAAAAACGCGCTTGATTTGGCGGTTAAATACGAGGCGAAATTGCTGCATTTTTCTTCATCCGTCGTTTACGGGCCGAGGCGCGGCGATAATTCAAAAATCAAAGAAGAAGACGTGGGAATCGTGGATTTTTTGTCCGACAGAAGCTCTTACGACGAGGGGAAAAGATTTGCCGAAACAATAGTGGTTAATTACAGGAATGTTTATAAAATTGACGCTAAAATTATCCGGCTTTTCAGAGCGTACGGCCCGAGAATGAAATTAAACGAAGGCCTTATGATTCCCGATTTTATCAATAATGCCATGGACAATGAAGATTTGGTAATTTTGGGCGACAAAAATTTTTCATCTTCTTTTTGCTATATAAGCGATGTTGTTGACGCCTGCTTGAAAATGATGGCATCCGGCTCAATAGGCCCGCTTAACATCGGCTCCGATGTGGACATCAGCATAAGCGAGCTGGCGGGCAAAATAATTTCCATGTTAAATTCAAAATCAAATATCGCGCATAAAGACGCGATTTTATTTATGACTTCTCTTTGCCTGCCTGACGTAAGCAAAGCCCGCGATGAATTAAGCTGGCTTCCGGTTATAACTCTGGAAAAAGGATTGGAAAAAACCATTGAGGATTTAAGGGCAAGCAAGGGGCTGAAGAGGGCGGGGGTTTAGTATAATGTTCAGATATCTTATTTAGTGGAATAAAAATCAAAAATAATAAATATAAATAAAAATTTCTAATTTCTAATTCCTAATTTCTAATAAATGCCTAATAATTTATATGAAGGTATTCTGTATCATCCCTGCCTATAACGAAGAAAAAACAATTATTAAAGTAATTGGCGAAGTTAAGCCGTATGTTGACGAAGTAGTTGTTGTTGACGACGGTTCGCTTGACCAAACTTATAATTTAGCTAAAATGCAAGGAGCAGCGGTATTGCGCCATATAATAAACAGGGGCCAGGGAGCCGCCTTAAAAACAGGCACGGAGTACGGTTTAAATAATGGCGCCGATATTATTGTTCATTTTGACGCGGACGGGCAATTTTTAGCCGGCGACATAAGCAATATGGTTAAGCCGCTTAAAACAGGGGACGCGGAAGCGGTTTTCGGCTCCCGATTTTTAAAAGGCGGCGGAGTAAATTCCCCAATGCCGTTTTTTAAAAAAAATATAATTATGCCTTTGGCGAAACTGGCGAACAAGATATTTTTAGGAATAGAAATGACCGACCCGCAAAGCGGTTTTCGCGCCATGTCGGCTTGCGCCGCCGGAAAAATAAGCTGGCAGCAGGATAGAATGGCGCATTGCTCGGAAATACTGTTTGAAGCGGCGCGCGCCGGATTAAAAATAAAAGAAGTTCCGATAACGATAATTTACAATCATTTCGGCCAGCGCTTTTCCGGCGGATTAAAAATTTTAAAAGATTTATTTCTCGCCAGATTGATAAATTAAAAAAATATGCTGCAGCAAATAATTGGCTTAATTATAATCGCTTTTTTCCTGGCGCGCTTGTTTTGGCAAAAGCAAAAAAAGCAAATAGCTTCAGCTGAATTTATGTTTTGGTTTATTTTTTGGCTGCTGGCCGCGGGCGCGATTATTTGCTTGAAATGGATTGACAGATTAGTTGCCGGCCTGGGCTTTACCGGCTCGGGCATAGACGTATTGATTTATATCGGCGTTGCTGTTTTATTTTATCTTGTATTCAGAGCAAGATTGAAATTGGAAAAAATTGAAAGAGATATCACAAAAATTGTCAGAGAAATCAGCTTAAATAATAAAAAATAATTCTCACAAATTTATGTCAGGAAAAGAACTTATGTTGGATTTTTTAACTTACGCTTTTTTGATTTTTTTAATATGTTTTTGCATTGTTTTTTTTATCGCCGGAAACCGCGTTGAAATGGTTTCTGATTTTATAAAGTCGTTGTTTCCATTAGCGATTTTTGCCGTTTTTTTCCTGATAAAAACGAAATTCAGCAGATATGAATTTAAAAAAAGAAGCAAAGAGAATGACCCTGATATTACTCTGCGATTAACATACGTAGATAAGCTTCTCGGCGATTTAATCACTTTTTCGCTTCCAATTTTAATAATCGCGATCGCCTTATTTTTCAAAGGGAAAGTTGATTTCGTTGACATTATTCAGGCGTCAGCCGCTTTCTTGGTAATGTACTTATGGGAGAAAAGATTATTTAACAAAGAATAGCAATGAGAGCGTTGAATAATTCAATTCTGTCATTCCCGCTTTCGCGAGTTTATTAGACATAGGACGAACCTTTTTTATAAAAAAGGTTCAAAATTAAAAAAGCAATTCCCGCCCAAAAATTCAAAGGCACGGCGGGCAAAAAAGGAAAGGGGTTGTCACAAGATCGGCTCTCAAAAATGGCGGATATTGCTCATCCGACCATTATTAAGATTGAATCCGGCGCTATTCAAAGTCCGACCGTTGAAACGGCGCAAAAGATTGCCCGTGCGCTAGGAGTTAGCATTGATGATTTAATGAAATAAGAAATAAGGATTTAATTAATAAAATAAGGAGGGGTATGAAAATTAAAAATTTACCGAGGCATGAGAGGCCTAGGGAAAAGTTAATTGAAAAAGGCGCGACTGCGCTAAAAGATAAAGAACTTTTAGCAATTTTACTGGGTACGGGCAGGGCTGGAAAAAATGTTATTGAAGTGGCGGCTGAAATCTTAGTAAAACATAAAATGAAAAAACTGCTCGCTTTGCCTTATTCTGAGATGGCTAGAATAAAAGGCATTGGTCCGGCCAAGGCGACGTCGCTTTTAGCTGCTTTTGAATTAACTAAACGGGCGCTTGAGGTAGAAGATAATAATTTGCCGACCATAAATAATGCCAAAGATGCAGTTGCTCAACTCCAAGAATTGCGAACAGCTAAAAAAGAACATTTTGTAGCGTTATATTTAAACGCGCGCAATCAGTTAATTCATAAAGAAACTATTTCCATCGGTATTTTAAACGCAAGCTTAGTCCATCCGCGTGAAGTTTTTAAACCGGCGATAGAACATTTGGCGGCGAGCGTAATTTTAGCGCATAATCATCCGGGCGGGGAAACTGAGCCGAGCCGAGCAGATGAAAAAATCACCGAGAGATTAAGAGAGGCGGGAAAATTATTAGGGGTAGATGTAAAAGATCATATAATCATTACCAATAATGCATTTACAAATTAAAAAATTATAAATAAATATGTTTGAACAATTATTTAAAAATATTGACAATATTCTTCATACGGATTCCGGCTGTGGAACCGAGCTTGATTATGTTGAGCAAACTTCCTGGATTTTATTTTTAAAGTATCTTGACGATTTAGAAGAGACTAAAAAAACCGAAGCGGCGTTAGCCGGAAAGAAATATAAATATATTTTAGCTCCGGAGTATCATTGGAATACTTGGGCTTGCCCGAAGAATGGTGATGGTAAATTAGATCATAATAAAGCATTAGACGGCGATGATTTAAAAGATTTTATAAACAACAAATTTTTTCCTTATCTAAAAAAATTTAGAGCCGAAGAGCCGAATACCATTGAATATAAAATCGGGGAAATTTTTTCCGAATTAAAAAATAAAATTTCCAGCGGTTATAAAATGAGGGAAATTTTAAATATTGTTGACGGCATGCATTTTCGGCTTTATGAAGAGAAGCACGAGCTTTCGCATCTTTACGAGGCTAAAATTAAGAATATGGGCAACGCTGGGCGAAACGGCGGCGAATATTATACGCCCCGACCGCTCATTAAAACTATTATTAAAGTAGTCGCGCCAAAAATCGGCGACACGATTTATGACGGTGCTTGCGGCAGCGCGGGATTTTTAGTTGAAGCTTATAAATATCTTACGGAAAATCAAGCCAAGCTTTCTTCAAGTCAGATGGCAACTTTGCAAAATAAAACTTTTTTCGGCAAAGAAATAAAGTCTCTCGCCTATATTATCGGCATTATGAATATGATCCTGCATGGCATTGAAACGCCGAATATACGGCATATGAATACGCTAGCGGATAATATCAATGATATTCAGGAAAAAGATCGTTATAGCATAATTTTAGCTAATCCGCCCTTCGGCGCAGGTATCGGCCGAGAAATTCAGCAAAATTTTCCGATTAAAACCGGCGAGACGGCTTTTTTATTTCTCCAGCATTTTATTAAAATTTTAAAAGCCGGAGGCAAGGCCGGTATCGTTATTAAAAATACTTTTCTTTCCAATACCGATAATGCTTCAGTCAGTTTACGCAAACTGCTTTTAGAAAATTGCAATCTGCATACGGTTTTAGATTTGCCGGGCGGTGTTTTCGCCGGCGCCGGTGTGAAAACCGTAGTTTTATTTTTTGAGAAGGGTATGCCGACTAAAAAAGTTTGGTTTTATCAGCTAAATTTAAACCGCAATCTTGGTAAGGGAAATCCTCTGAACGAAGCTGATTTAGCGGAATTTTTAAAATTACAAAAAACCAAAGCCAATAGCGAGAATTCATGGAGCGTGGATGTAACGAAAATTGATCAGACGACCTTTGATTTATCGGTAAAAAATCCGAGTAAGGGCGGGGAAGTGGCATTAAGGGAGCCGGGGAAGATTTTAGAGGAGATGGGGAGATTAGATAAGGAGAGAGGAAAAATTTTGAATAATATTAAACGATTTTTATAATTATCAAAACATTTATGAAAAAAGATCTCAATAAATATTCAAAGTGGGAAAAAAGAAGCATAAAAATTATCGACTTGTATCTTGATCCAGAAAATATTCGGCTAGATATAGAAAATAAATCACAGGATGTAATTATCACGGATTTGTTTGTGAATGAAAATGCGCTACAAGTTTTAGAAAGTATAATAGAAAATGGATTTTTCCCAGATGAATTACCGATAGTGATATGTGAGAGTAAAAAATATACGGTCATAGAGGGAAATCGTCGGGTGGCTTCTTTAAAAGTAATGCTGAATCCAAGCTTGGCTGGAAAATATGAAAATAGGGTCAAAAAATTATTAGAACAGGTAAAGCCTCTTGAAAATATCGATGTTGTTATTGCGCCTGATCGTAGTTCTGTTGATAGACTACTAGCCAATAAGCATACTAAGGTTACTCGGAAGCCATGGAAGCCATTACGTCAAGCTTATTTTTATCATGCTCAAATAGAAAAAGGGAAAAATATAGAAGATTTAAAAAAAGAATACCCCAATGTTGATATTGTGAAATTTATTAAAATGTGGGAGATGCACAAAATAGCCAAGTCTATAACTTATGGTTCAGATGTAACGACCGAAAAAGTACATAATCAAAGGAATTTCCCGGTATCAACAATAGAAAGACTTTATGATGATAAGAATTTTCGAGATTTTGTAGGATTTCAATTTAATCAAAATGGCTTAATCGAAGTAAATTCAGATCAGACTGAATTTAAAAATATTTTTAAACAAGTAGTTAGTGATGCCGTGGATAAAGTTATTGATACCAGAACCTTAGGTAACGAAAGTAAGAGAAAAGAATATTTTGAAAATTTTAAAAAGCCAAAAGATGGCAAAAGAAAAACGACATCTAGTAATTTTAAGACCGTGAGCCTGAAGTCTTTGTCAAGTGTTAAAAATAAGCTTGATACCAAGGGCATTAATTTTCAGTTGGCAACATATCCAGCAGTAAAAAGAATGTATATAGAATTAGCTACGATTAATATTGATGACGGCAAGGGTTTTCCAAACGCAACGCATGATTTGTTGAGAAGTTTTTTGGAGTGCTCGCTTAAAGCTTTTTTTTGGGAACATAAAATTACAATAAATAAAAAAGGTAATTTTGCATATTTGAATGATGTATTAAAAACTTTTGAAGAAGATCCAGATGTTAAAAAAATAGCTGGCGATAGATATGTTGCGTTGAAGGGTTTAGTAGGTAGAATTCGTCAGAAAGAGGGGCCGGGAAATATGAGAGAGTATACTGCAAATTTTATGAATCAAGTTAATCATAGCCATCTTATTTTTAGTCAAAAAAAAGATGTTAACGATGGGTGGGAAATTTTAAAGCCACTTTTTGCATTTATTTTAGAAACTATACCAAATGAAAATAAAAATAAAACCACAACGTAAATATCATTTTTCTCCCCTTAGATATCCCGGAGGTAAAACATCATTATTACCATTCTTTGATGATATTTTGAAAAAAAATTGTTTATACAAGGGTATCTTTATTGAGCCTTATGCGGGAGGTGCTGGATCAGCATTATCCTTGTTGCTATTAGAAAAAGTAGAAAATATTGTCATAAATGATTTTGATCCAGCTATTTATGCTTTTTGGAAATCTTTAATATTTCATTCTGATAAATTTATTTCAAAAATAAAAAGGATAGAAATAAATGTAGAGGAATGGAGAGAGCAGAAAAAAATTTATAGTAACAAAAAATCATCCGAATTTAAGTTGGGGTTTGCTACCTTTTTTCTGAATAGAACAAATCAATCGGGAATCATCGAAGGGGGTCCAATCGGAGGAGTGAGTCAAGAAGGGAAATGGAAGATAGATGCCCGATTTAATAAAGATAAACTAATTGAAAAAATAAAAAAAATATCATTATATAAAGATAGAATCACGGTATTGAATATGGACGGCATAAAACTAGCCTCAAAATATGCAAAAAAGAAAAATGTATTAATTTATCTTGACCCGCCATATTATATGAAGGGTAGCTTGTTATATCTTAATCATTATAATGAAAAAAATCATTTAGAATTGGCAAATTTTCTTAATAAAAATAAAAATTTAAACTGGATATTAACATATGATAATGTTAAGCAAATCAAACAATTATATACCAAAAGAAGATCAAAAAAATTCTCAATAAATTATTCGGCTAATAAAAATATAAAAGGTTTGGAGATTATGATTTTTTCAGATAAGATAAAAATTTGTTAATTATGGTAAAAAAAATTCAACAAAAAACTAACTGGCAAACGAAAAAACTTGGTGAGGTTTGTGATATTGGTGCTGGAAATTCTGCGCCACAGAAGAAAGAGTTTTTTGTTGGTGGAATTTATCCATTTTTTAGGACTTCTGATGTGGGTAAAATTCATATTGGAAATATATTAGAATCATCTGATTATCTTAACGAAAAAGGGATTAAAGGTTTAAAATTATTTAATAAAGGAATAATCCTTTTACCTAAAAGTGGTGCCTCAACTTTTTTAAATCATAGAGTTGTTTTGGGAACTGATGGATATGTTTCCAGTCACTTAGCCACAATAAAAACGGATGAGGAAATTTTAAATAATAGTTTTTTATTTTATTTTTTGCAAGGAATTAAGGCTCAAGATTTGATTCAAGATCATAAATATCCATCCTTAAATTTGCCAGTTATAGGAGAAATCGAAATTTATTATCCCGAATCTCTTTCAGAACAACACCGCATTGTGAAAATTTTGGATGAGGTTTTTGCAGATGTCGCAAAGGCGAAAGAAAACGCTGAAAAAAATCTACAAAATGCCAAAGATCTTTTTGAATCGTATTCGCAGGATGTTTTTGCAAAATCAGGGAAAGGTTGGAAAGAGAAAAAACTGGGGGATATTTTAGAGATTGAAAGAGGAGGGTCGCCAAGGCCAATACAAAAATATTTAACGAATGATGCTAATGGTATTAATTGGATAAAAATTGGTGATACTAAAAATATTGATAAATATATTTTAAAAACTAGGCAAAAAATAAAACCTGAGGGTTTAAAAAAAACAAGATTAGTAAACTCAGGTGATTTTATTCTTTCAAATTCGATGAGTTTTGGTAGACCATACATAATGAAAATAACGGGAGCGATTCACGATGGGTGGTTAGTTTTAAGAGAAAAAAATATTAACGTAATAGATAAAGATTATTTATACAATATTTTAGGTTCACCCTATGTATTTGGTCAATTTGATAAACTTGCAGCAGGGTCAACGGTAAGAAATTTAAATATAAGCTTGGTTTCTAGTGTAAAAATACCTCTGCCTTTAGTTGTTGAACAAAAATCCATCGTAAAAAAACTCGATGTTCTTTACGCCGAAACTAAAAAGCTAGAAGTAATTTATAAACAAAAATTAGCTGATTTGGAAGAGCTGAAGAAGGCAGTTTTAAAGAAGGCGTTTAGTGGAAAATTATAAAATAATTATGTCAAATTCAAATTTTCCAGTTTATACCGAATCAAAGCACAAGGGAAATATTGGCGAGGCTATCGCCCAATATTTTTTATCTAAATTTTCTTTAGTTCATAAAATAGATGGGAGTAATGATTTAGGCAATGATTTTATATGTGAGTTAATAAAAGATCAAGCGCCCACGAACCTTTTATTTTATATACAAGTTAAGTTTACAAAAAATAAACCAGTAACCAGTAATTCTACAAAAGAGTATTGGAAATACTCGCCTATACCGGTATTTATTATTTGGATTAAGGTAAACGATTTGCCACTTCCTTCAGATCCGGAAGAATTAAGCAACAGAATCAAATATATCAGAATGACTCCGATGTTACATGATCAGTTGAGGCATGGAAGAGAAAAATATAAACCTTATAACGAAATTGAATTTAAGAGAGATTTAATAGTTGATTATGTAAGAACTCAATACGTAAAAGGATTTACGCCGATTGTTGAACCTCGAGATTATTTGACGATTGATGATAAAAATTTAGCAGGGATCGGAAGATATGCTCTTTATATTAAGGATGTCATACCGGAGTATAGAGGCCAAATTATGAAACGCGCATGGGTTCAGAATTTTGTGGTAGCCGAACTATTATTTCGAGAAGGAGGCACGGAAAATTATGGAAAAGCGTTACAATCAATTAATTTATCATTATCTTTAATATCAGGGGAAGACCGAGAGGAATTATTTGGTTATTACCAAAAAATGATTGATTTAAAGAATAATATACAAAATCAATTGAATAAAAAAGTTTAGAGATGAGTTATTAAAATTATGGGCGAAAATAATAAAAAAATAAATAATTTGATTAAATTAAATAAAGCTTGGCTTGTATTTTGGCACGCTCACGCACAAAAAGAAAAAGAGTTTCTTAAACAAAATGGGATTAATAGAAAATATTTAAATATTTTGAGCGCGAGAAAAGAATTTAATTATATTATTGAGTATGCAGAGAATATTTATCAATTATTTATGATGTCTTTTTCCGAAAAAGCAGATTTGGCCCATTATAATAAAGGCAATAAAAATAAGGCACATTGTTTCGGAGGGACAGTCCCCGTATTTAATCATTATCATTCAGATATTTATAGAGATTTAATCAAATCTATAGAATCCAATGGAATTAAAAGCAAGCAGACTGATATGCGCAGTGAGAGATTCAAAAATTATCCTGAATATGTAATTGTCGGCCACAATCCTTCGGTAGAAGTATTTAAAGTATTTGATCTTACTGTGTATAACGACGAAGACGGAAATGAGAGGATGGAGTGGAATTCTTTGTCAGTTAATGGTGAATTAAGAAGAGAAAGTTGTAAAAATGGTTGGTAAATTATAAGGAAATTGATTCTAGGTCAATCTTTGGATGACAAGAAAATGGGAAATTATAAAAAATGGAATGCCGTTCTCTCTCCTACCTGACAAGTATATAGAAAAGTTTTTGATGGGGAGCAGTAATAAGTATAAAATAGGTATAATTTAGGTATAGTTATGCCTATCGCGAGGAAAGTAATACAACAGAATGACTTATAATTTACTTATTATTAGGTAATAAAACGATGTTTGACAACACCTGTAAGGTATAATATACTACAAACATATAGTTGTAGTGTAGTTTAATATATATGAATCAAGATTTAATACAATATCTGCAGAAACAAATTCTAACCACCGACGATCGGTTAAAGCATTTTACGCATGGTCCGAATGGGGAAAAACACCCCCAGCGATTTTTGTATGTGAAGTTACAAAAATATATAAGTGATTTTTTGAATAAAAAATCATCAAACAGAATGGTGGTTATCCCCGGACTTAGAGGTGTTGGTAAAACGACTCTTATGGCTCAAGTTTGCTCGGAGTTTAAAAAGAAGGACTCCCAAGTTCTTTTTTTATCAGTTGAGGATTTAAGAAATTATTTTGATGTCGGCATAAACGAGATCATGTCGGCTTACGAAAAAATAATTGGTGAAAATTTAGAAAGTGTTAAAAAGCCGATACTGATATTTTTTGACGAAGTCCAAACTGATCCTAAGTGGGCGATTATGCTAAAATCTTTGTTTGAGAGAACCAACAATGTTTTTTTCTGTTCAACGGGATCTTCGGCCATTGTTTTACAGTCAACGCCTAATATTGCCCGCCGAGCCATATTTGAACCAATGACTCCAATGTGTTTTGGCGAGTATCAAATGATTAAAAATAAAATTTATCCGACGCCGGGATTAAAAAACAAAATCAGGCAAGCGATTTATTTCTCGGAAACGGCTGAAGATGTTTATAATAATCTTTCCGTTCTGGAAGGCCAAATTAATGGATATTGGTCGAAAATAGACAGAAATGACATTAAAAAATATTTATCATACGGAACATTTCCCTTTGCCCTTGTAATGCCGGATGAAATTTCTATATACAATAATATTTCCTTACTGCTTGATAAAATTATTAAACAAGATATGCCAATTTTAGGTAGCTTTGATCAAGATACGCTCGGAGCGGTAAAAAGGATAATATTCGCGATAGCTGAAAATGATGTGACAAGCTTAAGCACCTTGGCGGATAAATTTAATATTAATCGTTTGACGATTGCTAATATTTTTGATGTTTTGGAAAAAGCTGAACTTTTGGTTAAGATTCCGCCACACGGATCAAATATGACAATTGCTAACAAGCCTAATAAATATTTGTTTATGAGTCCGGCGATTAGAATGTCATTTTTTTATTTTACCGGCAATGAAAATACTTATTTAACCAGACAAGGTAAACTATTGGAAGATTCTATAGGCGCTCATCTTTATAGAGAATTTATTTTAAGGAGTGATGGTATTATTCGTTATGATAGTGCTCAAGGAGGAGCGGATTTTATTTTGCAAATAGGAAATACTAAAAAAATTGTTGTAGAGGTTGGTCTTGGCAGTAAAGATAAAAAACAAGTCATAAATACTATGCGTAAGATTAAATCTGACTATGGTGTTATTTTTTCTAACTCCGAACGAAAATTTGATAAAGAGACTAATATAGTTTCAATTCCACTTGATTATTATTTTTTGATGTAATTCTATGAACGAAGCAGAAACAAGAGCTGAATATATTGACCCAAAACTAAAAGAAAGCGGTTGGGGCGAAGTCGAAGGATCAAAAGTCCATCGCGAGTTTCATATTACCGATGGTAAAATTCAAACCGGCGGAACGCGGGGTAAACCTGAAATCGCTGACTATATTTTAGTATATAAAAATCGCAAAATTGGCGTGATAGAAGCTAAAGCCGAAAATTTAGAAGCGACCGAGGGTGTGGCGCAAGCTAAGGCGTACGCGAAAAAATTGCAGATTGATTATACCTACGCATCAAACGGCAAAGAGATTTATGAAATATCCATGAAAACCGGCAAAGAGGGATTGGTTGATAAATTTCCCACGCCAGAAGAATTATGGAATAGAATAAACGCTAAAGCAAACGAATGGAAAGAAAAATTTTCCAGCGTGCCGAACGAAGGCGAATACGGTAAGCGTTATTATCAGGAAATCGCCATTAATAATGTTTTAAACGCCGTGGCCGAAGAAAAAACGAGAATACTCTTAACTATGGCAACCGGAACAGGAAAAACCGCCATAGCTTTTCAGATTGCTTGGAAACTTTTTCAAACTCGCTGGACTCTAAAACGCGATGGGGCGCGCCGGCCGAGAATTTTATTTTTAGCTGATAGAAATATTTTAGCCGATCAGGCGTTTAATGCTTTTTCCGCCTTTGATAAAGATGCGCTTATTCGAATTAATCCTCTGGATATTAGAAAAAAAGGCGGAGTGCCGATGAGTGGTAGCGTCTATTTTACGATTTTTCAAACTTTTATGAGCGGCTCTAATGGCAGCCCATATTTTGGCGATTATCCGGCCGACTTTTTTGATTTTATTATCATTGATGAGTGCCATCGCGGCGGCGCTAACGACGAGGGTAATTGGCGGGGGATTATGGAATATTTTTCTCCGGCAGTTCAACTCGGTCTAACCGCTACGCCAAAAAGAAAAGATAACATTGATACTTATAAATATTTTGGCGAGCCAGTTTATACTTACTCGCTTAAAGAAGGCGTGAATGACGGCTTTTTAACTCCATTCAAAGTTAAGCGCATTAAAACCACGCTTGATGATTATGTATATACCTCCGATGACCAAATCATTGAAGGAGAAGTGGAGGAGGGAAAGGTTTACGAAGAGCCAGATTTTAATAAAATTATAGTTATAAAAGAACGCGAAGCCAAAAGAGTCCGCGTAGTGTTAGACGAAATAAATCAAAATGAAAAGACAATTATATTTTGCGCGACTCAAGATCACGCGCTGGCCGTTCGGGATTTAGTAAACCAAATGAAAGACGGTAAGGATCCAAATTATTGCGTGCGCGTAACGGCTAACGATGGCGCGCGCGGTGAGCAATTTTTGCGCGAATTTCAAGACAATGAAAAAACTATTCCGACTATTTTGACCACCTCGCAAAAACTTTCTACCGGCGTGGACGCGCGCAATATCCGGAATATTGTTTTAATGAGACCGGTAAATACTATGATTGAGTTTAAACAGATTATTGGCCGTGGAACTAGGCTTTTTGACGGCAAGGAATATTTTACTATTTATGATTTTGTGGATGCTTATAAACATTTTTCTGACCCGGAGTGGGACGGTGAGCCGGTAGATGGAACCACTGATGGCTCGGATGGTCCGGGCGGAGATGGCCCAGGCGGAGATCCACCACCGAGGATTTGCTCTGTTTGCGGAAAAGAGCCATGCGAATGTAAAAAAAATCCGCCAAAGAAAAAATTAAAGATAAAATTGCGCGATGGCAAGGAACGCGAGATAAAGCATATGATAGCTACTTCATTTTGGAGCGCTGACGGTAAGCCAATTTCTATTCAAGAATTTATGGATAATATGTTTGGCGCTATGCCGGAATTTTTCAAAAGTGAAGAGGAGCTTCGAAAGATTTGGTCAAACCCCACAACCCGTAAAGTTTTTTTAGAGAAAATTGCGGTAGTTGGTTATGGCAAAGATGAGTTAGAAACATTGCAGAAAATGATTGACGCCGAACAAAGCGACTTATTTGATGTTCTGATATATATATCATTCTTAACTCAACCAATTTCAAGAGTACAAAGAGTAGAACAATCAAAAGGTAAAATTTTTGAAGGCCTAGAAGAAAAACAAAAAGAATTTTTAGATTTTGTTTTATCAAAATATGAAGAAAAAGGCGTTGAGGAACTTGATGAAGAAAAGTTGCCAATTTTGTTGAATTTGAAATATCACGCCATTGCTAATGCCGAACAATCACTTGGCAGCGTAGAAAATATCCGTTCAATTTTCTTTGCCTTTCAGAAAAATTTGTATGCTAAAGTAGCTAAGGATAATGCGTATAGATAAAAAAAATGGGCGGCGCGCCAATAATATTGGCACGAAAAATAATTTTGGCTTGAAAAAGAGACGAATTAGCCCGCCTTCGGCGGGAGGACAATAGAGGGGTAAATTTAATTATTCAACAGTCTAAACAATATGAAGATTGCGCATATAGTTTGCACATTTCCGCCGTATAAAGGCGGAATGGGAAATAGCGTTTTTCAATTTGTCAAAGTTTTAGCGGAACGAAATCATGACGTGGCTGTTTTCACCCCGAATTATTCCGGTCTCGCGCGAGAGGAAAAATCAAAAGAAGGATTTAAAATTATCCGGCTAACGCCATGGTTGAAATACGGCAACGGAGCGTTTCTTCCACAGCTTTTATGGAAATTAAAAGACCCCCGATCAAAGTCGAGGGCAGGTTTTGATATTGTTCATCTGCATTACCCGTTTTTTGGCGGCGCCGAGGCGGTCTGGCTGGCAAAAATTCTCCATGGCGCTGAATTTAAGCTTGTTGTCCATTATCATATGGACGCGGTTATCCGCTCCTTGCCGCAAAAAATATTCAGCTGGCCGTCAAGGTTGATACGCGATTCTTTATTTAAAAAAGCCGAGGCCGTAACATGCGCCAGTTTGGATTATATTAAGCATAGCGAGGTTAATTATTTGTATGAAAAATACAAAAATAAATTTTATGAAGTGCCTTTCGGAGTGGATATTGATAAATTTAGACCGGCTGATAAACCGAAGGCCGAGGAAAAAATAATTTTATTTGTCGGCGGTCTGGATAAAGCCCATTATTTTAAAGGCGTTGAAATATTAATTAAAGCGTTCAGCGAATTGGCAGATGGCAATTGCCGATTGTTAATCATCGGCAGGGGAGAGTTAAGGGAAAAATATGAAAAGCAGGCAGAAGAGCTTGGCGTTGGCAGGATTGAATTTATCAGCGATGTTGTAAGCGATAGCGAATTGGCCGGGTATTACCAAAAAGCCGATGTTTTTGTTATGCCTTCAATAAACAAAGGCGAAGCTTTCGGCATGGTTTTGCTTGAAGCAATGGCCTGCGCCGTACCTGTAATCGCTTCCAATCTGCCAGGCGTGCGAAATGTTTTTCAAAACGGGGTTCAGGGGTTATTAATAGAACCGGGTGACGCGGATGACCTAAAAAATAAAATGGAACTAATGTTGTCTGACAACGGAAAAAGGCGGGAAATGGGCCGAGCTGGCAGAAAATTGGCTGAGGAAAAATACAGCCGGGAAAAAGCGGGAGAGAGAATGGAGGAGGTGTATAAACATATACATCCCCTCCTCTAAGATTAGAGGAGGGCGAGGGAGGAGTTGACGGGTATATTAAACTCCACCCCAACCCTCCTCTTAAAAAAGAGGAGGGGGTTATAAGCAGTCTCCTCCTCTAAGATTAGAGGAGGGCGAGGGAGGAGTTGACGGGTATATTTAACTCCACCCCAGCCCTCCTCTTAAAAAAGAGGAGGGAGTTACTCCACCCCAACCCTCCTCTTAAAAAAGAGGAGGGAGTTACTCCACCCCAACCCTCCTCTTATACAAGAGGAGGGGGCTAAGATAAAAATCTAAAATCTATAAATGAACAATCAAATTAAAAAATCCAAAATCGCCGTGGTCCACGATCATCTTGGCTGGCCGGGCGGCGGGGAAAGAACGGCGCTTACAATAGCCCTGGAATTAGGGGCTGATTTTATTACGGCGTACGCGCATCCCCAGACTTACCCAGAATACCAAAAACAGCTTGGCCGAAAATTAGTAACACTTTCCGAAAAAGTCGTTAATTTGGAAGTGGTGCGGTTTTTTTGGCTTAGAGGATTGTTTTGGCGCAATCAAAAAATTTTAAAAAAATACGATATTTTAATCGCTTCAGGCCAGGCGGCAACCGAAGCGGTCGCGAAATACGCCGACTCGGAAGCGATTAAAATTTTATACAACCATACTCCGCCGCGAAGGATATTTGACCTTTACGAAAAAAGCAAGCAGGGATATAAATGGTTCCTCCGGCCGCTTTACGCCATATTCGCCCGTTATTGGAAATGGGTGTATCTGAAAGCGATGCGGAAAATTGACATTGATATCGCCAACTCCGAGAATGTGCGGAGACGGATGAAGGAATACGCCGGCGAAGAGGTTGATTATGTTGTTTGGCCGCCGATTTTAACGGAGAAATTCAAATGGATAAGACAAGGCGATTATTTTTTATCATGGGCGCGCGTTGACGAGCATAAGCGGGTTGATCTGATTGTTAAAGCGTTTATGAAAATGCCCGAGAAAAAACTGATTGTCGCTTCGGGCGGCTCGGAATTGGAAAAAGTCCGGGAAATGGCGAAAAATTGCCCGAACATTAAAATTGTCGGCTGGATAGATGACGCGGAGCTTTTTGATTTGGTCGGCAGATGCAGAGCCGCGATTTATATACCCATCAACGAGGATGCCGGCATGACCCACCTGGAAGCCAACGCGGCCGGCAAGCCGGTGTTGGGGGTGGCCGAAGGCGGATTGCTTGAAACAATGATTGACGGAGAAACCGGAATATTGATTAAATCGAATCCGGCTGAATCGGATATAATCAAGGCGGTTGAAACAATGACGCCGGAGTGGTGCCTGGCAAGAAAAGACAAATGCGCCAGCCACGCCATGCGGTATGACAAGGAAATATTTTGCCGAAAAATAAAAGGGATTATTAGTAAATATTTATAGATATGAAAATTTGCTTGATAAATAATTTATACAAGCCGTACAATCGCGGCGGAGCCGAGCGCGTTGTTGAATTAATCGCGCGCGGCTTGATTAACGCCGGCCATGATGTTTTTATTATTTCAACAAGGCCGATATCTACAAAGTTCAAAGTTCAAAGTTCAAAGTTCAAAGTTTATTACATTCCTGCATTATATTACAATCTTGATAAATTGCCGAAAATTTTAAGATTGCTTTGGCATATTGTTGATATGTTTGATATTGGAAGCTATTTAAAGATCAGATCTATTTTAAAAAAAGAAAAGCCGGATATCGCAATGACCCATAATTTAAAAGGTGTAAGCTATTTAATCCCCGGTTTGATAAAAAAATTAAACATAAAGCATATCCACACTCTGCACGACATACAACTTTTACATCCTTCAGGATTGATGCTTTACGGCAAAGAAAAAATAATTGTCAGTCTGCCGGCAAAAATATATGCCGCTGTTTGCCGCCGGCTTTTTAATTCGCCCTATGCCGTAATCTCGCCGTCTAATTGGCTGATGGAGATGCATGCCGATAGAGGATTTTTTAAAAATTCAAAGCAGGCGGTCCTGCCGAACCCCGTGCCGCTGGCAATCCAACCATCCCATACCGAAGAAGCGAAAATATTCCGCTTTATTTATGCCGGGCAAATTGAAGAGCATAAAGGCGCTTTATTTTTAATCAGCACCTTTTTAGACGCTCTGGACACTCGGTGTCTTGCAAGACACCGAGTGTCTTTAATTATCGCCGGTTCGGGCTCAAAATTAAAACAAGCCAAGGAATTGGCAGGCGGCGATAAAAATATAAGCATATTGGGAAAAATCAGCAATGAAGAAGTCCAAAAAATAATGCGGCAATCTAATGCTTTAATCGCGCCTTCGTTATGCTATGAAAATTCGCCCGCGGTAATTTACGAAGCTTTCAGCCATGGCCTGCCGGTTATCGCTTCCAATATTGGCGGCATACCGGAATTGTTGATTGATAACGCGGGCTTATTATTTAAGCCGGGCGGCGAAGAGGATTTAATTTTAAAAATACAATTCGCTATAAATAATCCAGAGGAATTAAGAAAAATAGGGGAGCGGGGGAGAAAAAAAGTTAAGCAGTTTGGAGTTGAAAATTATATTGAAAAATTATTGTTAACTCCACCCCACCCCTCCTCTTAAACAAGAGGAGGGAATATTCGTCCCCTCCTCTAAGATTAGAGGAGGGCAAGGGAGGAGTTGACGGCATGTTTTTACTCCACCCTGCCCCTCCTCTTATTTGAAGAGGAGGGAACGATTTGTGTTATCTTGTATACCTAAACACATAAATCTCCCCGCCGCCGATTTCCTGCCAGCCATCGGCCTCAAGCTTCGCTTCTTCCAGAATTTTCGGGAAAGCCCACCAATACTTGTTTAAAACGAAATAGCTTTCATTAACGCCTGTTAAATCCATGGCCGCGATCATTGTTTCGCGGCTTGGTTTTTTATAAACCATGTCAAGATAATATTGGTACAGGGGGCCGCCGGTCGGAATGGGATAATAAAATGTTGTGTTGTCGTAGTATTTTTTAAAGCCGAATTCTCGCAGGGCTGCGGCGCTTACCTGCTGGTTGGCTAAAACAATGTAATCGCCGCCGGCGTTGCCGTCAATCCAGCGCGCCGCCGCGATATCGCTTGCCGAAGTTGAAAAGCAATGCGAATTAAAGTAGCGGTCAAAACGCGGGTATGACAAATAAAGCGAAACAGCGGTTAAAACTGCCAAAAACGCTAGCAATGACGTTTTTATAACCCTATTTTGCTTTAAGACTTTTTCCAGAAAAGCGTAAAGCGCGATTATAATAAACGGCAGAGAGAAAAAAACGGCGGCGAGCAAAATCCTGTCGGAATAATTATCCCGTTCATAGTTTATCAAAAAATTAAAAGGCAGGGCTTTTGCCATTAAATATGACAACAAGAGCGCGGCTGACATTAAAAAATAAATGCTGAATACTTTGCATTTTTGTTTATGGCGAAAAGCGATTATCAGGCCGGCGATTATTATTAAGCCGATTATGATTTTTAGATTAAACCCGTAAAGATAGATAAAGTTAAGAATAAAATTTTCTTGATCGGGCACGGTTAGTTCGGGCAATGATATTATTTTGTTTTGCAGCGGCAATTCCGCTTCTTGGACAGAATTATTTTTTTCAACAAAATAAAAAGCCAGCGGCAATAGCGTAACCGCCAATATAAAAATTATCAGATAAAAATATTTTTTCAATTTGCCCTTATCGCTGTGATAAGCCGTTAAAAGCAGGGCGAACAGCGCCGCCGGAATGCCGGCAATCGGCTGGATAAATAAAGCGGCAAAAGCGAGCAGATAAATAATAATCAATTCATAGGCATTTGAGCAAATCAAGCCGAGTAAAACAGCCAAAATCAGCAGTAAATAAGCCAGATTCTGCGGAGTTGTCGCGATAAAAAATGAAAAAGGCAGAATCAGCATGATTAAAACCAGCAGCAGATTGGCCTTTCCGCTGTCAAACCATCTTGCCAATACGCGATAAAGAGTGGCAGGCAAAAAAACGGCGGCTAAAACCGGAACCAACAATTTATCCAGCCACTGAATAGGAATGAAAGTAATTTTATGCAGAATAACAATCAGCGAGTATTGGCCCAGATAATAAAACGGCTTTGGCTCTACCGCGCCTGTTTTATCTATTAAATCCATAGTGGCTTGATGGATAAACGGATCAAAACCATAGCCGATTTTATAAACTATCCAGGCGATTGAAAAGGATAAAAAGTAATGCAGGGTAATCAGGAGCAGTGAAAATCGTTGATATTTTAAAATATTAAAAATCAACGCCGCGGTTGCCAAGCCGTAAAAAATAAAAAAATAGCTTGGCGCAACCTGCCAAGGAGAAATTATCGCTTCCGCGGTTCGGTGGGAGAAAAGAATAAAAAAACAAATGGCTGAAAGCAAGAGGTAAGAAATAAGTAAAATTTTTTCAGTTTTTGCTTTTTTATATTGCCGGGTATTGCCTGCCGGCAAAGCAGGAATATTGGATATTTTGCTAAATTTTAGTATAATAATAAATAACACAACCGCTAATGTCAAACTGATCGCAACGCCGATATTATTAAGCGAATAAAAACGGTAAACAACAGCTCCGCAAAATGAAATTAAGCAAAGCATTATAAGAGATAAATATAATATTTTATAGTTTAGGTATTTTTGCATCATATAATTATAATCATAGCAAATTTTATGGCTAATACAAATTTTGAGCCAGCGGAAGAGATTTATTGGCATGACAAGATTCTCGCCAAAACCATTTTAAAATTTTTTCCTAAATCTATTTTGCCGAATCATATAACTGTTTTCCGCTTTTTGGCAACGCCATTTGTGGCGCTTTTGATGTTTTATGAGCATTATTACATCGGTTTAGCCGCTTTTTTGCTGGTGGCTTTTACCGATGCCATAGACGGCTCAATGGCCAGAACCAGAAATCAGATTACGGATTGGGGAAAAATTTATGATCCACTGGCTGACAAAATTTTAATTGCCAGCATGGTATTTATAATAGTGCTTCGCTATATTGATTTCTGGACAGCTATAATTATCATCGGGCTTGAAATAATAATTATTTTTACGGCTTGGATTAGAAAAAGAAACGGCAAAAGCGTGCAGGCGAATTGGTGGGGCAAGATAAAAATGATGCTGCAGGTATTGGGAGTGGTGATTCTGCTTTTGTCCATTGTTTTTAACTGGCAGTCGCTTCTACCATTAGCGTCAGGCGTTTTGTATTTAGCTATAGCTTTTGCCATAGTCAGCTTATTGACTTATGGGATATGAGTATGTTATGGGCTGTTGTTGATTAAGACAGTCTTTTTTTATTGCCAAGCCTGATTCTATTTGTTAGGATAGGGGTATAAAAATTTCTAATTTCTAATTTCTAATATCTAATTTCGTATGATAATTGCTCAAATAAAAATTTTAGCAAGAAAATATTTTTTTCATTTAATATTAGCGATACTGGCTCTGTCTTTTTTTATCGGCGCAAGCAGCTTTAATTATTTTACGCAAAAAAACGGTTATCTTAAATGGGTCTCGCCCGATGAAACAGCCAACTATATTTTTACGAAATTATACGGCCAGGAAGGAAAATTGGCAATCTTTGAAAAATATAACTTGTACGGCAAGGATATAATGCATCCGCGCAGTTTTCGCTCCGATTACGGCTGGCTCAAGCCGGTAAGCTTTTTGGGCATTGTTTTAATTTACGGAAAAATCGCCGGCGCAACGAGTTATAAAGTACTGCCGTATTTAACCCCGTTTTTCGGCGCTATCGGAATTATATATTACTATTTGTTGGTTAAAAAAATATTCGGCAGGCGCAACGCGCTTATTTCCGCGTTTTTGCTGGCCTCATTTCCGGTTTATGTTTATTACAGCGCGCGCAGTATGTTTCATAATGTGTTATTTATTGTTCTGTTGATAATCGGTTTGTATTACAGCGTTCTGATGATAAAACATAAGAGAGAAACGAGTAAATATTTAACATGGCTTTATGCCGCGCTGGCAGGCGGTTTTATCGGGCTGGCGATTATCACCCGCGCCTCGGAATTGCTGTGGATTATTCCGATGCTGATTATTCTTTGGGCTTTTAACATAAAAAAAATCGGCATAACCAAGTTAATTATATTTTTGTCATTTTTATTCTTGTCAATCTTGCCGGTTTTGTATTGGAACCAAATCTTATACGGCTCGCCCTGGCGCGGCGGCTACGCGGAAATGAATCAATCCATTTCCGATATTTCGCAAGCCGGCTCGGGCTTTATAACATCGCTTATGGCCGGCAAATTAAGCCATTTCAAAGAACTGTTAAATAAAATAAACAGCAATATTTTTCATTTCGGCTTTCATCCGCGGCAGTCTGCTAAAATGTTTTACCATTATTTCATCCGGATGTTTTATTGGATATTCTGGCCCGCGCTTTTAGGACTTTGCATTCTACCGGCCTTTAGGCCGGGTTCGGGCGGCTTTAGCCGCCTTAACCGTGAGGCTGAAGCCTCAAAACCCGAGCTGAAGCTCGGTAGAACGCAAAAGCATCGGACGTATTTGGCGGCGTATTTTGTTATATCAATTATTCTGCTGTTTTACTACGGCAGCTGGAAATTCAACGACAACCCGGACCCGGGCCAGTTTACCATCGGCAATTCTTACACCCGCTACTGGTTGCCGATTTATCTGGGCGCCCTGCCTTTCGTAAGCTTGTTCATTATAAAATTAACCCGCTTGGCGAAAAATAAAATAATTATTCTTGGAATCCGTTCAATAATAATTATCTTAATCTTTTTCGTTTCAATCGGATTTGTCTTATTCGGCAGCGACGAGGGCCTGATTTTCACAGGGCAAAGGCAGAAACTGTCCCAAAATGAATTTAATAAAGTTATAAGCTTAACCGAGAATGGCGCGGCTATTATCACCCAATATCATGATAAATTATTTTTTCCGGAGCGCAAAGTGATTGTCGGCTTGTTTAATGACGCGAATATGACGCGAGAGTACGGAAAGCTTGTAAATTACTTGCCGCTCTATTATTATAATTTCACCCTGCCGCAAAAAGACTTTGATTATTTAAACAGCCGCCGGCTCGCCGAAGCCGGCCTGCGGATTGAAAAAGTTGAACAAATAACAAGCGATTTTACTTTGTACCGTTTATATAAAAAATAATATTTTGATCTTTTTAATTAAGGAGGTGATTTTGATGTTTAGAGCAGTTGTTCTTTTACTGGCAGGCGTTAGTTTTGTTTTGTTTTTTGTGTTAATAGAATGGATAGAACACAAGCTTAAAGAACGTAGATTTAAAAAAGAGAGGGCAGAAGCGGAAAAATTAATGAAGCAGGTTTTAAGCGATGACGGGAAGGATTTTTATTAAAAATCAAACAACACAATTAAGAGGAAAGGCCTTGCGATGTTAGCGATATCAACAAACCAAGGCCTTTTTTATTTGTTAAAAAAATTATTTTGGGGTATAATATGTATAAATGAATTTTCAATTTCTAATTTCTATTAAATATCTAATGAATCAATTTTCAAACAATAATAAAACATCGCATTTTAATGAAATGGACGACAAGCCGTCCCGTTTTTTGGTTGACTTGAAAAAAATAGCGGAAGAGAAAGAAGACAAAAGGCGCGAAGAATCGGAAAAAAAGAAAATGTATTTCTTCGCGAAATTAAAACAATTGGCGATAATTGTTTTGCTTGGATTTATTTTTGCCGGCTTTAAAAAAATATACCGTGGCTGGCTCCATAGTCCCGTTAGGGCTATGGAGCTAAAATGCAAATCATTATCAGAGGTTTGCATTAAGGGACTCCATAGGGCTGTGCCACTATGGAGCCAGCGCGTGGTATGTTCCGCGGCCGTAAAATCTTTATTTTGTCATTCCCGCGAAAGCGGGAATCCAGGAGAGAGCTGTAAAAACGCGAAAATAAATAAAAAGGCCAAAAAGCAATACAATACTTTTGTCTATTTTCTTGTTCATACCGCTAAATCCTGGATTCCCAGTCCCCGGCCGCGCGCCGCGCAGCGGGGCAGGCAAGCTGGGAATGACAAAAAGAGGGAGAGTGGGAGAGGGCTATCCCTCCACCTGCCCGAGGGGGAGGTTAGGAGGATGTGGAAGCTGCGGCCTGTTATCGCGTTCACGCTCGCCCTTTGCCTGCTTGTTCTGCCGCTTAAAGCGTATACTTATTATTCGTCAATCAGCGGTTTAAAGGGCAAAATTTTAGGAGCTTCGGAAACGGCCGTGAGCGAACTGTTTAAAGCGGGCAAATCGGCTTCCGAATTGGATTTTAATCAGGCCGAACGGAATTTCACGCTCGCCGGCGGAAATTTTCTGCAAGCGCAAAACGAACTAAACAGCATTAACGATTTTCTTTTTATATTGGCTTCCCTCGCGCCGAACAAGGATTTAAAATTGGCGGCTGACGCTAAACATATCTTGGCCGCGGGCCGGGCGGCCGCCGAGCTGGGCGGCAACTTAAGTTTGGCCGCGGACAGTTTGTTTAACAACGATGGCGGAAACATTAAAGAAATCATAGACAATTTTTATTATTACGGCGGCAAGGCGGCCGCGAATGCCGAAGATTTAAATTGCCGGTTAGCCGAAGTAAACATCGCGAATTTGCCGGAAGAATACCGGGAACAATTCGGCGAAATGCGCGAGAAATCAATTTTTATCGCAAAAAATTTAAATGAAATCGTTGATTTGATTGAAAAAGCCCGAATTTTTCTGGGCAGCGCCGATGACAAGCGCTATTTGCTGGTTTTCCAAAACAATACCGAGATGCGCGCGACAGGCGGGTTTATCGGCAGTTTCGCCCTAATTGATTTCCGCGACGGCAAAATTAAAAACATAGAAGCCCCGGGCGGAGGAAGTTATGACACGGAAGCGGGATTATACGAGAAGGTAAAAGCTCCGGAGCCGCTATGGTTAGTCAATCCTTTATGGCATTTTTGGGACGCCAATTGGTGGCCGGATTGGCCGACATCGGCGCGCAAACTGATGTGGTTTTACGAAAAAAGCGACGGCCCGACAGTGGACGGAGTTATAAGTTTTACTCCCACTGTTATTGAAAGAATGCTTGAGATTATCGGCCCGATTGATATGGCCGGAGAAAATTACAATATTACAATAGACGCGGATAATTTTTTAACGACAGTGCAGGAGCTTGCCGAGCAAAAGCCGGATGTTACCAAACAGCCGAAAAAAATAATCGGCGATTTAATGGTTGAAATCTTGGACGAATTGCCGAAAAGACTGAATAAAGGCGCTTTGATTAACCTGCTCGGCGCCATGGAGGACAGCTTGAATGAAAAGCACATTCTATTTTATTTTACCGACGATGAACTGCAGAAAAAAATTGAAAATTACGGCTGGGGCGGCAATGTGAAGCAAACCGCATGGAATTACTTAGCGGTAATCAACACCAATATCGGCGGCGGCAAAAGCGATAAAAGCATAGAAGAAGAGATAAGCCATGAAACCGAAATTTTGCCTGACGGATCAATAATCAACACATTGGAAATCAAGCGGACTCATACCGGCCGGAAGGGGGAGCAATTCAGCGGCGTGCGGAATGTGGATTGGATGCGGATTTATGTTCCGCAAGGCAGCGAACTTATTTCAGCGAGCGGATTTAAGAGGCCTGCTGATATTTATTTTGAAGAGCCGGATCCGGGCTGGCAAGACGACCCTGATGTTTACGCGGGCGAATCAGCGGCAAAAACGGATAAAACCAGCGGAACTGAAATTTATAACGAAGCGGGCAAAACCGTTTTTGCCAACTGGTCAATGGCGGATCCGGGACAAACAGCCGTGATTTATTTAAAATACAAATTGCCGTTTAAATTAGCGCCGGAAGAAAACGAGGGGGAAAAACAGATTTATCCCAACACCTTTGGGCAAAGTATTCTAAAAAAAGGTGCGGGGATAAAAGATTTATTATTAGACAAAGCCGTTGAAATTTTTAATCCGGGGCGAAAACAGCTTTTGCCCTACGCTCTGCTCGCGCAAAAACAAGCCGGCTCAAAGGGCGATAAAATAACCTCCACGCTCAAATTGCCGGATAATTTCAAAATCGTCTGGTCTTATCCGGAAAATGCCGCGGTTGAAACCGATGGCTGGAATATAAGCGGCAGTTTGAATACCGATAAATACTGGGCGGTGTTAATAGAAAATTAAAAATTACTTTGCATTACAAAATTAGCTGGCTCCATAGTCCCGTTAGGGCTATGGAGCTAAAATGCAAATCGTTGCAAGAGGTTTGCATTATGGCTCCATAGGGCTGCGCCACTATGGAGCCGGCGCGTGCCGGCGCGTGGCTGCGCCACTATGGAGCCGGCGCGTGGAAGAAGCAAGATTAAGCCGCCATATGTTATCAACGAATATTTTCGTCTAACCAGAGATCCTTCGCTGCGCTCAGGATGACAAAGAGTGTTTATAATTCTTAATTCGTAATTCGTAATTTATGCCAAAACCAAAAACAAACAATAATCAAAACAATGAGGAAATAAAAATTAACAATCAAAGCCAATCCGGCCTTGCTGAATTTATCAACCGTCCGGTGGCGACAGACAAGGAACTGGAAGACTTTGAAGAATTCGTTTCCTCCGCCGTTGAAACTCCGACGGAAGAGGAAGAAGCAAGGGAAGAAGAAGTGGAAGAAAGCCTCTTGGAAATCTACCAAGACGGCAATGGGGGAATGATTGACGTAAAAAAAATGGATATTAAGAAAAAACGGGGATTCTTTTTCTGGTTTTTCACGGCAATTTTTATTTCAGCCGTTTTGGCCGGAGCGGGTTACGGCGCCTACGACTATTATCTGCGGGGCGGCTCTGATCCGACAAACATCGCGTTTTCCATTGAAGGAAAAAAAGAAGCGCGCGCCGGAGAGGAATTTTTTTACGCCGTTAATTACAAAAATCCGACTGACAGCGGCGTTAACAATGTCAAAATAAAAATAACGCAGCCTGATAATTTTATTTTCATTGACAGTTCGCCGGCCGCGAGCGGCGAAAACGGCGTTTGGCAAATTGACAGCTTGCCGGCGCATAGCAGCGGGCAAATTAAAATAAAAGGCAAAATCATAGCAACCGCGGAGGCCGCGAGCGTTATTTTAGCCGCGATGGCTTACACGCCCGCCAATTTTTCCAGCGAATTCAAGAAAGAAGCTTCTTTTACGACAACCGTCAAAGACATCGGCATTAATCTTGATTTTGATTACAATTCCAGCGCTTTGGTCGGCAGGGAAAATGAAATAATTTTAAAATTCAGCGCCAAGGAAAATAATTATTTGAATAATTTCCGCTTAACCGTTGACCAATTGGAAAATATGGAATTTATTCCGGCCAAAAACAACGAAAACAATGAAATAAAATTTATCAAGCCGGGCGTATGGGAAATCGGCGCTATTACGGAAAAAGAGCAAGAAATAGCCATTAAATTCAAACTCGTAAAAAAAATCGCCGACACCCAGGAAATTAAATTATATTGCGAAGGAGAAAATGCCGGCCGATATTATAAATTTTTTGAAAAAAATATCAATTATGAAATAATGCAAAGCGATTTGAATTTAACTTTAATCATTAACGGCTCGCGCAACGACCAAGGCGTTGATTTCGGCCAAACATTGAATTATTCAATCGCTTACGCCAACAAGGGCGCGGCGGAAATGAAAGATGTCGTGATTATGGCTGTTATGGAGAGTGATTATATAGCGTGGGATTCGCTAAAAGACGGCCAAAACGGCAAAAAAAGCAACAATACCTTAAGCTGGAGCAAGGAAGAAATTCCCGAGCTGGAAGTTTTGGAAAAAAACGAAGAGGGGATTATTGATTTTTCGGTTAACTTGGCCCGGCCCGATGAAATTACGCCAGGCAAAGATTACCGGGTTAAAAGCTACGCCCAATTCACGCTCGGCCAAAATAACGCGAATATTTCCGCGGAAAATCAAGACAATCGCGGCAATACGATTATCAATAAAATTAACAGCGATTTGAATTTAAGCGAACAAATCAGATATTTTAACGATGATAACATCGCGGTCGGCACGGGCCCTCTGCCGCCAAAAGTCGGGGAAGCCACAAGCTTTAAAGTTTATTGGGTTTTGACCAATAACCTCCATGAATTAAAAGATTTGCGCGTGGAAACGACTTTGCCCGATTATATTTCATGGGGCGGCAAAAACAGAGCGTCGGCCGGAACGGTTAATTACGACAGCGAAACAAGAAAAGTAACCTGGCAAATCGGCAGATTGCCGATAACCGTCTACAAGCTTGACGCGGAATTTAATATCTCCCTTGTTCCGTCGGAAGCGCAAAGAAATCAAATTGTCGTGCTTTTGCCCGGCTCGGAAGCGCAAGCCGTTGACGCTGAAACCGAAGCGGTAATCGGCAAATCGTCCAAAGCGAAAACAACCAAGCTGGAAGACGATGAAATCGCCAATATGAGCAGCGACGGGAGAGTGGAGTAGCCCCCTCCTCTTGTTTAAGAGGAGGGCTGGGGTGGAGTAGCCCCCTCCTCTTGTTTAAGAGGAGGGCTGGGGTGGAGTAGCCCCGTCCTCTTGTTTAAGAGGAGGGCTGGGGTGGA
>JAHIME010000022.1 GCA_018896595.1 Patescibacteria group bacterium
TGCTTTTAGGAGCAGAGGAGGGGGAAATAAAAAAAGGAAAAATTGCTGGCAAAATAAATGAAATTGAAATTTTAAACATTTTATAAGCCACAAAAAAGCGCTTTCATGAAAGCGCTTTTTCTTTTTCTATTTCTCTTGTTATATAAGAAAAAGTAGAATAAATATCTTTGGGGTGTTTATCTAAAAAAATCACATTTTGTTTATTGGCAAATTTATTAACAAATTTTTTATATTGTCGTTGATATTGTTTTATTTGTATAATTTCTTTATTTGTCAATAATCTTTTATCTCTTTTCAAAATTCTTTGTTTGATTTCTTCAACATCACAATCTAAGATGATATATAAATCTGGTTCGCCAATAATGTAAGATAAATTATTTTTTATCCAATTGTCCCATTTAATATTTATATATTTATTGCTAAGTCTTGATTTTTGATAAATAAAAAAAGTTAGCGGTCCTCTGTCAGAGATAATAATTTTTTTTCTGTTATTTTTCTTGCTAAAAATAACCTCGAATTGTAAAATAAAATCGCTTTCCAATAATAAAATTTCCGCCAAAGGATAATGCTCATTTTCTCCTAAGTAAAAGAAAAATTTTTTATTTAACTCCTGTTTGATTAATTTACCAGTTTGATAATTTGAAAATTCATTTAATAAAATTATTTGATAATTATGGCCGTACTTTTGTTTTAGCAATTTAGTTATTTGTTTAGACATTGTGGTTTTGCCAGTCGCATCTATTCCTTCTATGCAAATCCAAAAAAATTTATCAGACAAAAAATTACTCATCTTTTAAAAATTTAATTAATTTAAATGAATCTCTGATAACCTGTTTCGTGTTTTTGCTTAAATAATAATTCTCTATTTCATTTTCTTTAAGCCATCTGTAATCAGAATGTTCATCGCTTAGTTTTATCTTTTGGCTTAACGGGAATGGCTTTACTAAAAAATTAATTTGCGTTGTATCTCTAATTTCTTCTTTTTTTATAATATAATCAAAAACACTGACAGGCATTAATATTTTTACTTTCAAGCCAGTCTCTTCTTTGACTTCCCTTGCTAAACCGCTTCGCCAACCTTCCAATGGTTCTTTTTTGCCGCTGGGCAATTCCCACATCCCAGGAAAAATCTTTTCATTTTCATGCCTTTTTACTATTAAAATTCTGCTATTTTTATAAACAACGCCAGCTAAAACAATTTTTTGAATTATTTTTTTGTCCATAACTTATTTTAATTCATTAATATTTATTAATACTTTTTCTATTCCATCTATATACAATTTCATCGCTGGCCAGTCTTGAACCCTTGCCCAAACAGGTATTTTAACAGCATTATTATAAAATGACTCAGCTTTCGGAAATTCGCCTTTTTTATAAGAAAACTTATACTGTCTATATATTGGAAAAAGTTCCGCGGGTTTTTGAAAAAGCGGCAATAAATTCAACGGGCATGTTGAACCGGGTTGATCAACCTCAACCAATCCTTCTTGTTTTAAAGCTTGATAAAATTTATTAATAGAAACTCCGGTTTTATTTTCATGATATTGAAAAACAAATGCGTACCAACTCGGCTTTATTTTTTGATTGTTTATTTGGGGCAAAGTAATAGCGGCATAATTCTTAAGACGAATAATTATTCGCTGAGCAAATATTCTTTTAATCGCCAACCATTTATCAAGTCTTGACAAATACTCATTGGCAATAGCTACGGCTAAGGGATGAGCTCTATATTTTAAACCCATACCGGTTACAGCAAATTTATATAAAGGGCTATCAGGGCTGATTTCCTGTTTGCATCTTTTATTATAATGTCCCAGTAATAAAGCACGATCATAATATTCTTTGTTATTAGTGGTTAATACGCCTCCTTCACCGCCTGTTAATATTTTTTGGCCTTGTAAGCTCCACGCAGACAAATCGCCAAAACTACCTAATTTTTTACCTTTATATTCCGCTCCATGGGCATGAGAACAATCTTCAAGTAAAACTAATCTATTTTTTCGGCAAATTTCTAAAATTTTATCCATTTGGCAAGGAATGCCCCACATATGAGTTATAACAACTGCTTTTGTTTTTTTCGTTATTTTTTTCTCTATTTCATAAGGATTTATATTGCCATTTTCGTCTATATCGCAAAAAATTGGAATAGCGCCGGTAAAAAGCAATGGTGTTACTGTTGCATAAAAAGTATAAACCGGACATATAACTTCATCGCCCGGTTTCAAGTTTAAAGCAACAAACATGGCGTGTATCGCCGAGGTACCGGAATTGAACAATAAAGCATATTTTCTTTTTTGATATTTGCAAAATAAATTCTCAAATTTTTCAAAAATATCACTTTTATTATATATGGAAATAGTTTTGTAAAGTTGTCTAATAACAGCTTGCTCAATTTTCTTATCAACTATCGGCCAATTAAATTTAGCTTGCGCTTCATATTTAACGATCTTCCCCCCTCCATTAATCGCCAATTTGTTTTTCATATACATCCTTTATTAACTTATGCGGATTAACATATTTATTTGAATTATTTGCTCTATAACAAGCTTCAATAAAAGCTAAATGATTAAAATTGAATTCCGGAGAAGTAATGTTTTTTCTTTCTCCTGTTATAACTTTTAAAAAATATTCTATTTGATCTGTTGCTGCTGACGGCCAACTGCTTTGTCTAGTTAAACTCTCTAATACATCACCCTTACTATTTAATCTTTCGATTAATCCTCGTTTTATTTTAATTATGCCATGTGTTCCATATATATAAAAATACTCTTCTTTGGGTGGAACAACCCGAGAAATTAGCATCGTTCCCCATAGGCATTTGATATATTTAAATAATATGCTAATTGTATCTTCCGCGTCATATTTAACATTACACACAGCATTACAAGAAAATTCAGCAAAAACTTTTTCAGGCAAGCCAAAATACCAAACTAACAAATCAATCATATGGTAGCCCATATCAATTAAACAGCCTCCGCCAGCTTGCTGGCGAATTCCGCGCCATCCTTCATGCGGATTATTTACATAAAAATGATAACGTATATCAATATAAAAAGGGGTCCCTATTTTGTCTATTAATTGAAAAAAGGTAGTATAAATTGGATTATATCTACGTTGAAGTGTTGTCATAATTTGTATTTTATTTTTCTGTGCTAATTTCATTATTTCTACTCCTTCTTTTAAATTAACCGCAAATGGTTTTTCTTTTAAAATATGGATTTTATTACTAATTAATTTTTTTGTCACATTATAATGCTCATTGTGAGGCAAAACAACTATTGCAAAATCCAATTGATGTTTCTTTAACATTTTTTCTATATTATTATAAACTGCAATTTTTTTATTTTCTTTTTTAAAAGCAGATAATTTATCTTTATCTTTATCACAAACAGCCACTAAATCTATATTTTGAATATTTTTTAGAGCAGGAAGATGATCCTCGTGGCTTTGATAACCAAGCCCTACAACAGCTGTTTTAAATTGATTATTATTAGACATAAATAAATCTCCACTGGCGCAAGCTCGTGGAATTGCGTAGGATTATTAAAATTTATAATAAATTAAAAGAAAATAGTTCGCCTGTATGAATTTGCCCTAAAGGAGGGGCAAGGAATGAGGGACGCTCTCGCGTCCGCAGGAATTGCTCCTGCCACTGCAGTAGAAACACCAACACCAGCTCCAGCTCCAGCCAAAACGAGTAGGCCATTGGGATCTATCCCAATAATGGGATTTACACCCTAACCATCACCTTCCGCCCCCGGCCCTACCCCGACAAGGGGAAGGGTTTCAATGCCCCTGCCTGATAAGAGGAGAGGCGCTCCCGAGCACGGAGTAATGAGTAAAAAGGGGGCGGATCTTCTTTCCTCTAACCTCCCTCTCCTTCACAAGGAGAGGGTTGGGGTGAGGTCTTATCTGTTCTTTCGTCGGGAGCATTACAAATCGCTCCCGCCAAAGCCATGCGCTTACCCAGCCGAGGCTTTTTTCTTTGCTTTGCCCCCTTTCGCAAAGGGGGTTAGGGGGAATCTTTCTTTTTAATTTAAAGAGCTGTGGATTTATCCTGTGGATATTTATTTCCGTTATTCCCATTATACCACACCCTCAAAATATCCGCTATTTAATTATTGTGTAAAAACATTATTTTCTGCGTTAAATCAGCGTTCTAATCCGCGTTAAATCAGCGGGGACTTGGTTAAAATAACAAACTTTATCAATTAAATAAATTACGATAAAATCATTTTTACATGGGGAACTATTTATGTTTATATTATAACATAAAATCAAGAGGCGGGGCAACGGAGAAAAAAAATTTAATTTGACAAAAAGCTTAATTTTGCTAATATAAAAACATAATTATCCTTTTACGGCATTATGAATACAAATAAAATTAGTCAAAATATAATTAAAATTGGAGCCGCAACATTAATTGAAAACAAGAAAGGAGAAATTTTGATTGTACGTTCTCCAAAAACCAGCGAAGAGTGGACAATGCCAGGCGGACATGTTGAATATGGCGAAACAATTGCCGAAGCCGCCATTAGAGAAGCCAAAGAGGAAACAGGCCTTAATGTGGCTTATAAAAAAATAATAAGATTTTGTGAAGTTATTAATAAGAACGATGGTTTTCTCCATATGATATCATTTCATACCCATTGTATTTCTAAAGACACTAAAATAGAATTAGATAATAGAGAATTACTTGAATATAAATGGGTAAAACCGGAAGTTGCCGCAAAAATGGACATATTTAAAGATTTTAAAGATACGATAGTTGAATTTATTAATCAAAATAAATATGAAAAAAATTAACACACTTTTGACCAGTAAAAACGGCATGGTCAACGGCAAAATAAAATTTAGACTTAACAATAAATCATATGTCTAATAAATTACCTGTAATAATTCAAAGTATAGTTTATAGAAAGAAAGGGCAAGAATTTGAAGTTCTATTATTAAAAAGAACCACAGAGCGTGGAGGTTTTTGGAATGTAGTTAATGGAACACTATAATTGAAAGACTCGGTTATTAATTGCCGAAAAAGAGAATTGTTTGAGGAAACTGGCATTCAAGACGTGGTAAACTGGAGCGATGAAATTTACAGGTTTAGCTTTAAATATCACAGCGATGTTTTTGTTGTTGTTGTGTTTGCCGCAAATGTATCTGAAGATCAAAAAGTAGTTATCAATAATGAACACACTGAGTATAGATGGGTTAGTTTTGATAAGGCAATAAGTTTGCTAAAATTTGACGATGATAAAACCGCATTGCAAAATTTCAGAGAAAAATTAAGAACAGATTAAATTATTAAAAACGCGAGGAGTGGATAGAAAAAAACAGAAAAAAATATCTTCCGCGCGCCTTGGAGGTTTTGAAAATTCAATAGATCTTTATATTATTTCTATTTCTTCCAAATCGTCCGGAACATAAACTTTGCCGCTGAAAAATTTTTTGGCTTCATTCGCGTAGAGCTCTTTGCGGTCGCGAGTTTTATCTTCGGTATGATAAAGAATTAAATTTTTGGCTTTAAGATTTTCGGCAAAAGACGCGGCTTCCTTAACCGTAGAATGATGGATTTTTTCCGGCTTGAATATTTCGCGATCGCTTTCCAAACAAAATGCTTCATGGAGAATATAATCGCAATTTTGACAAATATTCAACAAATTTTCATTATATGGTTCATCACCAAGAGTAATAAAACTCTTCCAGTCGCTGAATGTAATTTTTACGCCATACTCCTCAATTTTTTTGCTATGAGTATCAAAAAAGGCAAGCTGCCAATCTCCGAAAGGCGTTTTATGCCCGTCGCTAATGATATGAAACAGTATTTTATCATCAAACAAATCAGCAACCTTTGCTTTAAGAAGCAGACGAGAAATTGTTTTAATTATTTCGGCAACCTCGGCAGAGCAGTAAATATTTAATGGCGGTATTTCATCTTTAAAAATTTTAGAAGCAGCCATTCTCATAATCCAGAAAATGCCCAAAATATGATCAGTATGTTTATGAGTGATAAAAATGTGATTTATATATTTAAGAGGCATATTGGCCTGTTCTAATTGCCTCAGAATCTGGGCTCCGCCTCCGGTGTCAACAAGGATTCTGGTTTCATTTTCTTGAATAAGATAACTGGAATGGAAATACTTGGTCGCGTCAGGCGCGCCAGTGCCTAAAAAAATAATTTTTCTTTGGTTCATAATTATATTATTATGATTAATAATAAAAAAGTGCTGGTTATAAATAAAAACTGAGTTTTTATTTGGAGATTGTAAAAAAATATATACCACACCCTCAAAATATCCGCTATGCTTGTTTATATTATAACACAAAGTAAGCGGGCGGGGCAACGGGAAAATAAAAAAGCCGGCATTTTGCCGGCTTCCATAGCTCTTATGAAGTTTTCAAGCAACTAATTAACCAACTTTGTTGTGTTAAGAGTTAAAATTCAAGTAAATACATAATACCAAAAAGTCTTTAAAACGCCTTCAATAAAAGATTCTCCATCTCAGGAAGAAATTTTTGTTTTTTTATATCATCTTTATGAAGCCATTTAAATTTTAAGCCGCTTCCCGCTTCTTGCGCGACAAAATTTATTTTTCTGGGCAGGTCTATTAGATAAATGATGTAAACTCTATGCGCTTTTTTGTCAGAAGATATATATGTCCAGGCATACAACAATTTCGGCTGTATTTTTAAATCATAATTCAATTCTTCTCTCAGCTCTCTTTTTAACGCTTCAATAATGGTTTCGCCAAATTTAATATGCCCGCCCGGAATGTCGCGAACGCCGCCATTTGTTTCATGGTATAGCGCATATTCGCCGCAACGGAATACGGCCTTAACCGCAACGCGCGGTATTTTGCTTTTTTTATCATCCATCAACATTTTTATGGATTTTTTATGTAATGATTATAAATTTTTGATAATTTAATATAATCTTTATCTGTTGCGTGAAAAGGCCAATCAATATTGATATCAAGACGATTGCATAATTCGTCAAATTCTTTTTCTGAATTTAATATTTTTAATCCTAAGTTTTTAGCAAACATTAAAAGCTGTTTTCTATTTTCTTCTACTTTATTTTTATTTGACATCTTTTCCAGTTCTATATACGCAATCTTATCCGCGGAAACAAGGGAAATAGTAATACCGTCTTGAGTTGTGTAGTTAAAAGTTTCCCTTTCTCCGATTTTCATATTAAATCCGAATTGTGAAAATATTTTAATCATGCCGATAAACTGATCTTGATTGATTTTTTGAGATATTTCAATTCTGTCATGAGATCCAAAAGATCCCGATTTAACAACAACTTCGCATTCGCCATTAGTAACGCGTACTCTGATATCAATTTTTTTTGAACCAATTTCGCCGAAGAACATTACCGATAATCTCTTAGTGTGCGAAGAAAGTTTCCCGATTTTATCAAGATTTTTTTTCGTTTTTTCATATTTCTGAGGCAAAACCTCAGCTCTAATTTCAACTTCAATTATAGTTTGCTCCATATTATTTCTTTGTTATTATACGCGCTAACTTTAATAAGCTATAATTTCTTCATCATTAATAAATCGGGATAACCAACCCCGCTAATTTTATCATTTCTATTTAACTGAAACAAATTAATTAATTCTTTGAATTGTTTTTTAATATTATCCGTCCATCTTCCGCAATATTCTATCTCAATAAAATTGCCTAAATTTTTTATTGTATCTATCACGATTTTGATATTTCCTTTGGTATAAATTAAACGATTCTTCTTAACGACACAATCCATTTTAAAGTCTAACAATTTTAAAATATTAAAAAATTCTTTAAAATTATCAATATATACTTTTCTTTCTTGTGTTTGCAAATTGCTGCGCGCTATGTGATATTCAAATTTACCGCCTTCGTTATCGCGCCTTAATCTAAGATAATATTTTTTAGTTCCGGCAAAACTTTTATGAGGCGGAGAAAAATAATAATCCTCTTGATATATTTTCTTGTCAAATCTAAATCCCGCAAAAGAAAGTTTTCTTTTAATATTGTTTACGCTCTTTATTTTATATTTTACTTCATTTTCTATTACCATACTTATTTTTTGCCAATCACCCTTACTCTGTATACCCCGCCTCTCGTCGCTCGCTTCGCACCTCGCGAGGGGCGGGGTTTTTATATTATAACATAAAATCGGAAGAGGAGGCAAAGGGCGGAGCGGCAAAAAAATTACAAAGGCGGAAATCTTGTTGATTTCCGCCTTTTTGGTTTTTACAGAATAATAATATTTATATCCTGCGCTATAATTCCCCTTACCCCGAGCTTTTGCAATTTAATTATCAAATCAGCCGTTTCGCTTTTCAAAACCGCGGTTTCAACCGCGAACGAGTCGTCCGCCAATTTGCTAACTGTTGGAGATTGCACGGCCGGCAAGATGCTTAAAACGCGCTCCTTTATCCGGCGGCTAACATCCATTTTGATCAGCTGATATCTTTCCGCGTCCAACGCTCCCAGAAGCAACTGGCCGAAAAACCGTATTGCCGGATGATCTTCTTTTGCCATCAGAACCGTCGATGAAGACAAAATAATCCTCACGATCTTTAGGCCATTGTCCTCCAAGCTTCTTCCAGTTTCAGTAACGCAAATTCCGTAATCATACATGCCGGTTAACACGTCAACTTCCGTACTGCCGTAAGAAAAATCAATTCTCGCTTTTTTAAACACGCTCCGCGTGATATTGATATATTCCGATGAAACTGAAATATGTTTTTCATCAATAAACTTCTTCTTTTTGCCAAAAACTATTATCCTTACCGGCTTTCCGGTCGTTTTACTATAGCTAAGCTCCATTACTTTGCGCAATTTAGCTTCTAATCGGCTTTCAATCACGCAATCCCAGCCGCAAATTCCGCAATCAACAGCGCCTTTTGCAATCGCGTTGGGAATTTTTTGCGGCCGCATAATATACGCGCGTTTAAAAATATCGCTTCCCTCTATTCCGGCTTCAAAATTTCTGCCGTTCACTAAAACTCTTATGCCTATTTTCCCCAATAATTCGCTTGTTCGTTTAAATAAGCTGCCGTTAGGAATCCCTAAAACAAATTTTTTCATCTCTTTTTCCTCCTTTATTTTTTAAAGACCTAAAAACCCTTCTCGTTTTCAAGAAGGGTTAAATCTTTAAAATAAATTTTTAAAAATTAAAAACTCAACGCTTCTTAAAAACTAAAGAAGGGTTGCGGTGATGGTTTAATCTGTTTAACGCCAGCATATAGCCACCTTTGCCGCTATTGAGCCATAACGCGACGCGGCTAACGGTTGTTGTGCTAACTTTCAGCTTATCGGCTATCGCGCGATACGGCATTCCCTTTGCAAGCAATCGCGCGATTTCCCACCTTTCGCTCATATCTTTAATTTCCTTTATGGTGCATAAATCGCGAAAAAATTGCTCGGTTTCCTTTACCGACTTTAAGCTTAAAATAGCTTTAAACAAATTATCCGTTTTTTTATTAAACCCGAATTTTCCCATATACTTTGTATTATTGTATTACTATGATAATACAAGGAAAAAAATTTGTCAAGTAAGAAATGAAAAAGCCGCGCGAATCCTTGACACAAAGTTAAACTTTGCTAACATAAAAGCATAAAGATAATATTTTTCATTAGATTTAATCTTATGCAAAATAAAAAAATAAACATAGCTGTCATTAGCGGCGGATTGTCAAACGAAAGAGATGTATCCATTAAATCGGGGCGTCAAGTTTTTGATAATTTATCCGATATAAAATATAATAAACATTTGATTGAAATTACTAAAAATGGACAATGGCTGCTTAAAGAAAATAATTTAACGGTTAATCCTAAAAAAGGGCAGGCTAAGGCGTTAACCATAATGCACCCCCGCCAAGGCATTGTTAAAAATGATTTAAAACAATTTGATGTGGTGTTTTTGGCTTTGCATGGAAAATTCGGCGAGGATGGGAAAATTCAGTCTATTTTGGATATTTTAAGAATTCCATATACAGGCTCCGGCGTATTGGCGAGCGCCTTGGGCATGAATAAAACAAAAACATTGGAATTTTTAAAAAACAGCGGCATCAGTTTGCCGAAATTTTTATCGCTTGCTAAAAATAAAAAAAATGACATAAAAACAATTGATAAATTAATCTTGAAAAAAATTAAATACCCATGCGTTGTAAAACCGAATGAATCAGGATCAAGCATCGGCATATCTATTGTTAGCTCGTTTAAAAAACTGGAAAAAGCCATGCGAGACGCATTCAGAGAAGATGACGCGATTTTGATAGAAGAATTTATCGCCGGAAGAGAAATAACATGCGGCGTTTTGGGAAATTCAAAACAAACAAAACTGATTGCATTGCCTCCGGTTGAAATTATTTCTAAAAATGATTTTTTTGATTATGAAGCAAAATATTTTTCAGAGCAAACCATGGAAATATGCCCGGCAAAAATTACCGCAAGTTTAACAAAAAAAATTCAAGAGCTGGCTAAAAAAATTCATGATTTATTGGGGTGCGACGGGCTTACAAGATCCGACTTTATTTTAAAAAACAATAAATTTTATTTTTTAGAAATTAACACCTTGCCTGGTTTAACCGAGCAAAGTTTATGCCCGAAAGAAGCAAGGGCAACGGGAATAAGCTTTGGGGAATTTTTAGATAAGCAAGTGGATTTAGCTATGAAAAAGTATGGCAAAAAAGTAAAGCCGAAATCAAAAGGATGGAGCGCTTGATAAGCGCTCTGCTAAAGCAAAGATAAATTTAAAGGGCAAGCGAAAGTTTCGCTTGCCCTTTTCTGAAAACAATTTTTTAAAACTTTATCCGCCTAAAATTTCCTTGTAGCTCTGCATCAGCTGCTCGTCGCTGATTTTATCCAGCGCTTCTTTTTGCATCCCGTACTGCAGCAACGTTTGGCGCAAAGTTGCCGCGTCCATATTGGAGCCGAAAATCGCTTTTAATTCCGCCGGCATTTCCGCCGCGCCCGCGCCGGCTTGTCCCGACTGGCTTAAGTTTTGGTCAACATTCAACTGATCCATTAAAGTGTTTAAAGAATCGCTGTCGTCGGCTTTGCTTCCCGGGTTAACGACATCCGCGTCGCCTTCCACGATTCCGGAGCTGTCGCAATCTCTGCCAACCGGACAGTTCGGGTCTTTTTCATTGTCAATTTCCTGCTTGTCCGTAAAGCCGTCGCTGTCGCTGTCTTCCAAGTAAGGCGATGTTTTGTAAAAATAAAGTTCGTCCCAGTCCGAGAGGCCGTCGCCGTCCGTGTCTTTGGCGCGCAAAGACTCTTCGCTGTCTTCCTGCTGCAATGAAGTTTGATCGCCGGTTTGCGCATTTTCACTGCCGTTGGAAAACGGCCCGGATATGCTTTTCTTAAACTGCGCCGCCCACATAAAAACAACCGCGATGGCGAAAACGGCCAAAACAGCCGCGGCGATTTTTTGGTTTCTGCCCAAAGGAGGTCTTTGATCAAATTGATTTTGGTTGTTATTTTCTAATTGAAAATTTTCTTGCATAAAAATAAAATATTGTAAATTGAAAATTGAATCATTGAAAATTGATTGAAAATTAGAAATTGAAAATTGAAAATTATCTAATATTATTATACCATTTTACTTAAAATAATCAAATAATTTCGTCCATTCCTCAACCGATAATTCCTGCGCTCTGATTTTCGGATTGAAGCCGGCTTGTTTTATTTTTTCCTCCGCTTCATCTTGACTGATGTGATAGCCGGCCGCTAAATTATTTTTCAGCATTTTTCTTTTGGCGCTAAAGCCAATTTTAACTAACCGAAAAAAATTTTTTTCATCAACTTCCCGCCTGGAGTGAACTTTCAGCTTAATTATCGCGCTATCCACTTTCGGCTTGGGCCAAAAATTATTCGCCGGCGCGACTTCAATAATCTCCGGCTCGGCGTAAAATTGGACCGACACCGCGAGCAAACTCATTTTTGGCGGCTTGGCAACAATCCTTTCCGCCACCTCTTTTTGCAGCATCAGCGCCATCATTTCCGGTTTATGCTCCATTGATAAAAATTTTCTTAAAAAAATTGATGTGATATTATACGGCAAATTCGCGACAACTTTAAAATTGTTTGAAAATTGAAAATTGAAAATTGAAAATTTTAATATGTCCATATTCACCACTTCCACGTTTTTCACTCCCTGCGCCATTAATCTCGCCTCTAAAATTTCCGCCAGCCGCTTGTCTATTTCCACGGCAATGACTTTTTTAACCCTTTTTGCCAATTCAGCGGTTAAAAACCCCAAGCCCGGGCCGATTTCCAAAACAACATCATCTTTGTTAAGATCCGCCGCGGCAATCATTTTATCGTATATTTCCTCTTTAACTAAAAAATTCTGCCCGCGGGCGCGGGCAGGCTTGATATGATAAAGCTGGCAAAGCTCTTTTGTTTCTTTTAATAAAACCATAGCTTGTTTAAATATTCGTAATTCGTGCAAATTCGTTTTTTATTCGTTTAAATTCGTTCAAAAAACAAATTAGCACAAATTAGAAACGAATATTCACGAATCACAAATAAATAAATTTTTTATTTTCCATCATCTTCAAATCCTGCTATAATAACTTTAAACGAATCAACTAACTTCTGAATCCTTGAAGCCGAAGCGCCCGGAATGCCGATTACCCAGGGGCTGATGTTCGTAGCTCCTCCCGCGATAAACTGCGTGCCGGCAATAGGATGGGCACCGCCGCCTTTATAGACAAAGCCGATTGGCGCGGCGATAAAAGTCGTGCCTAATTGACCAACAGTATCAATTTCAATATAACCGGTACAGGCCGGCCCCAAAGCTCCCGTAACTAAGGGGCACGAAATCGCGCAGGTCGTAGGAGAAGTGGCTGGCGTGTCTAAAACGCACGGCTCCCTGACAATGGTAATTTTCCCCCCGTCCTGCCAAGGCATTCCGCCCGCGGCCTCAACCGCCTTTTGATAATCCAAATAATCAACAATTCCCGGAATAATTAACAGTATTAAGCTGATAATCGCGATTCCGGCTATTAGCCAAATTATTCTTTTTTTGGTTAGCATAATTTTAAAAATTTAATAATAAACCCTATTTTCATTATAGCAAATTTTTATTTAACAGTCATCTTAACGCGCAAAACTATGAATAAATATTTAATAACAATTTTTTCGCTAATTGCTTTTTTATTATCAGCCGGATTTATTTTTGCCGATCAAGGCTTGGCGCAAAGATTGTCCGGCTGGATTCTCCTGCAAGTTGAATCGCATGGCGAGGCCTGGTATGTTAACCCCGGCGATAATAAAAAATATTATCTTGGCCGTCCAGCCGATGCATTGAACATAATGAGAAATTTGGGGCTGGGGGCCACTCACGATTTTATTGTTGGTTACACCGCCTACCCCGATCATGTCTTGGGTAAAATCTTAATTGACGTTGATGATTACGGCAAGGCTTATTATATTTATCCCAAAGATAAAAAACGATACTATTTAGGCAAACCCGGCGACGCCTTTGCCGTTATGAAGCAATTGGGCTTGGGCATCACTAACGCAAATTTAAACAAAATTACGGTCGGCTCTTTAACCGCCGAGCCGGCATCACAAGCCAGCCCAACATCCCAATTCTGCGAATGCCAAATCAACAGCCCTGATAAAACAATTTCCGGAGCGGCAAGCGCGATCAGATCCGGAAATGTTGAGCAAGTTAAATTTTATTTTACAGAGGATATGCAAAAAGCGGCTGAATACACCATGAATTTTTTAGATAATGATGGACGGCTCGCTCTGGGCAATATTTTATCCGGTTCCAGGCTCTCAAATTCAACAGATGATAAAAAAATATATACTGCCGAAGTTTATTTTAACGGCGAAATTATTAATGTTATTTTTCGCGTAAAAAAACAAGAAGACGGAACCTGGCTGATGGCTAACCTATAATAAATTTATCAACAGCGCCGCCAGCGCCGCCAAGCCGAATGTCCAATTCAAGCCGAAATTTAAAGCAACGGCTATGGCAAGAATCAGCATCAATACTCTGCCGAATTGAATGGCGATTTCTTTCAGGACCGTGTACTCGTCAACATAATGGCCATGCTTCGCCATAATTTCATAATTTAAAGTGTCAAACGGCGTGTCTTTAAATATTTTAGTGAACTCATGATAAGCGCCGATGATAAAAATATGAAAAGCGGTTAACACAAAAATCTTAGCAACCCAGCCCAGCGCGTATAATACCGAACCCCAATGAAGTATTTTCTTTTTGTTTAATAAATCAGTGTATTTGCCGGCGAATAATTGCAAAATAATTGAAACCAAGACAATTAATGACGAAATAGCGCCGACTTCCAAATAATCGCCTTTTAAAATCTGCCAGATAAAAATAGGCCAAACAATAATACCGACGACATTTTCCGCTCCGTTCGCCATATTGGATATGACCAATTTTCTGTTTTCAAGCGCGAAATATTTTTTCCAAGTCTCCCAGACTCCCCAGCTATACCTTTCTTCGGTCCGCGGCAAAACTAAATACGGGATGCCGGCTGACAAATAAATAATAATTGACATGATAAAAACCGCGTTAAAGCCGTATTTTACGATAATATAACCGGCAACCACCGGCATAATTATGCTTAAAAAAGAATGAGTCGCGTACATTAAGCTCACTTCCTTGCCCCTGTTGCTCTGGTCGGTAAATTTGGCAAAGTCAGTATGATAAGGCAGCCAAAACATCAATCGGTCCAAGGTTATCACGATCATAGACAGCGTTAAGAATAAATACGGGTCTTTATCAACAAAGTAGAGGCAGGCATAATACAGCCCGTCAAGAAAAACGCTGATTCTCAACGAGCGGCGCAAACCGATTTTATTTAAAAGCTGGGCGCCAATGGGCAAAAGCAAGCCGTATAACAGCCAACCTGCCGCAAAATACAAAAAAACATATTCAACGCGGTAGTTTAGTTTGGTAAATAAAAAAATGGGAAGAAAAAGCCCGAGCAAGCCGCTGGCGATGAATTGGATCATTCTGCCGGAAAATAAAGCCACAAATCCCGGAGATAATTTATTGTTGAAATATTTCAGTTTAAACATATTTAACCTCCAATCATAACGGCTAATGGCTTTAATTTCACAATCGGCCGCGCCAAATCAATTTGATTTTTTATAACGGTTTCAATGTTTTTATACGCCTGCGGCGCTTCGTCAAACTTGCCGCGCCATCCCTCAAAAATAATTCCCTTAACCGCCTCGTCGGCCTGTTCGCGGGTTAAAACCCTGCTCGCTTCCCGGCGGCCCAAAACTCTGCCGGCGCCGTGGGCGCAGCTCATAAAACTCTCCGGATTGCCCAATCCTTCAACAATATAGCTTGGGGTTCCCATGCTGCCCGGCACTATTCCAAGCTGGCCCTTAAAAGCGCGGGTGGCGCCTTTGCGGTGGATGATTACGGTTTTGCCGAAATGCTCTTCGCGCGCCGCGTAGTTGTGATGAATGGCCACTAAGACACTTGGTGTCCAAGAAGACACCGAGTGTCCGGAGCGTCCGGCATGCTCTTTGTTAAAATCAATAAATTCGCAGCCGCTTACGGCCTGAAAAATATCCATAAAGCGCTCCATCATAAGATGGCGGTTGGCTTTGGCGAACTCCAGGCAGTAATTCATCGCCTGCCAATATTCCCCGCCCTCGGGGGAATCAAGCTTTAAAAATGATAAATCCCTGTCAGGCAGATCAATATTATTCAATTCGCAAAATCGCCGGGCCTTCCTATGATAAACATTGGCCGCTTTCAGGCCGAAGTTGCGGGAGCCGCTATGCAACATCAGCCAGATATTGCCTTGCCCAGCTATGTTCCATTTTTTATCGCCGGCTTCCCGCAATATTTCAACAAAATGATTGCCGCCGCCCAAGGTGCCGATCTGCTTGCGGGCCGAATTAAGCTCCTGCCGGATTATGGGAATATCAGGCGCCCGGTCAAAACCTTCCCATTTCTGCGCTTCCTTATGATGGGTAAAGCCGGTTGGGATAATTCTTCTTAATTTATTTAAAATCTGTTTTAAGTTATATTCATCTATTTCTTGAATAGTGGTTTTTACGGCGGCCATGCCGCAGCCGATGTCAACTCCAACGGCATTGGGCACAATCGTATCAACCGTGGCCAAAACTCCGCCGATCGGCATGCCATAGCCGATGTGCGCGTCAGGCATAATCGCGATGTGGTGGAACGCTCCGGGCAAATTGGCTATGTTCCTGACCTGCCGCATAGTATCCGGCTCAATCTCGTCCAGCCACATCTTGATGGGAATTTTTTCTTCTTTGATAATCTTCATTTTATTTTACCGCGATATTAACCAACTTTCCTTTGACAAAAATCACTTTCACAATTTCTTTTCCTGCTATCCATTTTTTAATTTTCCCGCTTGCCAAAGCCAGTTTTCTCGCCTCCTCTTCGCCTATGTCAGCCGAAGCGGGAATAGTGTCGCGCAACTTGCCGTTAACCTGAACGACTAAATCAATCATCTCGTCTTTAACTAATTCGGGGTCGTATTCCGGCCACTTCTCTTTAAAAACGCTTTCTTTGTGGCCTAACTCGCGCCAAAGCTCCTCGGACATAAAAGGGGCGAAAGGACTTAACAGAATTAAGAATTTAGAATAAAGAATCAAGGACATTTTATTTTCTTTTTCCAAATTATTAATAAATATCATCATCGCGCTAATCGCGGTATTAAATTTAAATTCTTCAATATCCTCGCCAACTTTTTTAACGGTTTTGTGCAATAATGAATCAATACCGCGGCTATCCGTTGCAAAATCCGCGGTTATCCGTTGTTTCAATGCCCAAACTTTTTCCAAAAAATTTCTCGCCCCCTTAAGGCCGTTCGCGCTCCAAGCGCACGGCTGTGAAAACGGCCCCATAAACATCTCATAAACCCGCGTAGCGTCGGCGCCGTATTTTTCCACCACCTCGTCCGGATTGATGACATTGCCCCAGCGCTTGCTCATTTTCCTGCCGTCTTCGGCCAGAATCACACCGACATGCCGAAGGCGCGTGAACGGTTCGTCGTAATTAACAACGCCGATATCGTATAAAAATTTGTGCCAGAAGCGCGCGTAAATTAAATGCCGCGTCGCGTGCTCGGCTCCGCCGACGTACAAATCAACCGGCGACCAATATTTTTCTTTTTCTTTATCAACCAATGCTTTGCCGTTGCGCGGATCAATATATCTTAAATAATACCAGCTGGATCCGGCCCATTGCGGCATAGTGTTGGTTTCCCTTTTCGCCGGCCCACCGCATTTCGGGCATTTTACATTCACCCATTCCGGCATATTCGCCAAAGGCGATTCTCCGGTTCCGCTCGGCTCGTAATGCTCAACAGCCGGAAGTTCCAGGGGTAAATTTTCATCGGCAACCCAGCCGGGGTTTAAAATTTCGCCTAAATTAAATTCATAATTTTGAATTTTGAATTTTGAATCAATTTCTAATTTTGAATTTTGAATTTGTTTGTAATTTGTAATTTGTAATTTGTAATTTTCCGCTAATTTTTTGCAACAGTTGCAAAAAATTAGCGGGATTGGTTCTCCCCAATACCTTTGGCGCGAAAAAACCCAGTCTTTTAATTTATAATTAACCGCGCGCTTTCCAGCTCCTTTTTCCTCCAGCCATTTAATTATTTTTTCCTTGGCTTCTTTTGTCGGCAAACCATCTAATAAATTAGAATTTATATTAATTCCCTCTGCTGAAAAAACGCTATTATTGTCATCCTGAGCCGCAGGCGAAGGATCTCTGGTTAATTGCTCTTTAATATTTTTATTTGTATATTCTTGTTTATCGCTTTTTGCCTGAGATTCTTCGTCGTCCCGAACCGTTCGGGACTCCTCAGAATGACAGGAAACAACAACCTGCTTAATCGGCAAATCGTATTTAACGGCAAAATCATAATCCCTTTCGTCATGAGCAGGGACCGCCATAATCGCGCCTGTGCCATAGCCGGCCAAAACATAATCGGCGACAAAAATCGGAATTTCCTCTTTGTTAACCGGATTAATCGCTTTAATCCCTTTCAGCTCAACCCCAGTCTTTTCTTTGGCCAAATCCGTTCTCTCTAAATCAGATTTTTTCTTCGCTTGATTAACATAATTATCAATCTCTTCCTGATTCTTAATTTCTGATTCCTGATTCCTAATCAACGGATGTTCGGGCGCAACAACCATATAAGTACACCCGAACAATGTATCGGGACGAGTTGTAAACACTTCCAGACAGTCAATTTTATTATTGGAAATTGAAAATTGATTATTGTTTGAAAATTGAAAATTGAAAATTGAAAATTTTACGATCGCTCCTTCGCTCTTGCCTATCCAATTCCTCTGCATCTCTTTAATAGATTCTTCCCACTGCGGCAATTTTTCCAAATCATTAAGCAAGCGCTCGGCGTAATCGGTGATTTTTAAAACCCACTGCCTCATCGGCTTTCTTTCAACCTCGGAGCCGCAACGCTCGCATTTGCCGTTTTCCAAATCTTCCATAGCCAAGCCGGTCTGGCACGAAGGGCACCAAATTATCGGCTCGTAAGATTCATAAGCCAGCCCCTTTTTAAACATCTGTAAAAATACCCACTGGGTCCATTTGTAAAACTCCGGATCGGTGGTGTTAATTTCCCTTGACCAATCATAAGTAAACCCGAGCTTTTCCAGTTGGGCTTTAAAAATGGCGATATTTTTTTCCGTGGCAATGCTTGGATGAATTTTATTTTTAATGGCGTAATTTTCCGTTGGCAAACCGAATGCGTCCCAGCCCATGGGATGCAGCACATTATATCCCTGCAGCATTTTCATTCTGGCGACAACATCAGTGGCGATATATCCTTTGGGGTGGCCCACATGCAGTCCTGCTCCGGATGGATAAGGAAACATATCCAAAATATAACATTTTTCTTTATCTCTACTCTCGCTCGTTTTATATAATTCCGTTTCTTCCCATATTTTCCTCCATTTTTCTTCAATTTTTTTATGGTCGTAGTTATTTATCATATGCTTTTATTCGTGATTTGCGTATATTAGTCTTAAATTCGTGAAAATTCGTTTATAACGAATATAGACGAATTAGAAACGAATTTACACGAATCACGAATCTTAAACCTATTTACTCCTACATTTTAGCTTAAAATTACGCAAAAAGCAAATCAAATAAAAAAGGGAGGACTGAAAAGTTCTCCCCGGGTGTTGGCTGAAGTTCGGCATATGCGAAGAAACTGTTTTACTCGTTCCCTCCTCTTGTTTTAAGAGGAGGGGCAGGGTGGAGTTAAAAATAAATCAAACTCCATCCTATCCTTCCTCTTATCCAAGAGGAAGGGACGGTAGAACAACCTTTAATTAAAAACCAAACTTTGCTTCATTATAAACTTTTCCCCATAAAATTTTTCAAAGAACCTATATCTTAAAAATGAGCCAATTTTTTTTAGGTTTAAATAGAACTAAACCGTACTCGCCTTTCAGTTTCTCGCCCAGTAAATTAAATTTAATACTGCCTTTTTTCAAATCTCCTTCAATTAAATTCCATTTTCCCTTGTCCCAAATTTTCACTTCTCCGGCGCCGTATTCTCCTTCCGGAATTATGCCTGAAAAATCAATATAGCCAACCGGATGGTCTTCCACTTGCACGGCCAATCTTTTGACGCCTTTAATTTCGGGCACGCCTTTCGGCACCGCCCAAGATTTTAAAACTCCTTCCGTTTCCAATCGTAAATCATAATGCAAACTGCGCGCGTGATGCTCATGTACGACAAAGCGGCGCGATTCGCTCTCGCTTATCTCGCCTTTCGGCTCCGTGGTTTTATTGAATTTTCTTTTCGCTTGATATTCTTTTAACGCGCTCATTAATTAATCTCTTATGATTGTTTGGACTTTACAGCTTTTCGCTTTAAAAAACTTTTTGCAAAAATTCAGCGCCGTTTCAGCGTTAAAATACTTGCAGCTGAAAATGTCAACAAACGCCCTGTTTTTTTCTTCGTCAAAATGCATAGTGATTGAAGATGTTTCTATGAACTGCATCGCTGAATAGCCTTCCAGCGGCCCTTCGGCAAACCTTTGAATCAAGGGCTCGCCATGCCTTTTCATCTTGATTGCCTCGCAAAGCTTAACGATAAATTTTTTAATCTCGCGGGGATTTTTGATTAATTGAATGTCGCACTCGTAAAGATTGATAGTCGCCAACAATCCCCATGATTGGCGGCTGTCGTACTCGCCCTTGCTTATCTTGCCCGTTGCCGGACGGTTAGCAGGTGCAAATAAAGCATGTTTTTTCATTACTTTACTGCAGCTTACCCGAATAATATTTCGGGTAGGCGTTGTTATTTAATTATTTAATTATTTTTCTTTAATTATCTTCTGCAGCTTTTTAACGCTCGCGCCGCTGATTTTCATCTTAACTTTCCTCTTCTTGTCTTTTTTTTGATATTTTTTTATTACCGCTCTTTCCAAGCTGTTGATATTTTGTTTATTCATAAAAAAATGATATAATAAAATAGTAAAATATAATATCAATAAAGTCAAATAACCCGGTATTGTTAATAATAAAACAAACCTTAAAAAATATCAATGGAAATCAAAGAAATTAAAGCGAAGCCATGGCATAAAAAATGGTGGGGCATATTAACAATTATTATCGCCGGCCTTTTTTTAGCCATTATAACGGCTTTTGCTTTCTATATATTCAGCATTATAAAAATAATTCCGGACCAAAAAACAACGGATATCAACTTAAATCTTTTAAACGCGCCTTACGATGAACAAGCGCGGAAAACCATTGAAGGCCAAGAAAGCTATTGGATGGGTTCGGCCAAGCCGAAAATCACTATTGTGGAATTCGCCGACTTTGCCTGCCCGTATTGCCAAAAGTCATTTGGTAAAATCAGGGAAATTGGACTAAAATACGGCAAAGATGTTAAAATAATATTCAGAAACTACCCGATGCATGAAAATTCCTTGGAGCCGGCCATGGCCGCCCGCTGCGCCGGCGAGCAAGGGCTGTTCTGGCTGATGCACGACAAGCTTTTTCTGAATCAAGGCGCGGTTGAAAATCCTGACTTGGCGGAATTCGCCAACCAGATAGGCGCTGACTTGAATAAATTCAACAGCTGTATGGCGAACGGCAAATACCTCGCGCTGATTAAAAAAGACGCCGCCGACGGAGAAGAATTGGGCGTTGCCGGCACACCGACTTGGTTCATCAACGGCAATAAGATTGAAGGAGATATACCGTACGATATCTTTATAAAAATTATTGAAGAAATGATTAAAAAATAAATTTTATGTTTCAAATTCGCATCCACGGCCGCGGCGGCCAAGGCGTTGTAACCGCGGCGGAACTAATCGCTATCGCGGCTTTCAATGACGGCAAACACTCCCAGGCGTTTCCTTCTTTCGGGGTGGAGCGCACCGGAGCGCCGATTGAAGCTTACACCAGGATAGATGATAAGCCGATTAGGACGCGCGAGCATGTCTACAAGCCGAATGTCCTGATAATACAAGATGCCACCTTGCTTGGCGTTATTGATGTCGCGCATGGCGCGGATAAAAACACAATAGTGATCGTTAACACCGCGAAGCCGGAAAGCCAAGTTAAAGAACTTGGAATTAATCTGCCTGGAAAAAATATCCATTTAATAGACGCGACTAAAATCGCTCTTGATGTTATCGGCAAAAATTTAGCCAACACGGTTATTCTCGGAGCGTTCGCCAAGACTACCGGTTTGGTTAGCTTTAAATCGCTGGAAAAAGCGATTAAACAAAAATTCGGCGAAAAAGGAGAGGAAATTGTCAATAAAAATATCAAAGCGATAAAAAAAGCGTATAATTTTTAATTGTAATATACTATGAAAATCAACATAACATCAAAACCATCTTCAACGACAATCAACAAAACCGGCGGCTGGCGGACATACAGGCCAAAAACCGATTTGGATAAATGCATCGGCTGCGGCGCCTGCGCGGCTGTCTGCCCGGAAAACGCGGTTGTTATGAAAGAAATCAACGGCAAACAAAAACCATTCACGGATTTTAATTTCTGCAAAGGATGCGGCGTATGCGCCGAAGAATGCCCGGTAAAAGCGATTACGATGGAGTTGGAGAAAAAATAAAATTATGAAACAAATTTTAGAAGGTTCCAGGGCTATTGCCTTGACCATTAAAAACATCCGTCCTGCCGTAATATCCGCTTATCCTATCACGCCGCAGACCCATATTGTTGAGGACTTGGCGAAATTCAAGGCGGACGGCGAAGCTGACTATGAGTATGTGAGAGCTGAATCGGAATTCGCGGCGGCTTCAATCGTGGAAGGCGCCAGCGGCGCCGGCGTCCGCGTCTATACCGCCACCAGTTCGCAAGGCCTGCTGTTAATGGCCGAAGTGGTTTACAATATCGCGGGCATGAGATTGCCGGTTGTTATGACTTGCGCCAACCGCGGAGTGTCGGCGCCCATCACCATCTGGAACGACCAGCAGGACGTAATGACTGTCCGCGACGCGGGATGGATATTGCTTTTCGCCGAAAACCATCAGGAAGCGGTTGACCAGCATATCATGGCCTACAAAATCGCGGAACAGCTTAATTTGCCCGTAATGGTTAATGTTGACGGCTTTGTTTTAACGCATACTTACGACTCGGTTGTTGTTCCGGATGAAAAACAGATAAAAAAATACCTGCCTGATTATAAGCCGGAAAAGGGAACATATTTGGACCCTGACAATCCTGTTACCTTGGGCGCGTTCGCTTCTCCGGCTCACTATATGGAAATCCGCCAGGAACTGCACGATGATTTAACAAATAGCCTTAAAGTAATAAACAGCGAATACCAAAATTTTAATAAAATATTTAATTCAAAATTAAAAATTAAAAATTTAAAATTAAAAATTGCCTGCCCCGATGCGCGGTACGCGGCCGGGGACAGCGGAGCTATAGAATATTACGGGCCGAAAAACCCCGATACCATACTCGTGGCCATGGGCTCGGTGGTCGGCACGATAAAAGACGCTGTTGATAAAATCCCCCCTGCATCCCCCCTTGCTAAGGGGGGGAAGAGAGGGGTGGGAGTTTTAAAAATAA
>JAHIME010000023.1 GCA_018896595.1 Patescibacteria group bacterium
AAGCGATTATGACAACCGTCCATTCCTATACCGCGGATCAGAACATTGTTGACGGTCCGCATAAGGATTTGCGCCGGGCGCGGGCCGCGGCCGTAAATATCGTGCCGACAACGACAGGAGCCGCAATTGCCGCCACCAAAACAATACCTCAGTTAAAAGACAGATTTGACGGCATGGCAATCCGCGTTCCCACTCCGGTCGGCTCTTTATGCGATATAGTTTTTATTTCCGGCAAGAAAACGGATGAAAAAGCGGTGAACAAAGCTTTCAAGCAGGCGGCCAAAAGCGCGCGCTTCAAAGGAATACTGGAAGCGACCGAAGAGCTGATTGTTTCCACCGATATTATCGGCAATCCGGCCAGCGCCATTGTGGATTTGTCCTTGACGAAAGTAATTGACGGGGATTTGGTGAAAGTTATCGCGTGGTATGATAATGAGTGGGGGTATTCTAATAGATTGATGGATTTGTGCGAATATATTGAGAAAAAGAAATTGATATAATGTATGGATATTTTTCAAAAAATCAAAGCAGCCAATCTTGTCGGCCGGGGCGGGGCCTGTTTTCCGACTGCGACAAAGTGGGAGATGGTTAAAAACGCGGCCGGGGAGAAAAAATATATAGTGTGCAACGCGTCTGAAGGCGAGCCCGGAGTTAAAAAGGACGGCTATATTTTAGAGCATTTTCCGGAAAAAGTGATTGACGGCATGAAAATCGCCGTTGATTTTTTGTCTTTAGGCAATAAAGGCAAAAAAACAGTTGATGTTAAAGGTTATGTTTATATAAATCCCGAGTATTATAAAAAATATGGAAAGAAGCTGGAAGATATAATAAGGAAGATCCCCCCATCCCCCCTTGCGAAGGGGGGCAATCCCCCCATCCCCCCTTGCGAAGGGGGGCAAATCATTGAAGTTTTCAAGAAGCCGGAAAGCGCCGGCTATATCGGCGGCGAGGAAACATCGGCGCTTAACGCGATAGAAGGCAAGCGGATTGAGCCGCGCTTAAGGCCGCCTTTTCCAACCACCAACGGCTTATGGAATTGCCCCACAATTATTAATAATGTGGAAACATTATATAATGTAAGCTTGGTTGCGAGCGGCGAATATAAAAAGAACAGGTTTTATACCATTAACGGCGATTGTTTGTGGACTGGCGTTTACGAGTTTTCGGAAGATTGGACCATTGAAAAAATATTAAAAGAAACCAACAATTATCCGAACTTTGATTTTTTCACGCAGATCGGCGGCGACGGCTCGGGAGAAATTTTAAACAGCAAACAGCTGAATATTCAGGCAACAGGCGCCGGCTCAATCACGGTATTCAGCGTTTTAAAGCACAAGCCCTTGGATTTAATCAAAAAGTGGCTTGATTTTTTTATCAGCGAGTCCTGCGGCCAGTGCACTCCTTGCCGCGAAGGAATTTACCGCCTGCTGGAAATTATAAAATCGCCAAAACCGGATTGGCAGCTGTTCGGAGAGCTATTAAACAATTTAAGCGAAACCGCTTTTTGCGGCCTTGGCTGCGTCGTGCCAGTGCCGATAAAATCGTATTTTGAAAATGTTTTGGCAAATATGCCAGAGAATGAGATAAATTTGCCGAAAGGGAATAAGAAAATAATTTGCGAGTGTTTTAAACAATAGCATATGAAAAGAAATATGTCCGCCCAAGGCGGATCCGCCTTGGGCGGAAAAAATATCAAAATAAAAATAAACGGACAAGAAATAATTTGTTCGCCTGATAAGAATATTTACAAGGCTGCCAAAGAAAACGGGATTTTCATTCCCGGGCTTTGCGGCCACCCCGATTTTCCGGCAAAGGGCAATTGCCGCGTTTGCGTCGTGGAAATAAAAGGAAGAAAAAATTTGGCTACATCATGCTCCACGAAAGTTGAAGCCGGCATGGAGATTGTTACGGACAGCGAGCGGGTGAAAAAAGCGCGCAATTTGAATATTGAATTGATTTTTGCCGAACATATTGAAAAATGCCCGACTTGCATTTGGAGGTTTAATTGTCCTTTATTGAATTTTGCCGACAGATACAAGATTGAAATTACCCGTTTTCCGGACAGAAAAGGCAAAAGGGATATTTATAAATTCGCCAACGCGGTGGAAATTGACGGCACCCAGTGCATTGACTGCCGCAACTGCCTTGATTCCTGCTCAATGCTGCAAAAAATTAATTATCTTGAATTAAAAGGGAAGGGGCATAACCAGGAAATCGTCCCCGTAAGCGATAAAAAGGTTGATTGCATTTATTGCGGCCAGTGCGCCGTCCATTGTCCGGTCGGCGCGGCGCAGGAGCAGACGCATTGGGATATGGCGGAGAAAGCGATAGAGGACGCGAAAGAGAAACCCGGAATTTTTTCAAAAATATTATCCGCCGCTCCATCGCACAACCAAGGCAAATCAGCGCCGGCGGATAGGGCCGGCCATAAAAGTAAAATTATTATCGCCCAATTTGCTCCTTCAATCCGCGTAAGCATCGGGGAAGAGTTCGGCCTGCCTCACGGCAAGATTGTTACAGGGCAAGTCATCGCCGCTTTGAAAAAATTAGGCTTTGATTATGTTTTTGACGTTAATTTCGGCGCTGACACGACTACTATGGTGGAAGCGGAGGAACTGTTAGACAGATTAAAGAAAGTGGGAAGCGGAAATAATGGTTTAAGTAAATTTAAATCTCTAAACCCTAATCCCCAAGCCCTAATCCCTAATTTGCCGATGATGACATCTTGCTGCCCGGCGTGGGTTAAATACGTTGAATTTTATCATCCGGAATTGATTCCCAATTTGACAACTTCCAGGTCCCCCCAGATCCATAGCGGGGCAATATTTAAAACGTATTGGGCGCAAAAAATGAACATAAACCCCAAAAATATCATTGTGGTTTCAGTAATGCCCTGCACGGCTAAAAAGTTTGAGGCGTCAAGAAAAGAACTGAAAGTTGACGGGCAATGGCCGGTTGATTACGTTATTACCACGAGGGAGTTCGCATGGATGATAAAGAAAAATAATATTGATTTCGCCAAATTAAAGTCCGCGCCTGCCGACGATTTATTGGGCGAGTATAGCGGCGCGGCCGCGATTTACGGAGCGAGCGGGGGAGTTATGGAATCCGCTTTGCGCACAGTCCAGTTTATGGCCTGCAAAGGCAAGCGCCAAGGAAGCTTGTGCGATGCGAGAATTGATTACAAAGATGTTCGCGGGATTGCCGGCATTAAAGAAGCGGCCGTGGATGTGGCAGGCAAAAAATTAAGAGTGGCAGTGGTTAACGGCATCGGCAACATTGAGCCGGTTTTAAAAAAATTAAACGATTATGATTACATTGAAGTTATGGCTTGTCCGGGCGGCTGTATCGGCGGCGGCGGCCAGCCGATTCCGACCACGCCGGAGATTAGGCAAAAGAGAATGGATGCTTTGTATAAATTGGATAAAAGCATGAAAATAAGAAAAGCGCATGAGAATAAGGGGGTGTTGGAAGCGTTAAAATGGCTGAAAGGCCAAGGCAAGCTGGAGCATCAGGTTTTGCATACGGGGTATAAAAAGAGAAATTGATATAACAAAATAAAAATTTATAACTCAAGATGTCAATTATTAATGAAGGCAAAATTCAAGAGTTGATGATATTGCAAACCAGCCGTTCGGAAGTCAGGGAAATTTTGCAAAAAGGCGAGGAAATGAGAGGATTGGATTTAGATGATTGCGCTAAACTGCTTTCCATTCAGGATTCCGAATTATTGGAAATGCTTTTTGCAAGCGCAAAAAAAGTAAAAATAGCTATTTATGGCCCGCGCATAGTTTTATTCGCTCCTTTGTATTGCAGTAATTTTTGCGTTAATAATTGCGAATACTGCGCTTTTCATGTTCGCAATCAAGCGCCCCGTAAAAAATTAACATTAGATGAAGTAAAAGAACAAGCGGAAATATTAGAAGCAATGGGGCATAAACGTTTGCTTTTAGAATTTGGCGAACACCCGATTGAGAACCCTATTGATTATGTGGTGGATGTGATTAAAACAATCTATGCTACCAAAAAAGGACAAGGCGAAATCAGGCGCGTAAATGTTAATATTGCCGCTACTACGGTGGAAAATTACAGGCGATTAAAAGAAGCTGGCATCGGTACATATCAGCTTTTTCAGGAGACCTATCATAAGCCAACTTATAAAAAGATGCATCATGGACCAAAAGCTGATTATGAGAGGCAAATTACAGCATTACTTAAAGCTTTTGAAGCAGGAATTGATGATTTAGGCATTGGGGTTTTGTTTGGTTTATATGATTTTCGCTTTGAAGTTTTATCCTTGGTTCAATACGCTCAATTTATGGATAAAATTTTGGGCGTCGGGCCTCATACTATTTCTGTTCCGCGTTTTCAGTCAGCTCATACGGTTAACATTGATTTAAAATATCAAGTTAGCGATCAAGACTTTTTAAAACTCATTGCTATTTTACGTTTAGCCGTTCCTTACACCGGTATGATTATTTCCACGCGCGAAAAACCGGAAATTCGGCGCCAAGCCTTTGCCGTTGGCATCTCTCAAGCCAGTGCGGCTTCTAAAACCCAGCCGGGTGGCTACTCGCAAAATGGAAAGCAAACGGCGGAAGGGCAGTTTAACCTTAATGATCACCGCAGTTTAGATGAAGTGGTAGAGGATATTTGTTCACTTGGCTATCTGCCGAGTTTTTGCACCAGTTGTTATCGCACCGGCCGCACCGGCGATTATTTTATGAAATTAGCCAAATCAGGCAAGATTCATAAATTATGCCAACCCAATGCTTTACTTACTTTTAAAGAGTATTTATTGGATTACGCATCAGCGAAAACAAAAAAAATCGGCGAACAAACGATTATGAATCAGCTTAACTTAATTAAAGTTGAGCCAGCCAAGAAAAGATTGGCGGAATATTTAAAAAGAATCGAGCAAGGAGAAAGAGATTTATATTTTTAGTATGCTTAAAAAAATACGAAAATTTGACCGTAAAACTTTACTTAAATATTTACGCGCAACGGGCAAGCGGCAAGCGGAATTATTTGAGCTGGCGCGCCAAATAAAAGAAGAAGTTTTCGGCCAGCGAATTTGGTTTCGCGGCATTATTGAATTTTCCAATATCTGCCGCAATGATTGTTATTACTGCGGCATCAGGAGAAGCAATGCAAAGCAAATGCGCTTTCAAATGAGTTTAAAAGAAATTGATGATTGCTTAAAATTTATTAAGAGCGCGGATTACGGCTCGGTAGTTTTCCAGAGCGGCGAATTAACTACTAGAACATTTAAAAATCAGCTTTTAGAGATAGTTAAGCTGACGCATAAAAAATATCCGAACTTAGGCATTACTGTTTCCTGCGGCGAGCAGGATTTCGCTTATTTAAAAAAGCTTAAAGCTGCCGGCGCTAGCCGTTATTTGCTAAGAATAGAAACATCTAGCCGGAAGTTATATAAAAAATTGCATCCGCGGGAAATGTCCTGGCGGAAAAGATTTGAGTGCTTAAAAAATTTGCAAAAATTAAGTTATCAAGTTGGCACAGGTGTGATGGTTGGGCTGCCAGGACAAACAATAGAAGATTTAATAAGTGATTTAAAATTTTTTGTTGATAATAAATTTGACATGTTTGGCATAGGGCCTTATGTTATTCACAAAGATACTCCCTTGGGACGCGATCCAAAAATTCAAAAATGGTGGCAAAAAAATAAAGAGAAAAATTTTAGTATTTTTTTAAATTTTTTAGCGATTTTGCGTGTTTTACTGCCAAATGTAAACATTGCGGCTGCTACGGCCTGCGATGTCTTTGATCCGCTTGGACGGATAAAAGTTTTGCGGATTGCCGGCAATGTAATAATGCCGTCAGTTACGCCAAAAGATTATCGCGATAAATATTTGCTTTATGAGAATAAGCCCAATATTGATGAAGGCGCTGATAAAAGCTTTGAGCATATTTCAAATAAAATTATTCAAGCCGGGCTAAAGCCGATTTTTGGCGAGCAGGGGAATTCCCCATTTTATTATCAAAGAATTTATGGCTAAACAAAAAGAATATTCTATTATCTCTTTTGTCGGTCGAGTAAATGTTGGCAAGTCTTCTCTTTTAAATCTATTAAGCGGGCAAAAGGATTTTGCCATTGTGGATGACCAGCCAGGCACAACAGCCGATACGGTGGCAGCGCTAATGGAAATTCATGGCTTGGGGCCAGTAAAAATTTTAGATACGGCTGGCATAGATGAATATTCTAAACTGGGAGAGAAAAAAAGAAAAAAGACTTATGAAGCAATAGAAGAGGCCGACTTAACTTTAATAGTTATTGATTTATTAAGAAATGTAAATAATAGAGATTTTGCTATTGAAAAAGAAATTGCTAAAAGAGCTTTTAGGTACAATAAGCAAGTATTAGTTATTTACAATATTTTTTCAGCCACGGAGTCTTTAAAAAAAATCAAAGAGCTTGAGCATTTAACAAATCAAGAATTAGGCTTAAAATTGCCAAGCTTATGTCTTAATGCTTCAAATAAAAAAGAACAGAAAAAAATCGTTGAATTTATTAGCGTCTGCTTGAAAAAAGAAAGTCGGGACATTGATTTAATTCCTTTGTCTGAAGGAAAAGGGTATGTACTTTTAAATATTCCCATGGATGAAGAAACTCCGACCTTAAGGCTTTTGCGTCCGCAGGACATGGCCGTAGAAAGGCTTTTGCGTAAATATCTAATCCCCGTGCTTTTCAGGATGAATTTAAAAAAAGCGCGGGCTAATGATAAAACTGAAAAGAAGCGGTTTTTAGCCCTGCTTAAACATTTGTATAATTCTCCGGAAGAGTTAAAATTGATTATTACTGACAGCCAAGCAATGGATATTTTGGATCAATGGACGCCTGAAAATATTTCTTTAACTACTTTTTCTGTGATGATGACGAATTATATGAGTTGCGGCAACTTAGATTTATTTGTTAAAGGGTTAGAGGCATTTTCGGTTTTGCGAAACGGTGATAAAATTTTAATTATGGAAAGCTGCAACCATAATCGCAAATGCGATGATATTGGAACTCGGCAAATCCCCAACTTGATTAAAGAAAAACTGGGGTTAGAGTTGAAAATATCTTTTTCCTTTGGACGAGTTATGCCTGAAGATTTAAGCCAATACAAATTGGCTATTCACTGCGGAGGATGTATGATTGACCGTCAAAAATATAGCCGGCGGATTTTTAAATTTAAAGAAGCTAAAGTACCAATAACTAATTATGGACTCTTTTTATCTTGGATACATAATCCCAAAGCAGTAGAGAGGGTTTGTAAAGTTTTTAAAATTTAAAAAAGAATATTTATGTTAAACAAAAAACAACTCGCGGCAATTACGATTTTAGTTAAAGACAGGCAGAAGCATTCCAACGAAGTTCAGCGGATTTTGACCGATAGCGGCCATTTGATTATGGCGCGCCTGGGAGTGAATCTGCAAAGAGCGTGCGTGGAAAACTGCGCCGGCTTGATTGTTATCGCGGTTGAAGGAACGAAAAAAGAAATAAACGATTTAACGAAAAAGCTTAATAAGCTTTACGGCATTGTCGCGAAAGCCAATATAATGACTGATTAATTTTTTTTTACCGACTTTTAAGTCGGGTTTTGGATGCTTTAGCATCCCATGAGGCTAAAGCCTCGCGAACCCGAGCTAAAGCTCGGTAGAATAATAAATATGCTTTTAAAAGAAAAAATCATTGAGCAAGTCAATGTTCGCGCTTTAATTCAATTTTTGGGATTGGCCGGCATCGCGACATTTTTGCCTTTTGTCGTCCATGTCCAATGGCTCACAGGCCCGATTGTCAACGCCATTTTAATTTTGGCGTTATTTTTGGCCGGCATCAGAAGCGCGTTGACGGTTTGCCTTGTTCCCAGCTTAATGGCTTTGTCCGGCGGACTCTTGCCGGCGGTTTTGGCTCCGGTCGTGCCGTTTATTATGATTGGCAACGTGATTTTGGTATTGTCCATAGACTATGCTACTCAACGCCAAACAACGCCAATTTACGCCAAACAGTATTGGGTTGGCTTGGTAATCGGGGCCGGATTGAAGTTTTTGTTTTTGTTTTTGAGCGCCAATGTAATCGCCAAATTGCTGATTAAGCAGGAGCTGGCAATGAAAGTGGCGCAAATGATGAGCTGGCCGCAGTTCGCGACGGCTGTTATCGGAGGAATGATTGCCTGGGTAATATTGAAGCGGTTGGGGCGTGTTTAACTAAATTAATCTATCGTTAAAATAAAGGCGGCATATTTTTTTATGCCGTTTTTTGACTTTAATTAGCAAGTATTGTATAGTTTTAATATGAAAATTCCGGAATATGTAAAAAATATAATAGAAAAGCTGGAACAAGCCGGTTTTGAGGCCTATATCGTGGGCGGATGCGTGCGCGATTTGCTGTCCGAAAGAGAGCCAAAGGATTGGGATGTTACCACCAATGCCAAGCCGGAGGAAATATTAGCGGTTTTCCCGGAAGGAAAATATGAAAATGCCTTTGGCACGGTGTTGGTTCCTGCGGAACAAAAAACAAAATTAGATAAAATAATGGTTGAAGTGACGACTTATCGCAGTGAACAGGATTATAGCGACAGGAGGCGGCCGGATCAAGTGATATTTGAAGACGAATTGGACAAAGATTTGGAAAGAAGGGACTTTACGGTTAATGCGATGGCTATTGAAATAAATTCTAAATCCGAAATCCTAAATTCTAAACAAATTCAAAATTCAAAATTCAAAATTCAAAATTGGAGAATTATCGATCTATTCGGCGGGCAAAAGGATTTGAAGAAAAAAATAATCAGGGCGGTGGGTGAGCCGACAGACAGGTTTAAAGAAGACGCTTTGCGCATGATGCGGGCGATACGTTTGGCTTCTGAATTGAATTTTGAAATTGAGCCGAAAACTTCGCGCGCCGTAACTAAAATGGCGGGCGGCATAAAATTCATCGCCAATGAAAGGATTAAAGATGAGCTGATTAAAATATTGCAATCGGATAAGCCGTATGGCGGCATAATGCTTCTGCATGAAACAAAGCTTCTGCAATATATTTTGCCGGAATTGGAAAGGGGAGTGGGAGTTGAACAGAATCGCCATCATATTCATACCGTCTTTGTCCATTCCGTGCTGTCGTTAAAGAATTGTCCGAGTAAGGATTGGCGGGTGCGATTTGCCGCCTTGCTCCATGATATTGCCAAACCGCAGACCAAGAAGTTTATCGGCGAAGACGCGACTTTTTATAATCACGACATAGTGGGCGCTAAGGTCGCGGGGAAAATTATGCGGCGGCTTAAGTTTTCCAACGAAGATGTTGAAAAAACAACGACTTTAATCCGCAACCATATGTTTTATTACAATGTCGGCGAGGTAACGGAATCATCGGTGCGCCGCTTAGTCCGCAAGGTGGGCGAGGAGAATTTAAAGGATTTGATTGATTTGCGCATAGCCGACCGCTTAGGTTCGGGCGTGCCCAAAGCCAAGCCCTATAAATTAAGGCATTTGGAATATATGATGGAAAAAACGCGCCATGACGCGGTTTCGGTTAAAATGCTGAAAATCAACGGCGACGATTTAATAAAAAATTTAAAGATTGAGCCCGGCCCCAAAATCGGCGCGATATTGGACGTATTGCTTTCCGAGGCGATTGAAGATTCAGGTTTAAATAATAAAAAATATTTGGAAAAGCGAAGCGAGGAATTGAATAAAATGGATTTAGCCGAGTTGCGCGAAAAAGCGAAGGGAAAAATTGAGGAAAAGAAAATGGAAGATGATATGGAGCTGAAGAAAGAGTTTTGGGTAAAATAATACGGGGATATAGTAAAATGGTATTACGTGGCATTCGCATTGCCAAGGTCCGGGTTCGACTCCCGGTATCTCCACCGGATAATTTAATTTAAATTTTCGGGGTGTGGCCTAGTGGCTTAGGGCGCAGTGTTCGGGACGCTGAGGTCGGAGGTTCAAATCCTCTCACCCCGACTATTATTAAAATTTAAATTTTTATGGAAAAAATTATGACAAACATAAAATCAGATTCATTCAACTTTAATAACCTGGGGATTGCGCCAAAGATTCTTGATATTCTGCAAGAATGGGGCTTTAATCAGCCGACGCCAATCCAGTCCAAATCAATTCCCAGCGCCATTAAGGGCAATGACCTTGTCGGCATCGCCCAAACCGGAACCGGCAAGACCTTGGCTTACGGCATTCCGATGATTCAGCGCTTGGGCCAAATCGGCGGCCGCGGCTTGGTGCTTTTGCCGACGCGCGAACTTGCCAGCCAGATTAACATGAGCTTGAAAAATATCAGCGCCAGGCTTGGTTTGCGGACCGCGGTATTGATCGGCGGCGAACCGAAAAATATCCAGTTAAGGATTCTCCGGCAAAAACCGCATATTATCATCGCCACCCCCGGACGGTTGATTGACCACATTAAGAGCCGTTCAATCAACCTTAGCGATATCAAAATCTTGGTTTTAGACGAAGCCGATATGATGTTTGACATCGGCTTCGCGCCGCAGATTGATGAAATTTTAAAATCGGTTCCGGCCCAAAGGCAGACGATGCTGTTTTCGGCGACGATGCCGCCGGCCATCATGGCGTTAGTGGCGAAGCATATGAGGTTTCCGGTCAATATTGAAGTGGCGCCATCAGGCACTCCGGCGGAAAATGTAAATCATGAGATGATTGTTATAAAGAAGGAAGATCGTCTTGCCCAATTGGGAAAAATATTGGCGTCATACCACGGCTCCATTTTAGTTTTTTGTCGCACCAAGCATGCCGTAAAAAAAATAACGGTAAGCGTCAGGCAGATGGGCCATACCGCCGCCGAGATTCACTCCAACCGCTCGCTTAGCCAGCGCAGCAGCGCCTTGAAAGCTTTTAAAAACGGCCAAGTAAGGATATTGGTCGCCACCGACATTGCCGCCCGCGGCCTTGATGTCAAGGGCATTGAGCTGGTTTTAAACTTTGATTTGCCGGAAAACGCCGAGGATTACGTCCATCGGATCGGCCGAACCGGACGCGCCGGCAGCGCGGGCCAAGCCGTAAGCTTCGTGTCTCCGACCGAGATGCGCGCGGTGGAAAAAATTGAGCATATTATCAAGAAAACAATTCCATTAACCAAACTGGCGGAACCCGAATACGGCTTTCGCGGCCCAACGCGGCGCGGCCGAAATAAAAGTTCTTTCGGCCGTTATGCCGGAAGAAGCCGTGGTTTAGCGCGCGGCTCCGGCCGCGGCAGTTGGGATAAAAAAGGACAAAGCCGAAAGTTCGCGGGAGACAGGAAATTCAGCGCGAAGAGCAGCCAAAAAAGCCATTAAAAACAAAGCCGCGTCGGTTATATTCGTACACAACCACCCTTCCGGCGATCCCGAACCGTCAGAAGACGATCTGGCAATTACAAAAAGATTGGTAGAGACCGGCAAGATTTTGGGGATTGAAATTATTGACCACATTATTGTCGTTAAAAATGGATTTTTAAGTTTCAAAGAGAGGGGATTGGTGTAGTTTGACTTTGATTGCTGTGTACGCTATAATGTACATATAATAACATAATCAAAAACTATGAATATTAAAACAACAATTTCAATAACAGAAGCCCGCAAACGTATTTTTGATATCGCCGAGGAAGTGCAGATACCGAACAGAGTTTATACTTTAACTTCCGGCGGCAAGCCAAAAGCGGTGATTATGTCCGCCGAAGAATATGAGTCAATGGTTGAAACCATAGAGGTGGAGAAAATTTTTCCCGATTTGGACAAAGATATTAAAGAAACGAAAAGAGCCTTTAAGACCGGCGAATACAAAAAATGGCCGACACTCGGCGATCTTAAAAAAGATTGGGGATTTGCCGCGGCTGAAAAACCAAAGAAAAAATATGGCATTCGTTCTGGAAATAAAACCAAAGGCAAGAAAAGATCTTGATAAAATTCCGGAAAATTATCGCGCGCGGATAATAGCGGCGCTGGACGAGATTGTTCGGGATCCTTTTTCCGGCAAGAAATTATCCGGAAAGAAAAAGGGATTATTTTCTTTCCGAGTCTGGCCATACCGGATTATTTACGCGATTCTTGGGAAAGAATTGGTTGTTTTAGTCATCAGCATCGGCCATCGGCAAGGGGTTTATTAATAAAGATTAAGGAAAGGTGATTTGATAAAATAAAAATCAGTATTTAAATCAGTATATTAAAATATGGAAAAAAATAAATATAAAATTGTTTTTAACGCAAACAATTTATTTTGCAAAGAAGAAAACAATCTAAAAAAAGTTTTTAACTCTAATATTAAAGAGATTTTCAATTTTTTAAAGTTAAATAAAGTTATTAGTGTTTCTCTTTGTGTCCCACAACTGGTTTTTGACGAGAGAATATCTCAAAGACTAAAACAAATCAGAACGCAACATGAAAATTTTAACAAAGCTTTAGTAAATTTAAAAGTATTTGAAAGTGTTAAGACAAAGGAAAAAAAATTTAAAAAAGAAAAATACCAAAAGATATTAAATGAAGATGCCTTAGGGGTTATAAAAAAATATAAAGTTAAAATAATTTCAACGGCCAAAATTGAGCAAGAAGTAGTTACGGAGAGAGCTTTAAAAAAAGTAGCTCCGTTTTACGGGGGTGAAGGAGATAATGGCTTTAAAGATACATTAATGTGGCTATCCTTACTTAAGGACGCGAAGAAAAACAAAAAACATAATTATATATTACTTACCGATGACAGGACTGGATTCAAACAAAAGATTTGCGAGGAAGAATTTAAAGAATATTCATCTGCCGACTTTTTAATTATAAGAAATTTAGCTGATTTAAAAAAGTTTTTAGATGAAAAATTAAATTTAGATCTTGAGTTAAAAAAACTTTATCAGGGCGTTGAGCAAAATGTACTTGCTATGGGAGGCACTATAACAGTTAAAGTTGGTAATTATTTGAATACAAAAACAGATAGTTTGACTTGGCCGCTTCAAAGTTCATTATCAGTTTATGGAGATGTTGAAAGTAAAAAGGAAAACGGCAATTTTGATTTTCATTCCTTGGAAATTGAAAATATTTCTCAGATAAACGAAAACGAATTTGATATTAGCGCAAATCTTAAAGTTATAACAAAAGAACTTAATAATGAATCTTGTCCTTGGCACCGTGATTATGTGGTAATGTCTTTTAATTATAGAGATGATAGAAAAATAGTTAAATATAATATAAATTTTAAATATAACAAAAATTTTAATATAATAGAATTGTTATCTGCTACAAAGAATATGCACTATACGCCATATCAATATTATGAGGATATTATAAAAGATTAAAACGATTATGCTAAAATTATAAGTATGCAGCTATCTGATAATGAAAAACGGGATATTATAAAATATTTGAAAGCAAATAAGCCATTGCCGGAGAAATACCGGTTTTTGCTGTTTGACGGCAGTCGCGAGGTTGAGCTTTTATGGAATGGGAAAACCTACGAGGTGGAAACTGTGGTTTTGCCATTTCAGACGATTGAGCATATTGACGAACCGCGGAGCGAGGAGAAAATAAATTTGCAGGGCTCGCTTTTTGATACAGGCGGCCGGCAGGTTAAGGGCTGGACCAACAAGCTTATCTGGGGCGACAATAAACTGATTTTGTCGTCTCTTAAAAACGGTCCGCTCCGAAAACAGATTGAAGCCGAAGGCGGACTAAAACTCATTTATATTGATCCGCCTTTTGATGTTGGCGCGGATTTTTCAATGAATATTGAAATAGGCGAGGAGAGTTTTACAAAAAAGCCGTCGGTGATTGAAGAAATCGCTTACCGCGACACTTGGGGTAAAGGCGCGGATAGTTTTATTGCGATGATTTATGAAAGATTAAAACTCATGCACGGACTTTTGGCGGACGATGGCAGTATTTATGTGCATTGCGATTGGAGAGTCAATAGCCACATAAGGTTTATATTGGATGAAATTTTTGGAAGTGATAATTTTGTTTCTGAAATAATTTGGTATTACCAAAATGGTGGGGGGCGGTCGAAATCGTCACTGAGCAGACAACACCAAACTATTCTTTGTTATAAAAAGGGTGAAAACTATTTATACAAAGAAAATGATATGAAAGTTTCCTATAAGGAGACTTCTATGTACTCAAAATATGGGATAACGAGTGAATCAGACAAAAAATATTATGCCTCAAGCGAAGGAAAAAACATGGATGATGTTTGGATTATTGATTTAATTAATCCATCAGCAAAAGAAAGAACTGGATATCCAACTCAAAAACCGTATCAACTAATTGAAAATATTATCAAGGCTTCGTCAAATGAGAATGATCTTGTTGCTGACTTTTTTTGCGGTTCCGGAACGACCTTGGCGGTGGCGGAAAAACTTGGTAGAAAATGGATTGGTTCTGATTTGGGCAGGTTTTCAATTCATACTACGCGCAAAAGAATGATCGGCGTACAGAGAGAACTTAAAAAAGCCGGCAAGGATTTTCGGGCGTTTGAAATTTTGAACATCGGCAAATACGAACGGGAAAAATTTTTGAATGTGAATGAAGATTTGCGGGAAGAAGAAAAAAGATTGCAAAGGGAAAATAAAGAAAAAGAATTTATTAAACTGATTCTCGCGGCTTACAAAGCCGAGCCGGTGGATTCGTTTAATTCGTTTGTAGGAAAAAAACGAGATAGATTGGTAGCAGTAGGCCAAATTGACACGCCGGTTACCAATGATTTTTTAGAAAAAATAATCAGCGAGTGCAAAGAAAAGAAAATCACCAAAGCCGATGTTTTGGGATTTGATTATGAAATGGGTATTAATTTCGAGCAGGCGAAAAAATTAGGCATTGATGCGCAGTTTAAAGTTATCCCGCGCGAGGTGTTTGACAAAAAAGCCGTGGAAAAAGGACAGGTGAAATTTTATGATGTCGCTTATATTGAAGTGAAGCCGATTATTCGCGGACGAGGAAATGTCAAAGAAGTGGCAATTGAATTGACTGATTTTTCTGTTTTTTATAATCAAGATAACACCGGTGAAGTGGAAGAAAAATTGCAATCCGGTGGAAATAAAATTATCATTGAAAATGGACAGGTGATCAAGATCAGTAAAGATAAAAATACTGATATTATTGAGCGAGAAGTTTTAACAAAAAAATGGACGGACTGGATTGATTATTGGTCGGTTGATTTTGATTTTGAAAGCAAAAAAGAAATTGTGAGAATCCCAAAAGAGCCATTGCGCCAGTCAAAAATAGACGGCTCGCAAGATCCAAAACAGTTAGAATTTGATAATTTTAAAGAAGTTTGGACCGGCAATTATATTTTTGAAAACGAATGGCAATCGTTCAGAACAAAAAAAGACCGGACGTTAGAGTTAACTTCGGCTTTTAAAGAAGTCCCCAAAGGCAAAATGAAAATTGCGGTCAAGGTGATTGATATTTTTGGAAACGACACGACGAAGGTGGTGGAGGTGAATATTTAGCCTCAAATTTATATATGAAAAATTTTGCAACTTTTTTAAATCATTGGCAAACATTGGCTGGGTCTATTACGGGACCTTTTTTGGCAGTGATTATAACAGTTTGGATTGCAGATTAGAAAGAGAGAAAAGAATTTTTAAGAAAAATAGAAATTACAATTACAAGGAGTTTGATAGATATACCGCGATAAAAGATATTAATAGTGTTGTTTCGCATTTTAAAAATGATTTTGAAGAACTTATTAGGCAAAATGAACAGCTAGTAATACTCCTTAGGATGAATCCTTCGCCGGATCCAGTAATACAAAAAAATGTATACGTAAAAAACTTGATAAATTTTCAGGAAGAAATGCTTAAAAAATATGCTGATAAATCAATTTCGCAATGTGTTCAATTTATGACACAAATTAAGGTGTATAATAATCATTTGCGTGGCAAGGCGGGCATTTGGTTCCATTGGAAGCATGAAGGAGTAAATTTTAGATTCTTCCATAGCAAAGATAAGCACAAGGCGTTTGCAAATAATTTAAAATCGTTAGATCGCATTGATAAGGAAATAGAACTTGAAGTTGAAAAATCAATCGCAGAGACCGGAAAAAGATCTAATGAGTTAGCGCAAGGATAATAATGATTTAAAAATTTTAAAATATTATGCATAGAACACAAGTCGCATCATCAAATATCCGCTCAATTGGCTACGATCCCGCATCGTCTATTTTAGAGGTGGAGTTTACTTCCGGCGACGTATATCAGTATTTCAATGTGCCGAAGCATTTGTATCAGCAATTTTTACACGCGTCATCGTACGGGCAGTTTTTAAACGATTATGTTAAATATAATTATCGTTATCAGAAAGTAAGTTGATTTTTATGTTTACACCAAAGACAGAAAAAATTAAGCAGATCGCGGAGAATAAAAAAATGGTTGTAGAACAACTGGAAAGTGTCTTTAATGCTTCAACGCGGATTTATATTGATTATGCGAATGTTCGTCCGTGGAGTGAAAAGCTTGGATGGCACATTGACCTAAAACGTCTCAAGCAGTTTTTGGATTCTTTTGACACAATTGAAGATAAAGCTATCAATTTCTATAATGGTTATTTGGCTGGCAATGCGCGATCCGAGAAAGAAAAAACGGAAGCAGAAAATCAAAAATATGTTGTTCGCAGTAAGCCGGTAAAGATACTTAGGTTTTCTATTAATGCTTCAAGTGTGCCGGAAGATTCGACGGCTCTCGTGAAGCAGTTTATTCGACGAGCATTACTTCGGAAATACGAGGTGGGCACGATTGAATATTTGAACCAGCGTTTTGTTGATATGAATAAAAAGGGAGAATATTTTATCGAAGATAGAAAATGTAATTTTGATGTAGAGATTGGCGTTGATATGCTTCTTGATTGCGAGCGAAACAGCGCAGAAACTTTTATATTATGGAGCGGAGATAGTGATTTTGCCGATCCGGTTGAAAAATTAATGAGCGCAGGCAAAAAAGTGGTTTTATTTGCAACTGCTGGACGAATCGCCAGAGAATTAAACGAACTCAAGACAAGCGGTCTAAAAATTTTCGACATTTCCGACATTAGAGATTTTATTTGTTGGTCAAGAGAATATAATAATGAGCGCACAAAGGACCCCATTGCTGGGGCCCCTTAGCTCTAAAATCAGTGATCTTACGATCAATTACATTATATACACAAAATTTAAAAAAAGCAAGAAAGAATAGGTTCTGGCAGGAGGGATGTTGGGAACTAATAGATAAATTAAATTAGTAGAAAAAATCATTTTCTATTAGAAAATTGTTAGAAATTTGGCTAAAAATAGAGATGCGAATAATTAGTAAAATCTAATAGTTTTATGGCTTTACATAAAGATTTTCCAAGAGACAAATTTCAAATACTTGATCCGGCGATCAGGTGGTTTCCGGCTGATGAAGATTTGCGAAAAGAGGGCTATGAAAAACTTTTGCCTCCATTCGTGCCGGAATTGCGGGAAAAAGTCGCTGAGTGGCGCAAAAATAATTACGAAGGCGCGAGCGAAACCTCGAAAGCCCTGCTTAATTGGTGGTTTAAAGAGCCGCATACTATTTACGCCAAAGACGGCACCAGCATTGCTTTTCAATATTATTACGCGCAAAGAGAAGCGGTGGAAACGATTATCTGGCTTTACGATGTTGAAAAAGTTGCTAACAAATATGATTTAATTAAGTTTGATAAATTAGGCAGGGTAAGCCCGAATATGTTTATTGAAGACTGGCTCCGTTTTGTGATAAAAATGGCGACCGGAAGCGGAAAAACAAAAGTGATGAGCTTGCTTTTGGCTTGGTCATACTTTCACAAACTATATGAGGAAAATTCAGAACTCTCCAAAAACTTTTTACTGATTACGCCAAACATAATTGTTTTGGATAGGATCAAAGCAGACTTTGAGGGATTAAAAATATTTTACGAAGATCCAATTTTGCCTGATAACGGATACTGCGGACAAAATTGGCAGGATGATTTTCAGATTAAACTACATCTGCAGGACGAGGTGGGCACAATTTCAAAATCAGGAAATATTTTTCTTACCAACATTCATAGAGTTTATGAAGGAAGCATAAATGAAGCCAGTTTTGAAGATGAAGACACCTCGGATTATTTTTTGGGGAGTAGGGTTGTTGGTAAAACCAATGATTCAAAAGTTGATCTGGGCGAGATAGTGCGCGATGTTGACGAGCTAATGGTAATCAACGACGAAGCGCACCACATCCATGATCCCAAAATGGCGTGGTTTAAATCTATTGAAGACATACATAATAAATTATTGCAAAAAGGCAAAAAAATAGCTCTGCAAATTGACATGACGGCCACGCCAAAAAATAATCGCGGTGAAATTTTTGTGCAAACCGTTTCCGATTATCCTTTGGTTGAAGCTATACGGCAAGGCGTGGTAAAAAATCCGGTTTTGCCGGACCAAGCTAGTCGAGCCAAATTACAAGAAAAACAAAGCTCAATATTTTCTGAAAAATATGAGGATTTTATTAGATTGGGCGTTGAAGAGTGGGAAAAAACATATAAAGAGCTTGAGCCGACCGGCAAAAAATCAATTCTTTTCATAATGACCGATGACACGAAAAATTGCGACGATGTGGCGGAATTTTTAGAGAAAAACTATCCGCAGTTGAAAGGCGCAGTTTTAACTATTCATACCAATAGAAGCGGTGAGATATCAGAAACAGTTATAGGCAAAAAAGAAAAGGAATTGCAGGAATTAAGAAAAAAAGCTAATGAAATAGACAGTGCGGAAAGTCCATACAAGGTGATTGTATCAGTAATGATGCTAAAAGAAGGTTGGGATGTAAAAAACGTAACGACAATCGTTGGTTTGCGTCCTTACGGCTCAGATTCAAAGATATTGCCCGAACAAACACTTGGCCGCGGTTTGCGCCGGATGTTTTTTGGCCAAGATGTTGAGGAATATGTAAGCGTAATCGGTACGCCGGCGTTTATGGAATTTGTGGAATCAATCAAAGCGGAAGGCGTTGAACTGGAAAAACGAAAAATGGATCGCTCCGGCTCGCCAATTACCCCGACTGTTATTGAGGTTGATAATCAGAATGTAAAGAAAGATATTGAAAATTTAGACATTGAGCTGCCGATTTTAACTCCAAGAATACAAAGAGAATATAAAAATCTTAACCTGTTGAATGTTGCTGGTTTTAAGCACGATAAAATTTCTGTAAAACAATTTTCCGAGGAAGAAAAGAAAGAGATTATTTTTAAAGAGGTTATTGACGACAAAATTCATCATACAACGATTTTAAATAGCTCCATAGAGCCGAATTACCAAAGCGTTGTTGGTTTTTTCGCGCAGAGAATAATGAAAGAACTACGCCTTTTTGGTTGTTACGATATACTTTTTGGCAAAGTAAAAGAATTCATCGCCGATGATTTATTTAACAAGAGCGTTGTTCTTAACGACGCGAATATTTTAAGGAATTTGTCCGAATTGGAAGCGGTAAAAACAATCATAGAAACATTTAAAAGAGAAATAAATAATCTGACTGTGCAAGATGTTGGCGATACGGAAATAAAAAATTATATAAAAGTAAGTAGCGCCCGGCCTTTCGTCGTAACTGATAAAAAATATTTATTGCCGAAAAAGAGTGTATTTAATAAAATCGTTGGCGATAGCGATTTTGAACTTGAATTTGCTGATTTTTTGGAGGGCGCCGATGATGTGCTTTCTTTCGCAAAAAATTATTATGAAATTCACTTTAAAATTGATTACAAAAACGCAAGCGGGGCAATTTCCAGCTATTATCCCGACTTTTTCGTAAAGATAGACAATAAAACGATTTATATCGTAGAAACAAAAGGACGAGAAGATTTGGATGATATTGAAAAAATTAAAAGACTTGAGCAATGGTGCGAGGATGCGAGCGAAAGACAAAAAAAGATAGAATACAAAATGCTTTATGTAAAGCAAGAGGAATTTGAAAAGTATAAACCGAAAAATTTTAAAGAGTTAAAGGAAAGTTTTAAAAAAATAATGTAATTTTTAAATAAATATTTAAATAATGATTTAAACCAGTATTTACAAAAATATGGCAAGGAGAAAATTAGAAGACCCCGCACGAGTCGCTCTCTGCGGGGCAGGTAAAAATTTAAACTGCATCGTGATTCATGGGTGCCCGTCAGATATGGGGACAGAAGAATTTCCGGAATTGCTTCAAGCCGTTTTAAAATAATCGTTGAAAAATGATTAAAAAGGCAAAGATAATTTTGTTGATTTTAGGAATAGCGGCCGCGATAGCCGTTATTCCTGTTTTCTGGCTTTTTTATAATCCGAGCGGCGATTTGGAAGTTGATTTTTTAAATGTCGGCCAGGGGGACGCGATTTTAATTAAAACTCCTTTTGGCCAAAATATTTTAATTGACGGCGGCCCGGACAACGCCGTACTTAGCGAATTGGCAAAAAATCTGCCCTGGTGGGACAGGCGGATTGATTTAATGATTTTAACGCATCCGCATGATGACCATGTTGCCGGCTTGATAGATGTAATGAAAAGATATAATGTCAAAAAAATCTTATACACCGGGGTAGTCCATAGCGCGCCGAATTATTTAGCTTGGCTTGAATTGATAAAAGAAAATAAAGTCCCCTTGGTTATTATTGACAGGCCGCAGACGGTAAAATTGGGTGAGGATTGCGAACTGCGGATTATTTATCCCCGATTAAGCTTGCTGGGCAAAGCGGTGGATAATTTAAACAACAGTTCGCTTGTGATAAAATTAATATACGGCCGGACCGGATTTTTATTAACAGGGGATATAGAAACCGAGGTTGAGCGGGAATTGGTAAAAAGCGGCGCTGATTTGAGCGCCGATGTTCTAAAAGTAAGCCATCACGGCTCTGACGCTTCAAACAGCCAAGAGTTTTTGGAAAAAGTTAAAGCGAAAATCGCCGTTATACAGGTCGGCAAAGACAATGATTTCGGGCATCCCAGCCTTAGGGTAATAAAAAGACTGGAAAAAACAGGAGCGCGGGTATTTCGCACGGATTTGGACGGGACGGTTAAGATAATCAGCGACGGAGAAAATATTAAATAATTACTTGCTAATTTTTGTTGAAATGGTATAATAAATAGTGATAAAATAAATTAAAAATATTATGCCGAAAGACAAGGTGAAAATTTTGTTGGTTGAAGACGACGAGATGCTTATTTCAATGTACAAAATAAAGCTTGAAAGCGTCGGTTATGAGATGGTAATCGCTAAAAACGGCGTTGACGGCGTTAAATTGGCCAAAGAAGAAAAGCCGGATTTGGTTATGCTTGACGTAATCCTGCCCCAATTAGACGGCTTTTCCGTCCTTGAGGCGCTAAAAAAGGATAAAGCGACCAAAAGCATTCCGATAGTCATGCTTACGAATTTAGGCACCGAAGAAGACAAGCAAAAGGGCAAAGCATTGGGCGCGAAAGATTATTTGGTCAAAGCGAATTTAACTCCGACGCAATTCAGCGACAAGGTTAAAGAGTATTTGAAATAAGCGTTTTAATAATTTTAATAATTATGAATTCCGAATATTCGGAATTTTTGTTAAGTTTAAATTATATGGCGCATCCAAGAGAAGAAAAAACATTTTTAATGCTTAAGCCCGATGGCGTAAGAAGAGGGTTAATCGGAGAAATTTTAAAGAGAATAGAAAGAGCGGATTTAAAAATAATCGCCTTATCAATGTTCCAGCCGACACGCGAGCAAATTGATAATCATTATCCAAAAGATGAGAAATGGATCAATAGGCTGGGAGAAAAAACCAAGGCAACTTATGAAAAATACGGTTATGATTTAATTAAAGAAATGGGTACGGATGATACATTAAAAATCGGCAAAGAGGTGCGCAAATGGCTGATTAATTATATGACTTCCGCGCCATTGGTCAAGGCGGTGATTCAAGGAAATCACGCGGTGGATTTGGTGAGAAAAATGGCGGGCAATACAATGCCGGCTTTGGCTGAAATGGGCACTATCAGAGGCGATTTTAGCGCCGATAGCGCGGCAGCGGCTAACCGCGACAAGCGGGCTGTCCAAAATATTTTACATGCTTCAGAAACTCCGGAGGAAGCCGAGCATGAGATCAATCATTGGTTCGGCATTGATGATATTTGCGTTTATAAAAGAGTTGAAGAAAGTTTAATGGAATATTAAGGGTTGTTGTGGAAAAATTGTAAGAGAAGTTGTTATTGAAATATTTTTATTGTAATATTAGCTAAAATTATAAATCTTGACATAAATAGATATTGCTTTATAATATAAGAAGTATGCAGAAAGCCATTCAAGCAATTCAACCAATTATGTTAACTGCCGTTTTTGTCTTGCCGGGCATTATTTTGATTTTGGTTGAACTTTGGGCGGCTAAATTATAGATTATCGCGAAATCAGATAAAATACAAAAGCCGCCCAAGAAAAACCAAGGGCGGTTTTAAAATGTTCTTTAAATAAAATAAAGAAAGGGGGCGAAAATTATAAAAAGGTTTGTAATTTATTTTTATTAAATTGATTTTAAATCAACAGGAGGTTGTTATGGATGTTGGCGGAATAGATGGCGTAGAAATTTATGAAAAGTATTACAAACTACAAAGCAAGATGGATAGTCATTTAACAGAACTTAAGCGGATTCAACAGAAATTAGGAAATCCGCGCGTACCTGTGGTTAAAAAAGAAAAACTGCGGTATAGAATGCGGGTTATCACCAATCAAGTAATCCCTCGGACAAGAGATACGATAGATAATATTCTTGCTTTTTTATAAGGCGATTGCAAAAAATGCAAGCCGCGGTAAACCCGTATGGAGTAATTTCTCCCTTGCAAAAACATTGCAAGGTTTCCGGCTTGCATTCTTTCGAAGGGGAAAGAAAGACATCTTTCCCCTTCCCTTTTTTATTTTATTATTTTGTTGTGGATAAAAAATTTGACTTTCTCGGTAGGTTTGCTATAATTATCCACAGGTAGCATTATTAATATTTTTTATGATCAAAACACTGCAAAAAATCGGTTTTTTCTTTTTTAGCTTCTTCTTTGGCTCCCAAAGGAGACTGATTTTTTGTGGTGTTTTAACATTCTAAGTTAAAATTCACTAGGGAAAACAAAAATCGGCCTCCTTGCTCGGGGGCCGATTTTATTTTGTTCTATTTTGTTCTTTAAAATAATTTAAGGGAGGAGGGAAGAGAATGAAAAAAGGTACTTTTGTAAGAAAAGGGAATGTTAGTTTTACCGGCTTGACTAAAACAAAGAAAAAGCTGGAAATGGGAAGGACTTTAATTGTTTGCCAGCATTGTGGAGGCGATGTCGCGCAAGATAAAGATGAGAAATTTGTTTGTAAGAAATGCGGCAAAGAAAGCAAGCCGCATTATAAGGCTGACAGAGATAAAGCAAAAGCGGCATCGGAGGAAAGTTTGTTCAATCAGGGTTCAATTGGGCTTGCATAAGTCCAAAAAAAAACAAAAAAAGAGCGGCAAAAGCGGCTTAAAAATTAAAAATAGACTAAATATCAGGGCAGACGCAAAAAACGCGTTTGCCCTTTTTTATTTTGATTGGTCGGAGCGCCGGGAATTGAACCCGGTTCACAGGACCCCCAGCCCTGCGTAATAACCGTTATACCACGCTCCGTTTATGTTATTATATAAATAATAAAATTATTTAGCAAATAATATTTTTTTTGTTCAAATTAAAAGGCAAAATTTATCTTGACTTTTATCCGCTTTAATGATATTATAATATTCGTTAGCACATTATAAATTTTACTAATATCAGGGCAAGCGGATAGCCGCTCCGGTTATACCGGAGAGGAAAGTCCGGACTCCTCCTGTCCCTTATTAGGGGCAGGGTCGCGGCAGTGGGTAATACCCACCGGTTTGGATTTCAAATATCGTTTTTGATATTTGATTTTAGGATTAGGGAAAGTGCCACAGAGACAATACTACTCCGGTTTTACCGGAGCAAAGGTGAAAAGTGTTAAGGTGTATAAATTACTAAGGATATCCTTAATTTATGCTGCTTAACTCGCCCTCTGGCGACAGAGCGCGCGCGGCAAACCCTGCCTGGAGCAAGAGCAAACCTTTCGGCGATGCCGGAAGATGAAAAGTGGCTCGCATGAGCCTAAAAGCAATTTTAGGCCCAGATAAATGGCTATCGTCCCATTGCGGGATACAGAATCCGGCTTATAGCTTGCCTTGATATTAGTGGAATTTAATTTTGTAGATTTTTTATGAAGCGATCAGAATTATTTTTTTCTTTTCTTCTCGTCCCTCTGGATTTTTTAATGATAGTGTTGGCCGGCGTTTCAGCTTATTATATCCGTTACGCCGAGTTTTTCCAACAGTTAAGGCCGGTAATTTTTAACCTGCAATTTTCAGGGTATTTAAAAATTGTTTTTATTATCGCTTTTCTCTGGCTTATTATTTTCGCTTTGGCCGGACTTTACGCCGTAAAAGGCGCGCGCAGGTTAATTAATGAAATATATAAAGTCATATTGGCCTGTTCCACCGGCCTAATGTTGATTGTCATTTTAATTTTTGTCAGGCGGGAATTGTTTGATTCCCGTTTTATTGTTTTGGCCGGCTGGCTGCTCGCCATAATCTATATCAGCGCCGCGCGCGGCTTAGTCCGGTTAATCCAGCGGGCTTTGTTCAAATACGGCATAGGCGCGCATAAAGTGGTTTTGGTGGGCAACAGCAAGACGACTGATAATTTAATCCGCGAGTTTTCCAGCAAAAAGAATTCCGGCTATGAAGTCGTTAAGCGCTTGCGCGATTTTAGCATTGAAACAGCCCAGGAATTGGCGGAATTTTTAAAAACCAAAGAAGTTGATGAAATTATGCAAAGCGATCCCAGCTTAAGCAAGGCGGAAGTTTTGCGCCTGTATGATTTTGCCGATGACCATCATTTAACTTTCAAGTACGCCGCTGATTTGCTTGGCGCGAAAGTTTTAAAAACAGAGGTCGCGGAAATCGCCGGCATTCCCATTGTTGAAGTTAAAAAAACGCCGTTGGACGGCTGGGGAAGGATTATTAAGAGAATTTTTGATATAGCGGCCTCAATAATATTAATAATTATTTTATTCCCGGTTTTAATCATAACAGCGCTTTGCATAAAATTGGATTCGCAAGGATCTGTTTTTTATTTGGATTATCGATCCGGGCAGTATAATAAAAGATTTTTATTTTATAAATTTCGTTCCATGGTTGCTCATTTATGCGACGGTGAAGGGCCGAACGCGACAAAAGAAGGGAATGAAGTGCTTAATAAATTAATCGTTGATGAAAAAATAAATACAAGATCGGCCGATCCTCTGCATAAAATAAAAAACGATCCGCGCATTACAAGAGTGGGAAAATTTATCAGAAGATGGAGTATTGACGAATTGCCGCAATTATTTAATGTTTTAAAAGGCGATATAAGTTTAGTCGGTCCGCGGCCGCATATGACATTAGAGACGGCAAGATACGAGCATCATCATAAAAAAGCTTTAACGATAAAACCCGGAATAACAGGGCTGGCCCAGATTTCCGGCCGCAGCGATTTGACTTTTGAAGACGAGGTGAAATTAGATGTTTATTATATTGAAAACTGGTCTCTTCTGCTGGATTTGTCAATACTCTTCAGGACGCCGCTGGCGGTGTTAAGGGAGAGGAAGGCAGAGTAAATTTCTAATTTCTCAGCCCAAGGCTGATCCGCCTCGGGCGGATAATTTCTAATAAATGAAAGTAGCGTTAATACATGACCACCTTGCCCAAGACGGGGGGGCGGAAAAAGTTTTAAAAGCGCTCGCGGATTTATTTCCCGAAGCGCCTATTTATACTTTGCTTTATGAAAAGAAAAATGCCGATAAGTATTTTAAAAATAAGCATATTGAAACTTCGGTAATACAAAAATTGCCCGGCGGGATTAAGCATTACCAGTGGTATATGCCGTTTATGCCCATGGCGGTTGAATTTTTTGATTTAAGCGGCTATGACTTGGTTATTTCCGACGCCAGCGCCTTTGCCAAAGGAGTGATTACCCCAACCGACGCCTTGCATATCTGCTATTGCCATACGCCTACAAGATATTTATGGAGCGATACCCACCAATATATCAATGAATTAAAATATAATAAATATTTCAAGAAAGTCATTTCTTTTGTTTTGAATTATATACGGATGTGGGATAAATTGGCGGCGGATCGGGTGGATAAATATATCGCCAATTCGCGTGCGGTGGAGCGCAGGATAAAAAAGTATTACAGGCGCGGCTCAACGGTGATTTATCCTCCCGTGGAAATTGGCAAGTTTTACATTTCCCCGGAGCCGGAAGATTATTTTTTAACAGGCAGCCGGCTGGTGCCTTACAAAAGAGTTGACTTGGTGATAGAAGCGTTTAAAAAACTTGACAAGAAGCTGAAAATTTTCGGCGACGGCGTTGATTTGCCGAGATTGAAAGAAATCGCGGCCGGCTGCGGCAATATTGAATTTTTAGGCAGAGTTGACGATAATATCAGGGCGGAATTATACAGCAAGTGCCAGGCCTTTATTCATCCTCAGGAGGAAGATTTCGGCATCACGGCTGTTGAAGCCATGGCCTCGGGCCGGCCGGTTATCGCTTACGGAAAAGGAGGCGCCTTGGAAACAGTGGTTGAGAATTTTACCGGAGAATTTTTTAACGGCCAGACAGCGGATAGTTTGCGCGAAGCGGTTGAAAATTTTGACAACAAAAAATATAATCCGGAAGCGATTCGCCGGCATGCCGAAAAGTTTTCAGCGGAAAGATTTAAAAGCGAGATTAAAAATTATATTGAAGAGGAATATAGGAAATTCAAAGCCTGTTAGAGCAATGAAAAATTTTACTGTTAAAATCAGGATATTTTTGTGGCTGATTTTAGCCGGCGTTACCGGCTGGCTTTTATATATGGCCGCGGCGCCAAGCGGAAAAATCAGCTATGTTGCCGATTTTACGAAGAGCAGTTATTTTATCGGGAAATTAACGCCGGAAGAGAGGTTAATGCCTATTGAAGGCGAGATGCCGCTATCCCGCGTTATTATCGGCGATCCGGTTTATTTTTCCTTAAGAACGGCGAGGCGGTTTGACAAAGCGAAATTGACATTGAAATACAGGCAGTCGGAAGACGCGCCGCCGATTATTGAAGCGGGTGTTCTGGCCGATAAAATAATTTGGCGCTATGACTTGCAGCCGATTGAAAATAAAATCATTGGCCGGCTGGCTTATGTATGGGATGTTAAAAATGAAAACGGCTTGATATTATTGCAGAGAAACGATTCAGCCAGTACGACACTGTACGGCAGTATTGAAGATTTTTTAAACAAACCGCCGCAAAACAGCGAAATAGCTTTGTATAATCGCGATTTAAACATGGAATATTTATTGCGGGATTATAAAAAGTCCGCGGAAAATCAGCCGACCGTTCCGGCTGTGCGCGGCGCTTACCAATTTTACACTTATATCAAGGACGAGGATTTGGATTTCACTTTTGATTTTATTGATATTAATAAAAACAAAGACAGCGATCCGATTGATTTAAACCTGTATTACGGCAATCAAATAATTGACACAAGGCATTTGGACGATGACGGCATTGCCAACGACAGCGGCAAAGAAAGCGCAACAAGGCGGCTGAGTTTAAAAGCCGCGAATTTGCCCGAAGGAGTTTATAAAGTGGAATTGCGGGCGAATGATGATGTAATTACCGAGGAAATAACAACAAAACAAAGCAAGCTGTCTTTTGCCGCAAAAATTCGGCTTGCCGGCGCGGGCGCCAAAAACATTGGTTTATTTACCGACAGCAATGAAATAAGCGCGCAGACCGTTAATCCCGGGAGTTTGCAGAAAATTAAAATCGGCGATAATGAATTGGATATTAATCAAACCTACAAGCAGTTTAATATTGAAACCGGGCAGGGTGTTAAAGAAATCAAGCTGGAAAAGGACGATGTGATATTGGCCGGCGACGGCGTGTTCGGTTTTAGCGAAGAAGCTCTTATCAATCCCGCCTTTAAAAAAGTTGACGGCAAATTGGATATAAATAGCGTAAATTACATATTGGCAAAATACGAAATGCCGGCGGAGGAAAATGGCTGGAAAATCGCTCAAGCGGAATTTGATTTAAGCGGAGCGTATCGCGAGCAAGGCCGATATAATTTTTTAATTTCCATTCCCGGACTTAGAGCGGATGATGAGATTAAAGATTGGGTTGAAGTTAGAGAGATAAAGATAGAGCTGGAGGGAACAACATTATTAAAGAGAATAAAAAATACTTTTACTAATCAAAATTAAACTTAAAAAGAAACAAATTTTAATATTCAATATACAACATACAACATTCAATCAACATCCAATATATTAATAATCAATAAAGTTGAATATTTAATAAATATGTTTTATTTAATTTCCAAAGAACTATTCTACACTCTCACAGCCGCTTTAATTATTTTTTGCGCGCTTGAATTAGCTTGGCCCGGTGTTGTTTTGGCTTATATCAATATTAATTGGGTGTTGATATTTTGGCTGATAGTTAGTATAATAGTATTAGCGGCCGATAGAGTAAATAATAACTATGATTAAGGGCGTTACAATAAAGAAGCTTAATAAATACGATGACGAGCGCGGCTGGCTGGCGGAAATTTACCGCCGCGACGAAGACAAATACCAGCCGGCAATGAGCTATATAAGCGTGACAAAGCCGGGCGTTGTCCGCGGGCCGCATGAGCATGTTTATCAGAGCGACTGTTTTGTGTTTGCCGGTCCGGGAAATTTTGAACTGCATCTTTGGGATCGCAGAGAAAATAGCGAAACAAAAGACGAACATACTAAAATAGAAGCTGGAGAAGATAATCCGACAATGGTTATCGTTCCGCCGGGCGTGGTACACGGCTACAAATGCGTCGGCGATAAAGACGGTTGGTGCGTTAATCTGCCGGATAAATTATATAAAGGCGAAAATAAACAGGAAGAAGTTGACGAAATCAGATGGGAGAAGGTGGATAATTCCAAATATAATATAAAATAATTTATTAGTTAATTAGGCAATTAGTTAATTAGGCAATTAGGTTGCAAAAACCTAATTCCTAATCCCTAATTCCTAATCCCTAAACTATGGACTGTATTTTTTGTAAAATTATAGCGGGCGATTTGCCAAGCTATAAAGTCTATGAAGACGATAAGGTTTGCGCCTTTTTGGACGTCTTGCCAATCCATCCCGGCCACACCATAATCGTGCCAAAGATCCATGTTTCCGATGTTGAAAGCTTAGATGACGGCGAACTTTGCGCCATGGTAACAGTAATGAAAAAAATCGGCAAAGCCGTAATGGAAGGTTTGGGCGTAAAAGGCTACAGCATTCTTTTGGACAATAAAGACGCCGCCAACCAGCATGTGCCCCATGTCCATTTCCATTTAGTGCCGAGAAAAGAAGGCGACGGCTTGGGCAGATGGCCGCAGAGCGGCTATTCCGAGGGCGAAGCGGAAGAGTGTTTGAAGCAGATACAGGAAAAACTGTAAAATATATGTGTGTTTTTTGCAAAATAGTTGCCGGGGAAATTCCCAGCCACAAGGTTTATGAGGACGAGGATACTTTGGCATTTTTGGATATCGCGCCTGTCAGTTGCGGCCACATTTTAGTGATTCCCAAAAAACATTTTGTTAATATGGAAGATATTCCGGAAGACGAGCTGAGCAAACTGATTAAAACCGTAAAAAAGGCCGGCAAGGCCATAAAAGACGGTTTAGCCGTTGCCGGTTATAACGCCAATGTGAATAATGATCCGGCGGCGGGGCAGATTATACCGCATATTCATTTTCATATAATTCCCAGAACTGAAGGCGATGGTTTGCGACTATGGCCTCAAAGCAAATACAAAGAAGGGGAAGCGGAAGAGGCGTTGAGGAAAATTAAGAGTTGTATAAGATAATTTATGAAAATATTGGTAACCGGAGGAGCCGGTTTTATAGGGAGCAACTTTATACATTATTGGCTTAAAAAATATCCAGATGATAAAATTATCAATCTGGATGTTTTAACTTACGCGGGAAATTTGGAAAATTTGAAAGATATTGAAGATAATAAAAATTATCAATTTATAAGAGGGGATATCTGCGATGCCACGCTGGTGAATGAATTAGTCAAAGCCGTTGATTTAATCGTCCATTTCGCCGCCGAATCCCATGTTGACCGCTCTATTTTAAATAGCAGTGATTTTATCAGGACAAATGTTGAGGGTACGCGAGTCTTGCTTGACGCGGCGAAAAACGCCGGCGGTATCAGATTTCATCATATTTCCACCGATGAGGTTTTTGGCTCGCTGAAACCGGATGATGCTAAATTCAATGAAAATACTCCCTATGACCCGCGCAGTCCTTACAGCGCTTCCAAGGCATCGTCCGATCATCTTGTCCGCGCTTATTATCACACCCATAAACTGCCGATTACCATATCTAATTGCACCAATAATTACGGACCATACCAATTTCCGGAAAAAATAATTCCCTTATTCATAACAAATTTGTTAGACGAGAAAAAAGTTCCGGTTTACGGGGAAGGCCGAAATATCCGCGATTGGATTTATGTTGACGACCATAACGCCGGCGTGGATGCCGTAATCCATAAGGGCAAAATAGGGGAGACTTATTGCCTGGGCGGCGGCAATGAATTAACTAATTTGGAAATAACCAAAAAGATTTTAAAATTAATGAATAAGGGGGAAGAGATGATTGAATATGTGGTTGACAGGCCGGGCCATGATTTCCGCTATGCCATGGATATCAGTAAAGCGAAAGATGAGCTGGGCTGGCGGCCGGAAATGGATTTTAACCGTGGCTTGACTAAAACCGTGGAATGGTATAAAAATAATCAAGAATGGTGGAGGAGGTTAAAATCGCATAATTCATAACATTTTATGAAAAAAATTTTAATTTTAGGAGCAAAAGGCAATTTAGGAGGACAATTAATCAAGGTTTTTAGCAAAAAAAATGAGGTTATCGCCTGGGACAGAGAAGAGATAGATATTACGGACAAAGAATTGATTTATAAAAAAGTAAGCGACATAAAGCCGGATATTATTATCAACGCCGCCGCCTACAACGCTGTTGATAAATGCGAGGAAGACGAAAATGAATTTGAATTGGCGAAAAAATTAAATTGCCAGGCGGTGGGATATCTGGCCGAGGCCGCAATCAGCGTAAATTCAATTTTAGTCCATTATTCAAGCGATTATGTTTTTGGCGGACACGCGAATAAAACAAATAGCGAACAAATAAAACGAATTAAGAAACAGGGCGGTTTTAAAGAAGATGACAATCCTGATCCGGTAAATAAATACGGCGAATCAAAATTTATGGGCGAACGGGAATTAATCAGCCGGAGCGGCAAAGGGCTGAAATGGTATTTAATCAGAACTTCAAAACTATTCGGGCCAAAAGGCGAAAGCGAGGTTGCCAAGCCGAGTTTTTTTGATATAATGCTTAAGCTGGCCAAAGAAAAAGAAGTATTGGATGTCGTTGACGAGGAGATGAGCTGCTTTACCTATACGCCGGATTTAGCGAAAGCGACCAGAAAATTGATTGAAAGCGATATGGGTTACGGTATTTATCATATAGTAAACGAAGGGCCTTGCGCCTGGTATCAAGCGGCCAAAGAGCTGTTTGGAATTGCCGGCATAAATATCACGGTTAATCCGGTGAGCGGAGACAAATTTCCCCGTCCTGCCAAGCGGCCGAGCTATTCGGTATTGCTGAACACAAAATTTGAACAGCTTAGGAGTTGGCAAGAAGCGTTGAGGGAGTATTTAAAAATTAAAAATTTGTAAATATATGCGTGGAATAATATTATCAGGAGGATCTGCGACAAGGCTGCGGCCTTGCACCAAAGTAACAAGCAAACAGCTTATGCCGGTCTATAACAGGCCGATGATTTATTATCCCTTGAATACCTTGATTAAAGCCGGTATTAAGGAAATATTAATTATTGTCGCGCCGGAGCGGGCCGGGGATTATTTAAATTTGCTCGGCTCGGGCAGGGAATTCGGCGTAAAATTCACTTATGAAATTCAGGACAAGCCGCGCGGCCTGGCCGAGGCCTTTATTATCGGCGAAAATTTTATTGATGATGACAATGTCGCGATGATTTTAGGCGATAATATTTTTGAAGATGATTTCAGCGAAGATATAAAAAATTTCAAATCGGGAGGAAAAGTATTCGCCAAGAAAGTTCCGGATCCGGAAAGATTCGGCGTGGTGCGGTTTGACTGCAATATGAAAGCCGTGAAAATTGAAGAAAAGCCGAAAGAGTGGATTAGCGATTACGCCATCACCGGCTTGTATATTTACGACAGCAGGGTCGTTGAAGCGGCCAAACAAGTTCAACCGAGCGAACGGGGCGAGCTGGAAATTACGGAGCTGCATAATTGGTATTTAAAAAAAGGCGAGCTGGAAGTGGCGATGGTGAACGGCGAATGGATTGACGCCGGAACTTTTGACAGCTTATTGCGCGCGCAGAATTTTGCGAAGGAGAAAATGCAGGAAAAATTAGTTATTTAATATTCTACCGCCCTTTAGGGCAGGGTGTAGAATAAAATTATGAGTTACGCGCTAACAATCGGCTTTATCACATACGGCAAATCTACGGCAAAGTATTTGCCTTATTTTTTATCCAGTTTAAAGGGGCAGACTTTTAAAGATTTTAATATTTTGGTTTTTGACAATACGGAAGAGGCGGAAAACGAAAATGCGCTATATATCAGGAATAATTATCCTGAAATTGAGATTGCGCGCGGAAACGGCAATTTGGGCTTCGCGGCGGCCTTTAATAGATTGATAAATAAGGCAAAAGGCGGCGGCGCGGAATATTTTTTGGCGTTGAATCCGGACATGGTTTTGGAACCGGACGCGGTTGAAAAAATGGTAAAAGTATTGGAAGGAGATAGCGGTTTGGGGTCGGTTTGCCCGAAAATATTAAAATGGAACTTTGAAAACAACAAAAAAACAAGCATAATTGACAGTTGCGGAATTAAAGTGAAATCCGGTTTGAGATTTTTTGATTTGGGCCAGAACAAGTTTGACAAAGGGCAGTTTAACAATGCGGAAATTTTAGGCCCGTCAGGCGCGGCGGCGATGTATCGCATAAGCGTGTTGGAAAAAGTAATGATTAATCCCCCCCACCTCCCCCTTGCGAAGGGGGGCGATCAATATTTTGACGAGCTGATGTTTATGTATAAAGAAGACTGCGATTTGGCTTACAGATTATTTTTAGCCGGATATAGATCAAAATGCGTCGCGGACGCGGTAATTTATCACGATCGAACAACATACGGCAAAGGCGAAGGCGATTTGCAAGTTGCGTTTAACCGCAAAGGCAAAAGCAGGCAAGTGAAAAAATGGGCGTTCCTGCATCAACAGATAATTTTCATCAAGTATTGGAAATTGCAGAGTTTTTGGAATAAACTGGCAATAATTTGGTATGAGATAAAAATGATTATTTTTATTTTATTATTTGAACAGTATTTGTTAGGGGAATTATTAAATTTATGGAAAATAAAAAAAGAAATAATAATAAGACAAAAATAAATTAAAAATTAAAAATTAAAAATTTTTGGCTGTATGGATTTAAGCATAATCATCGTTTCTTGGAACGTAAAAGAAAAATTAAGAGAAAATTTATTGGCTTTGTTTAAGAGCGAAGGAGATGTAAGCTTTGAGATGTTTGTCGCGGATAATAATTCCCAAGACGGAACCGCGGAAATGGTAAAAAATGAATTTTCATTTAACGGGGTGAAGTTAATCGCTAACGCGGAAAACTTGGGATTTGCCAAAGCGAACAATCAGGCGATAAAACAGGCGCGAGGAGAGTTTATTTTACTGCTTAATCCGGATATGCGCGTTGTTCTGCCGGACACTTTAAGCAATATGGTAAAATGGATGCGGGAGAACAAACAGGCATCGGTTGCCGGCTGCCGTCTTATAGACGAACAGGGCAATACAATAAAACATGTAAGAAAATTTCCAACAGTTTGGGATCAGTTGGCGATTGTTTTAAAACTGCCGCATATTTTCCCAAATGTATTGGATAAATATTTGCGAGTTGATTTTGATTACAGCAAAGATGCGAAAGTTGACTCGGTGCGCGGAGGGTTTTTTATGTTGCGAAGGACCTCACCCCGACCCTCTCCTCGTGAAGGAGAAGGGGAGTTATTAGATGAGCGGTATTTTCTTTGGTTTGAAGAAGTTGATTTTTGCCGGCAGGTTTATGAAAAAAAAGGAGAAGTTTGGCATACGCCCGCGGCCGAGTGCGTTGATTATGTGGGCCAAAGCTTTAAACAATTGCCCCGCGGCAAAACGCAGAAATATTTCCGCGATTCAATGTTGAAATACTTTAAAAAATGGCATCCGGCATGGCAGTATCGGCTGTTAAAGCTTGTCTGGCCGATCGGCATGCTTATAACGCGGTTGGGCGAAAAAACACATTTAAAAAGCAAGGCGAATACATAATAAAAGAAATTAAAAGACGCTTATGCATTATAATCCGTTTGCTTAAAAGAGTGATGAAGATAAAATAATTTTAAACTCCTTATTAAGCATTATGATTCTTAGTTAGTTTACATTTTTATATTTATCGCTCGCAAACGGTTTTGCATTTATTATTCTCGCACTTGATATTCAAATTTGCACAAAGTAGGCAACCATAAGTACAATTCGAATGAAATGAATTAAACAGACGATTAATTCGTGCTGCTTCGTTTTTATTTACATAAGCAGAACAACCAAAAGGACATTTATTCCCAGCATCTTTACAGTCCAAATCAACATGGCAATAATTCGCCTCTTTAATTTCATGTTTGATATATAACTCTTTTATTTTTTGAGATGCAATTAGCAAAGTTGATAACACTATAATAATTGCCAGCAAAACAAAAGTTATTTTTTTTTCTGATTGCGTGAATAAGCGAACAATTAAATAAAAAAACAAAATAATAGACAAATAAAAAATAAAATTTACAAGCGGATACATGAATAAACCGCCTGAAATAAAATTCCATTTCCCGATTAAGATTCCGTCAACTACATCCTGGATATAATGTATTAAATAAAAATGCGGCCAGCCATGGACGGTCTGCATAATCGTACCGCCGATTTTCTTAACTATAACTAACAAGGATAACGAAGTTAAAACTAAAGCTCCCAAAACCATAATCAGCTTGTCCGCTTTTCTGATCATAAACTTCTTTTTTTTATACAAAAACAGCGATATAAATAATAAAACAATTGAAATATAAAATATTTGTTGTACTGTCATAATTTTATTAATTATTTTAATCAAAAGCAAGGAGCAACATTCCAAGCCCGTAAAAATTTACCGCAATATAAACCGCCAATAAAATTTTCATGGCTTTTATTTTTTAGTCAATAAAATGAAAAGAGTCGGAAATTTTTTGATCATAACAATCATCAAAGCTTAAGCCCAAAATGCATTCCTGGCCAGCGTGCCAAAAGGCGGCTTTTTTGTATACAGAGCTATATTTCAGGTGGTATTTATAATTTATCGGACATTTTGTTGAACTCATATCTTTTCCATCACCCTTTATTTTTACATCATATGTGCCGGAAAAATTTGTTTCATATTTTTCTTGGTAATTGCAGCCCTCCCCGTATTTTTGTTTTATTAATTTATCCAGTTCATTTTCATTATCAATATCCAAGACAATAATATGCCAAGGAAATCCATAATTAACTTCACCTTTATATTCCGGTATGAAAGTATTTTGCGTTTTAATAAACTGGCCGCTTTGCCAATCAAATCTCTGTTCATATTCCTGATTAAGGTAAAAATTATTGTCTTTGACAAAAATTTTATTGGCTATTAGCGCGTCAGAATCAGTCATGCCTTCCGGCAAGCCGGTCCAATATTTGCCGTGAATTGATTTTTCCGGGTACTTTATTTCAAAACCGTATTCTTCATTTTGATAAGTTATCCATTTAATATCAATATCATCAAATTTATTCTCTACATGGCAATTATAAAACGGCGGCCGGGTAAAACAGCCGTCGCCTCTTTTGAGCCAATAAATGCCAACTGATATTATCAGTAAAAACAATACTGCCGATATGATTAAAATTTTATTCTTCATTTGGCTATCCAACCGTTAGATTTTAGAGTTAAGCGGTTTTAAGATTAATAAAATCGTTATTCCTTTTCATTCATGCTATTTTTTTTGCGCGACGCCTATCTTCCACACACCTTTTTCAAGGAAGGCCTCTATTGTTTGGCGGCTTGCCTTATTAATCAAATTAGAGTGTGATATTTTATTTATTTTCGCGTATTCCGCGAGCGTCATAATATGCGCGCCCTCCAGATACGCGAGCCTCTTGTGGTAACTGTTGGTAAGCGCTTTTCCTACTATTTCTTCCATAATAGTAGTCGCGCCTTTTTCATCAAATTCTTTAAACGCTTCGTAATATTTCTTTCTGTCAATAAATTTTATGTTTATTGGAACAAACCCTTCTCGTATTAACAAATAGTTGTTTATAACACGCCCAATGCGACCATTGCCATCGCAAAATGGATGAGTGTATTCAAAAGCAAGATGCAATCCCGCTATCCTTTTAATTATATTTTCATGACTCGCAGCATTATACTCGGACAACATTTTTTTCAGACGACCCGCCACTTCTTTGGGGTTAGGAGCAATATGACTGCCGACACGCACAAATTCATTGTCTTTTCTAAACCTCCCGGCAATATCGTCACGAATATTTGAAATCAACATTTTATGAAGTGATAAAATTACCTCAAGAGTAAGCTCTTGCTCCTTAGCTCCTTTGTCAATATATGATACAACTTGCGCGAGATTTTTTGCCTCAAAAATTTCTCGTTCAGTGATATATCTGTCCAAATCTATTTGCAAAAGTATTTTCTCTGTTTCCTCAAGAGTAAGAGTGCTGTTTTCAATGGCGTTAGAGTTATATACCTGTTCGGCCACCTCCGCCTCGTTCAATAATTTTAACAGCGCCTGTTTGCCAACAGACGCAGTATAATAGCGTTCTCTTAAACGAGAGATTGTGTTAAAAATATGTAATACTTTTGCCATAATTAAAAGTATAAGAAAATTGAATAATCTAAGTTTATTTTATACCCTTTTCACTCTTTTGTCAAGATAACCGTGAAAAACTGTAAAAAAAGAGCGAATTTCACGGTTATGCTTTAATTTTATTTTCCAAGAAATAATTTAATATCATTGTAGGAACGCGGACAAATTTCGTATTTTTTAAGTTTGTGGATTGGTATAAAAGCGTAACCGCTTTAGTATTGCCGCCACGAAATAAAAGTAAGAATGTTTTATCCTTCGGATTAAATATTATTCCTCCCGCGTAAAATATATCCGGTATTTCTTTTTGATATTTAAACATAAAATTAGAGAGTTACTATTGATAGGTGGAACCGGATATTCCGTGTTATCGGATGTATTGCTTTTTTGGGCGTTATCCTTTGGCGATTAGCCAAAATAAAACAAATACTTTTAGGAAGCGGGAAGGCGGAATGACCACCTTCCCTAATAAAGAAAGACTACTTTCAGAAAGCACCTTGCCAAAAACTGAGCGGTGTCCAGCCCTCCCTTGTGTCAACTGCGCGACGCCTAATCTCTTCGAAAAATTCAGGTCGCTCTTTCCTCATTACATCAAGTCGTTGCTCAATATCTGGCACGAGCGCCACCAGCAACTGGAAATTGGTGTTTTCTGCGGGTACTGCGTTTACATTTGTCATACCTTCCTCCTTTGGTTGTTTTTTAACAAACGCCTTTCCGATTTAGCAGCTTCCTAAAAATATTTGTTTTAAAAGAACAATATTTCGGCATAACGTATCGGCATATCTGATGTTTTACGAAGCGTAGCGGAGTAAAATATGGGTGGAGGCTTTTGTAAAAAGCCGTAACCAGATATGCCGTGTTAGCTGATGTATTCCTTTTCTTTTTTCCGACAGCAGTCGGAATTGTTTTAAAAAATTTTCAAATTTCTTTTTCCGTTTTGGATTTTGGGCAGAGGGGCTGGGGGTGAATGCCCCGAAGCCAAGACTCCTTATTAATTCATTGTAATTTTAAACTTATTTTCTACCACATTTATTTTAAAGCCATGTGGGTCAGTCCATTCGCTTCCGTTATTGGCTCTGGTTAAAAATTGATTTAGCGTTGATTGCTCGTCACCAACCGGTTTATCTATTTCCGATTCCGTATATCCGGGGATTTTTTCTAAAATATATCGAGTGGTTTCTTCCCTTGAACCAAATGAATTGAGATTTGTTTCCAAATTACGTGGTGTTTCGCTAAACATAAAATTTGATTTAGGTTTTTAGATTTAACTTAGTTTTTAAATAATTTAATGCTTCAAGCGCTGTTTGGTCTTTTGTCGGATCAAATAATTTGTCACTCACGGTCGGATCCACCAATAAAGTGCTTCCCAATTCGGCGATAAATTCACGTTCTCCATCCCACGGATGTCCTGCGTTCGTTTCATCTTTCATACGATGCTTTAGCCGGAACTTATCTAATTGCGAACCCTGATATTTTTGTCCCATGAGTTGCAAATAGTATTTAGAAAGCTGAACATCAATAAAGCCTTTTGACTGCCACCTTTCGCACGCCTCATGTCCAGTAGACTGTAATAGATCACCAATTTCGTGACTATGTTCGATATAGTCGCTGGAAAAATAAATCGAATTTTGCGTCCACCCTGCCTCGTTCGCGTCGCCGGAGCTAATATCAACGTACATAATTGGTTCAGCGCTAAAAGCTTGGTTTAAATGTTCTAAAACTCCAGCCATTTTATCAAATTTATCTCGGTGGCGATCAAGAAATTCCGCAAAATTGAAATCGGGCTTGATCGAGCCAAAAACTATTCCGTTTTTTGCGGTATAGTGTCGAGCAGAGAGTGTTTTTTCTAGATATCGTTCTTTATCTCCAGTTTGTACTGCCAATCTGGTGGAAACAATATCTCGTTCAAACCATTGAGTTTTTTCTGGAGGGAAATTTTGTATTCTGTTTTGTAAGTTGTCCAAAATTTCAGCGGATAGATGATGGTCAGCAAGCAAACCTGCTATTTCTATAATATTGTAGGTACCCATTGTTTGGCAGATTTTATCCCCCGAATCGGTCATGTATTGTTTTAGCAAAGTAGAAATTTTTTCGCCCTCAAATGGAATGCCCGCTCTTAAACCAGTCAAAACGGCTCTTGTTCTTAATTCATAGCCATACTTTTGTTCGTCGGCTATTTTTAGCATTTTGTTTCTTGCTTCAGGAGATTTATTTTTTCCTAAAGAATCAATTGCCGTATTGCACAAATAAACATTTTCGTGATTTATATCTATAAAATCAGCTATCAATTGAACGCTATTGGGTTGTGAAATTTCGCCTGCGACTGAAAGAGCGGCTTGAATTTTTTGATAAGCAAAGAGTTGTTTGGCTTTTGCCTCGCCCATTTCTTCGTCGGCTCTATTATAATTTTCGCCATTCAGAACCGCGGTAATTTGGTATAGATCAATGCGGTTGTTATTATTCAAAAGCCAATCAAGATTTTCTTGGAGTTTTTGTTTCCCATTTGAGCTTGCCAGATGATTCAATTCTTCTAAAGCCGTTGATAGAGTGCCTTGAATTTTAGATATTTCACCTCGTTCTTTTGTTTCATAAATATCAAGAAGGATAGCGGTAGGACGCTCTTTTTTTGTTTCCGTTTCAATTGCGGTTAAAATATTTTTTTCTGGATTCATAATATTTGATTAAATCGTTTTCGTAGCGGAGCGGAGAAAACACCATATACCCCCCCCTAAATAATTAAAAATAAAATTTGTTCATTACAGAAAAGTGTCGCCCGCCACAGCGGGCGAAAAAGAAAAGCATATTTCATATAACGTATCCGAGTATGCGAAGTTCGCTTTTCGGATTTAATGAATTAATTATGTTAATTGGCTTAATCCTATTTTATCGCACTATTCCTGAAATTACCACCTATCGGAGAAAAGCGAATTTGGGTCGAGAAAATTTTTCACTCCTTGAAATATAACTGATGAAAAATTTTTGAGCCGCATGTGCCGTGTTGTCTGATGTATTTTTTCATCTTCTATTTTATTGGCACAAACTTTGCTTGTTCTAAAAGAAAATTCGATTTTTAAATTTAAAGTTTTTGTTTTGCCGAATGGCAAAACGATTATTTGGGGGCAATTTAATTTTTTATTTTTTATTTGAGTTTGATGTTTATGGTTGGCATGCCTTTCTTCTTATTATATTCAATCTCAACTATGCCTATCTCAGAAATGTTTTTAACATGCGTTCCGCCACAAGGAATTTTGTAACCAAGACATTCCCACCAACGAAATCCTTTCTTTTCAGTATCAGGATAAGTTTTAACATCCGCCCCTGATGAAATAGCCTCACGAAAAACCTCATTCGTTTTTTCAACTAGCTCGAGCGTTATTTCATCGCTTTCATATCTATTAAAAACAAAGCCGTCTTGAATATCTGAGACTTTCGGAAACGGCAAAGACTTGCCAGCAGTTTTTTCAAGTAAGCAATGATGCAAATGAGCAGCAGTGTGTAGTTTCATCTGTCTGTTGCGAAATTCCCAGTTAAGTTTGCATAACACCTTTTGACCTTTAACATCTTCCGGAATCTTTTCGGTCGTTATTATGATAATGCCATCTTCGTTGTAGGGGTCTTTTAAAGTATCAGTAACATTATAATTTGAGCCATTGATGACAAATGTACCCTTATCACCTTTCTGTCCTCCCCCACGAGGGTAGAAAATATTATCAGCGACCTGAACACAGTTCTGGTCATTTTCGGTAAATGCCCCCGTGATAGTTGTGTTGATTTCTGTTAAATACTGATCTTCGTAAAATTTGTGCATAGTTTTTGTGAATTAAAAAATAAAATTGCCCCCAAATAATCCGCGAAGCGGAAAAACTTTAAATTTAAAAATCGAATTTTCTTTCTTTGTTTATATCACCAAACTCCTAAAATTACCACCAAAGATGAAAAAATATTTCAGACAACGTATCGCTATATCCGAAGTTTTTTAGAGCGAAGCGAAAAAGAATTTGCGCGTAGGCTTTCGAAAAAGCCGCAACCGGATATAGCGTGTTATATGATGTACATGTTTTCCTTTAATCCGCCTTAGGCGGATTGCTCTAAAAAAGAATTCAATTTTTTTTCGTTTTGGGCTTCGGGAAGAGGGGTTAGGGGTGAATTCCCGAAGCCCAAAACTCCTTAGCGTATTTGTTTTAAATTTTTCTGTATCTAGAGCTTCTGCCAAGTCCGATTCTTTCTATCTTTTTAAGTTTAAGCAAAACATCCAAAGCCTGTTTGACGGTCGGCCTGGCTATGCGAGTATTTTTAATAATATCGCCCGTACTGGTTTCTTTGATCTTTTCAATATATTGCCAGATAATAAGCTGTTTTTCTGACAAGATTTTTTCTATATTTTCTTTGGATAAAAGTTCAACTGCCATTTGCGATTGCTTTAAAACAATATCCAAGAAAAAATCAAGCCAGGCGGTGATGCTTTCTTCTTTCGAGCCGATAGTTTTTTGGCTTCTTCTAAGTGAAACATAGTAGTCTGGTTTATTGTCTTCTACTAATTTTTCATGAGAAACATACGGCATATATTGATAGCCCGCATGCAATAAGAGTAAATTTGTAAGTACGCGAGACAGTCTTCCGTTGCCATCAGAAAAAGGATGAATCTTTAAAAACTCAACTAAAAAATTGCCTATTACCAATAGCGGATGATATTTGTTTTCTTTTAGCGCTTTTTGCGTCCAGTCGGTCAGGTCGCACATTTGGCCCGGAGTAAGATAGGCCGGCGAGGTATCAAAAAGAATGCCGATTGACTGTCCGGCTTCATCTATCATATGAACCTTATTTTCTCCTTTTTTATATTCACCACGATGCCCTTGATCCTTTTCCGCGTATTTCAGAAGTTCTTTGTGAAAATGCTTAACTAGGCTTTCGTTAAACTTTAAGCCTTTCCATGAATTAAAAACATTTTCCAGCAGTTCATAATAACCTTTAACTTCTTGCTTGTCGCGATTGGTAAATTTTTGTACATTAATGCCTCGCATTAATTTTTCAATATCTGCGTCGGATAGGCGAGAGCCTTCAATACGAGTAGATGCGCCGGTTGAAGTAATCAAAACCGACCGCTTCAATCTTCCTAGAACTTGCGGGCTAAGGCGAGCGCCTGATATCCATCGTCCCTTTAGCTCATCAATTTTAGCTATTTTAGAAACGATGCTGGCTGGAATATTCTCAATCCGTTTTGAAAAATTGTCTGAAGTTATATGTTTTTCTGTTGTTTTATTAGTGTTTTTTGACATAAATTTAATTGGATATATTAACTATATCCAATTATAGCCAATTATTGAGGATTGGTCAATTTTTGAAAGTGAGAAAAAATTAATTTATTTTTTCTATTTTAGTTGCAATTATTGTCGGTATTGGTCTATTGAGGCCGTCCACACCTAAATCAATATCCTCAATTTCCCCATAAATAAGAAAAGTATCTTTATCCCAATCAATTTTTTCAGGATTAAGACCAGAATATGTTTTAAACATGTAACTTGGCCAAAAACCATCCCAGTTAGTCTGTCTTTCGGGACTATTTTCGGTAGCTAAGTTTACTGGAAATAGCCAAAACCAATCACAATCTGCACGTGAATCTGCATTTTTGTGCTTATCGTCAATAATGCAAAATTTAATTCCATCAATTTGACTATATCTATTAGCGACCCTTCCCATCCATTGTACATTTTTTCCTCTATAAATACTGTGCTTTTCCATTTCACCATCAGAATTTTTTTCTTGAATAAAAGAATTTTCATTAATAACGTCTGCATAACTTAAAACAGTGGTAGAAGCTAACATTTTGTTCGCGTTTATATTATTAACCAGAGTTGACTGCTCATTTTTTTCATTATCTAAAGTAAAATTTAAATTTTTAGAAATAGAACAGCCAGCGGATAATAAGGGTAAAATCAATAAAATAAGAAATCTTATCATAATTGCATAGTAATTTATTGCCATATATTAAAAGTTAACGAGTATGTTTTTATAATAAAAAATCATATTTTTTAACCATCTTTGAATATAGTTTGAACTTGCGACTCTTTCTCTAATCCAATCTATGCCTATAATTTTTTCAGACAGGCTTGATCTTTCTTGAGTAGATATTAAATATCCATCTATGTTTAATTTTTCATTACTTTTTAATTTTACTTGCGCCCAAAATGTTTTTTTAGGTAAGCCAAAATAATTATCAGCTAATCTTACTCTTAAATCATAGTCCTTAAGAGTCCCTCCCCGGAACGACGAGCAAAGGCAATTATTCTCGGAAAATATTAAAAAAATCAAAGTTTCAAATTCAGTTGGCGATAAATATTTATAAAAATTATTTAAATCTATACTAATTTTTTCGTTATTTATTAAAGCAACGGCAAATTCATTTTCAGAATTGTTTAATTTTTTTATTGTTCCTCTGTTATATTTTTGATTAGCATTTATATTAGAAAAAAATTCCGGTAAATCAATTTTTCTATAATGAGCTATTAGCTTTGAATTAATTGATTTGGGTAGGTCGCCATCGCCAGGATAAATATATTCATTAGGGCCATCTTCAATCTTTCGGCCAACCTTTTTTAAACAATAAATTTTTTCTTCACAAAAAATCCAAAAATTTACATCGTTCTCCTTTTCTAAATTATAGAATGTTTTTATTTGTTCTTTTGCTTGGTTAGATTTTTGTTGGTTTATTCCAATACTAACTTCATCCGCTCTCCATTTTCCAAAATATATAGATAATGGGCAAACTTCACCGCATCCAGTGTCGAGCCATGTTTTAAAGCCTTCATTTCCAATTTGAAATTTAAAATAGTAATTATTCATCATAATTAATAAATCGTTTTCGTAGCGGAGCGGAGAAAACACCCTATTTCCCCTCATTAAATTAATTAAAAAACAAAATTGAATTCTTTTTTAAGAGCTGGGCGAAGCCCAAAAGGAAAACATGTATTTCATATAACGTTTCGGCATCATCCGAAGTTTTTGTGCAGTGAAACGGAACAAAAATTTGGGAGAAGGAATTTTTCTTACCTTGAATTATAAATGTGCAAAATTTCCGAACCGGATATGCCGTGTTCTGCGATGTAAAAATTTAACTTCGTCCCAATATAAACAACCCGACTAGCACCACAACTATACCAGCAATTTTAGCTGCGCTAATAGGCTCCCTGAGTATAATTATGCCAAGAATTACTGCAATTACTATTGTGCCTCCTACCACCAATGGATTGCCTATTGAGATTGGCGCGTTCTTTGAATACATCGACAGGTAGAAAATTTCTGCGGCGCCCGCAAACAACCCAGCCACAATTGGCAACAACAAACTGCTCTTAGTGAAAACCAAGCTTTGGCCAGACATTTTCAAGTATATCGTTGAAATTATTGCGACCAACAAAGAAGCTCCAGCTATAAACATATTAGCCAAAGCGGGGCTGAATTTATCCGCAGAAATTTTCGTGAAGAAGTTGTAGAAGCCGAAAGTTGAAGCAGCTAAAATTGCGTAGGTTAACCAATTCATAATATTTTTAAGTGAGAAGTTAAATTTTTATTTCGCAGAACGTTTAAGTATATGAGAAGTTTCGCCGACTTCCTTATTATTCTATCATAAAGGAGGCGAAATTTGGGTGAAAGAAAAGTGCAACCTTTGAAAATTTATAACGCACTTTTTCTTGAACCTCATATACTTTGTTAGGCGATGTATTTTTGAAAAATTATTTCTTATAAAACTTTTATTTCTTTTTTGTATTCTTCAATTTCTTTCGGTAAGTTTTTTAAACTATTTTCGGAGATAATATTAAAAATATTTTTATCACCACGATCTTGTATCGTATAATTAACCAAAATATCTTTAAAATAGTTCGTGCATATTGCGTCTACAAGTCCTTCTTTTTCGATGTGTGTTAATTCAAACTTTTTTATAATACATTCTTCGATTCCTATGTGGATGATTTCATGTACTATTGTATGCAGAGGATTGCGTTTAAAAATGCCGCCCTCATTTGTTTTTATAATAATATTACCTTCTCTACAATTATATGACCCGCCTGGGCCATAAGCCGTCAGTCTAACTTCATATTTTGGAAAAAGTTTGAATCCCCAATTTCTCCACTCTCCCATTTTTTTTATTGCTTTTTCGATTATATCAACTTCTTGGATTACGGTTTTTAATCCATTTTTGAAATATTCTAAAGAATATACTTCCTTTCTAAATATATCTTTCGCTTCCTTCGCGTCCAATGTATTAAGCAAATCTAAATCATTTGAAATCTTTAAAAAAAATGGATGATCGGGGATTGGTATTTTATAGCCATGCTCATTATAGAATGACATTTTTCCAAAGACTTTAAAAAGATAATCAAATTCTTCATCGATAGTTTGTGCGCGAATAATTATTTTATAGTCCGTTCTGATACTCATATTAAAAAAAGAAATAAAAGTTATTGAATTTGTAATTTTTCAAAAATATTTTGCCTAACGTATCTCGATATCTGAAGTTTTTATTTTTCTCCTATGTTTTATTAGTAAAGAAAAAAATAAAAATTTGGGTGTAGCTAAAAAATAATTTATTTTCTCGTTCCAACCAAATCAAAGCCTTCAAAATGCACAGCGTCATCCATGAAAACCTCGATGACCTTATAGACACCCTTGGTATACATAATGTTGTTATCTACAAAATGGGTGGCTTCTAAAATGACGATGCTCGCTTTGGGACGTGATAAAACCTCATTACCCTGAGTTTCAATTAACGGAATAGATCCGTACAGCCAATAATTACGCTGGTCGCGTTTTAGAAAATCATAAGTTTGTCCTGCACGAAGGTCTTCAGGAATACATTCTTCGATTTTTCGACGGCCTTGTTTATGCTCCGAAATATTTCGTAAGGCCAGGTCGGGATTGAACTCAACTTTGATACCCATAAGCGTAAGAGAAAATAAATTATTTTTTAGCGTAACCAGATATCGCGTGTTAGATGATGTGCCGAACTCCTTATTTCTTTTCGGCATTTCATCTAACGTCTACGCATCATCTGAAGTCCCGCACCTTTAATGGCAGAAAACTTTGATTAGCGTATTATTTTGATTAACGAGTTATATTTGGATTATACCACAGGCTGGTGCGGGATTTGGGTCGAGAAAATTTTTCACTCCTTATT
>JAHIME010000024.1 GCA_018896595.1 Patescibacteria group bacterium
AAGCGATGTGGCCGGAGCCGCACCGCAGTGCGGCGAGAGGCCATTTCGCGTATTCCGTGTTATGCGAAGTCGCGAGCGAAAGCGAGCGGCAAAGCATAACCGGAATTATTTCCGAAGCCGTTATGCCGAAAAGGAGCGAGCGACCCGACCCCGGCCGCGCCGGGGGAGGGGGAGCGAGCGATTTCGGCATAACGTATCGGGATATCTGATGTTTCGCGCACTCCTTAATTTATTATTTTTTGTGCGCGAAATATGGGCGGAGCCCAATAAATAAATCTTATTTTTTAAAATGATTATCTACAAACTCTTTGTTTAGCCTCTGACGTTCTTGTTCCATTTTGTTTTTATCTACGCCGACTCTTACTATGCTAACATAGATATTGCATATCAAGCGTAATAGGTTGGAAATTAATGGGATGTTTGTGAGTAAGAGTGGGTTTAAGGTTATAGCGAGTATGTAGATTAAAGGACCAATCCATAGGATATGCAACAGGTTGATATTGTACAGAGGTAATACTATACTTGTGATTAAAAAATAAAGACTACTTAGTACTGTCGGATATAAGACATCTGCCTTTTTTCTTACACCGAACATCCAAACTACTGTAATAAACAGTAGAATTGCATAGAGTATGTATCCTAGTATTTCCATATTTTTTTAAATAAGATTTATTTATTGATAGGCGGAGCCAGATATCCCGTGTTAGGCGATGTAAATTTTTTATCCTCAAAATTTTTTAATGGGTTTTATTGTCGAAATGTTTATATTTTATTTTCTCCAAGATTTCATTAGCGCCAATCAGACTATCTTCAATTACGGAGTCTTCTTTTGATGTAAGACTTCTTACTTTACCTTCGATGAAGTCATAACGAATATCGTTAAAATCTTTAACGTAAATAATTTTGTCGAAAGTTGCTATTTTATATTCACCATTTTTAAACGAGATGTCTTTTATACCAATATCGTCTAAATTATCTATATCGTCGCAAATGGCTTTGATGTTGTGTCCTAGCTTTTTAAGTTTAGAGCTGAGTTCTACAATATCAGCGAATGACCGAGTTAGCACTAGTTCTGATTTTAATAGCAACTCAAAATAAAAAGAAAATAAAATATAAACATTTCGTACCCATGCAAGATCGGGACCACCTGCATTGCGTTGGGGAAAAATATATTTATCTTCAATGAACGCAAATCCAGTTGATACTCGGGCAATCATGCGGAATGCAATTTGTTTTTTTATTTCATTATCCATTTATTTAAAACCCATTAAAAATTTTATGAAAAATTTATTTCGCCTAACGTATCGGTATATCCGTAGTTTTTGCGACCAACGGGAGCAAAAATTAGGGAGAGCGAGCGTTAAGAATAAAATTATTTTTTGTCGTCCTTGGAATTAAAATATTTTCTGATTACTATATCAATGCCTATAGCAATCAAAATTATCCCCAGCACCTTATATCCCGTGTGCTGATTGACAAAAACAAGCGACGGTAGCCCGCCTGTTTTTATTACTGGTCGTAATAAGTTGTAGCTCAATACCCAAATGCCGGTCATTATGATAATGTCAGGCAAATACTTAATTATTAGTTTTTTCATAAGCGTAAAAAATAATTTTATTTAGCTTGCGAACCAGATACGCCGTGTTAGGCGATGTTATTTTTATTTTTAATTATTAACAGGACAACATAAGAAATTATTACCCATGCTGGCGTTCCTATGTAGTATAAAGGATTTTCGTACCATTCTCCCGTGTTTATGCTAAAACTAATATGTAAAAGCAGTAAAATAAGGGTAATGATTTCTAAAATCGGCCATCTTTTTGTTTTGGATAATATTTGCTTCTTTTTAAACCTGTAGGATAGAGAGCCAAGAATTACCAAAATTCCAGTATACATGGCTGGCGAATTAAGCAATTCATTATTGCCGAATGGCGCCAAAATAAAAAGAACACCCATTACAATACCGATTGTTGAGCCGATGTGTTTATCTCGTAGTTTCATATTACTTGGATTCTAACCTCTAACGCAACAGCGTTGGTTAATTAGTTGATTAAAAACTTCATAGGGTTTTTGGAAGCCGAGAGCTTCTCTGGGTCGTCCGTTAAG
>JAHIME010000025.1 GCA_018896595.1 Patescibacteria group bacterium
AAAAATCTTGTCTAATTCGTTCGGCGGCTCAGCGCGGTTTTCCGGCGTAAGCGCGTAAAAATTAAAATTGCCTTGCTCGTCTTTGACATAGCGCAAATTATCCAGGCCGATTTCATAGCTGAATTTCACCGGATGGCCCGGCTTTTGCAAAATGATTTCTTCCTTGATTTTACTGCTGTAAATCGTCTGCCGGACATCGGTTTCAGGATAAGCTTTAAGGTATTTAACCTGCCCGGCTTTGCCAAACCCGTATTTGGCTTCTGCCGGGCTTGCATTGACCGGCTTGATGGACAATTCAACGCCGCCGGCGAAAATTTTTAAAGAGTCGGTATATATCGCCGGAAGTTTTAGCTGAAAAACCATAGCCGGCCGGCCGAGATGAGTAAATTTTTTAACCAAGCCGAAAACGCCGAGCCCGATTAGCGCGGCTAAGGCGATAATAGTTATCAGTTGTTGATGTTTTTGGCTCACTGTTCTTATAAAAATAAACCTTTAAGAAAATTTTCCGCCATAATAATATCTATATCCCCGACGGTTTTTTCCCTTTTTAATTCTTTCACAACCTGTATGCCCTTTAATTTATACTTGGCGGAAAAATATGCAAGATTTTTGCTTAAATCGCCGTCTGATAATTTCACCTCTATTATTTGGCTGATTTTTCCATCCTCAATTAAAGCAAAATCAACTTCTTGCCCGTTTTTCGTGCGCAAATATTGCAGCTCATAATCTTTGCCCGTATAATCAGTCTTTCCCCATGCGTGCTTTAACAGGCTCACAGCCATGGCGTTTTCAAATTTCGCGCCATCGCCGCCCGCCGCCATTCCATTGTCAAAAAAATATATTTTCGGCTCCTTAAGTATTGATCTGGCGATATTGCGGGAAAACGGAGTTACGCGGAAAACGATATATAAAGCTTCAAATATATCAATGTATTTTTTCACAGTCGCCGGCGATACCTGGACATCTTCGGCGATTGAAGAATAAGAAACCGGAGATCCGACTTTATGCCTAAGCAAATCCAAAACAAGCCGAATCGCTTTAAAATTATGGATTGCTTCAAAATCAAGAATATCGGTCCTGACTAATCCGTCAAAATACTGTTTTCTCCATCTGTCCGCTTCTTCGTCCGATTCCGCCAAAAGGGGCTCGGGGAATCCGCCTCTTGACATAATTCTGTCAAGATCATATCCGGACTCGGTATCTTTCAACTCCGCCAAAGAAAACGGCAACAGGCGATGGACATAAAACCGGCCGGCCATAGAATCTCCTGATTGGCGAAAAGTGTTCAATCTGGCGCTACCGGTAACTAATATCTTTTGGCCTTCCTCCATGGTATCATAGACGCCTTTAAGGTAATTTTTCCATTCTTTCATTTTATGCAGTTCATCAAAAATCAAAAGATCGGTTTTTCGGGGCCATGTTTCTTTTCGGATAATTTGCCTGTCTTCCGCCCTATCATAATTCAAATACGCCGTATTGGGATAATTTTTCCCGATTTCCTTGGCCAACCATGTTTTTCCGACCTGCCTTGGCCCGACAATAAATACCATTTTTTTATTCAAATCTTTAATAATTTGATTGGTTTGTTTTCTATACATATTACTATTATATAGTATAATTAAAAAAAGTCAAGACTATTTTGAATTATCTTAAATTTTAGTCAGCTTATTATTTTTAATAACACATTATGCTATTATTATAGCATGCATTCCCCAACTTTAACCAACAAAGATTCAGAGAGAGACCCCGAAGGATCCCGCTGTGGCGGGGCCTGCGGGGCAGAGAGAGAGAGAGAGAGAGAGAGAGAGAGAGTTTACCCCGTGAAATTTGCGAAGCGAAGCGGAGCAACTATTCCACCGGGGAGAGCAACAACCTTTTTTCTTTCCCCAATCTTCTTAAGGCGTATTATCAATGCCGTAAAAGAAAACGATTCAAACTGTCAGCCGCAAAATTTGAATTCTCTTTTGAAAAGGAACTGATTCAACTTTCCCAACAACTTCAGAATCACTCTTGGCGTCCTTTGCCTTCAACCACATTTGTTGTTACCGAGCCAAAAATCCGAGAAATTTTCGCCGCCGACTTTCGCGACAGGATTGTCCATCATCTTCTTTATAATTGCCTTGTTCCTGTTTGGGAACCAAAATTTATTTTTGACTCCTATGCCTGCCGCAAGAGTAAAGGAACCCATAAAGCCAGCATTATTCGACTTCGCCAATTCTTGAGAAAAATTACCGCTAACAACCGCAAAAACGCTTTTTGCCTTCAAGCTGACATTAAAAGTTTCTTTACTTCTATTAATCATGATACTCTTTTTAATTTAATTCAAAAACACACAAGGAATCCTGATATTTTATGGTTGCTAAAAACTATCATCTACCACAACCCAACAAAGAATCCAATCAAGAGAGGGCAATTAAGCCTTTTCAATCAAGTGCCGCCGGACAAATCGCTTTTTCATATTCCTAAAAATCAGGGACTGCCTATCGGCAATATCACCAGCCAATTTTTCGCCAACGTTTATTTAAATGAACTGGATCAATTTGTTAAACACCGGCTCAAAGCCAAATATTATATCCGTTATGTTGACGATTTTCTTATTTTACATCAAGATTTAGAAATCCTTAACAAATGGCGGCGGCAGATCAATCATTTTCTACAAGAAAAATTGGCATTGAAGCTTCACCCTAAAAAACAAAAAATTTATCCAATTAATCAAGGCATTGATTTTCTCGGCTATGTTATCAAGCCTACTCATATTCTTAACCGCAAACGAGTTGTTAAAGCTCTAAAAATAAAGCTTTGGCATTTTAACAAAAAAATTTTGAGCCTTAATTTGGAACATCCTATCCGCTTATGGACACCGGAATTATGCGATGATTTTAAAAAAATTTTTGCTTGCGTAAACTCTTATTTCGGTATGTTCATACATGCCGATACTTATCACTTGCGAGAACATCTCTATAAAAAACACTTTGGCATATTAAAAATTTACCTGCTTCCGGCAGATGAAAAATACAGCTATTTTGTCTGGGACGAAGATTGATCAGGGATGGATGAAGCATAGAGAAAACCAGGGACGAAAGACTGAACGAAATCTGTTGTCATTGTTGACGTTGTTATTGTTGAAGTTGGAGCAGGCGTTGTTGCCGGCGATACGGGCGTTATTGTTGTTGTGCTGCTCGGAGAGCCACTCCATGTCTTGCTCTTTTGCCTTTTCTCCGAACATTGAGAACCGCCAAAGCGGCTTTACAATATTCTGGCTAACTATCTTTGATTTTTAAATCAAAGGGCAAGACCGTCATCTCTTTTAGGCGCGCTCTTTAAAGCAATAAATTTACTTTAAAAATTCCGGCCCATAATCAGACTTCATCCATCCGCCAATCATTCTGCCAATCTCGTCAATATATTTTGAAAGAACTTCATATTTTTTTATTCCGATTATTTTTAAATCAAAGCATAATCTTGTGTAAATTCTTAACTTTTCCACTCTTAAATTAATTTCTTTAAAAGCCGGTTTTTTGTCTTTTTCTGAATTGGCAATTATAATCCAATCTAACAGCTCTAAATTAATATCCTTAATTTTTTGCCCTATATTAAATTTATGTTCTCTGGAAAAACTATGTGTTTCTTGAAAAAATCTCACGGCCAAATCATAGCTTTTTTGAAAAATCGGAAGATGCGTATAACGGCTCATAATTTTTTTAATCAAATTATCAAATTACCCAAATAATCAAATCACCAATTTTAGAGATGACTCAGGGACGAAAGACTGAACGAAATCTGTTGTCATTGTTGACGTCGTTAGCGTTGAAGGCGGAGCAGGCGTCGCCGCCGGCGACACGGGCGCCATAGCTGTAGCGCTGCTCGGAGAGCCACTCATAAACAGAATCGTTGGCTTCATTTAAAAACTCGCCGGTTCTTCCAGCTTGAATTCCGTAAGATCCGATATATTTTTTGTTAGTTCCATCTCCGCAAAATCCGAAAAAATCTTTACTCGTTGGCAATCTCGTTCCTTTCCAATCGCTTAAAACTTCAGGGGTCAAGGGACCATTATAAGTATCTGCGCTGGCATCGTTTGGTTTAATGTAAATTATCCCGTACTGGGAAGTGCTGTCCGGATTGCCGGCTGACCAAGAAGCGACCGTTAAAACCGTGGCTGTGTTTGATGAAATAATTCCCACTGAACCGGCCGCAGTTCCGGCAAAAATCTTCACTTTCTGGGTATTCCATCCGTTAACCGGCCAAGTAGCGCCAGTGTCGGTTAAAGTAGTGGCGGCGCCGGCCGTAGCTGTGCCCGAAGAAACAATCCTGCTGTCCGAAGAACTTTCATCAACCACAGGCAATAAATCCCTTTTCCCGTCCAAACAATCGGCCGTGGCCAAGGCAATGCTGCTGGCGCCTACTTGAGCGGAAGTGGGATAACTTCCCCAAGCCACGGTTCCGGTCGCAAAGGTGCCGGCGCAAGTCCAATCGCCAATCCAAGTATTATCATAGAG
>JAHIME010000026.1 GCA_018896595.1 Patescibacteria group bacterium
CACGAGCTGACGACAACCATGCAGCATCTGTCCGGCACCCTCGAAGGCTCCCCGATTTCTCGGGGTCTGCAGCCGGATGTCAAACCTTGGTGAGGTTCCTCGCTTATTATCGAATTAAACCACATGCTCCACCGCTTGTGCGGGTCCCCGTCTATTCCTTTGAGTTTTAGCCTTGCGGCCGTACTCCCCAGGCGGGATGCTTAAGGCGTTAGCTTAAGTAGACAGCACTGAAAGGGTCGATACTTCCAATGCTTAGCATCCATCGTTTACGGCGTGGACTACTGGGGTATCTAGTCCCATTCGCTCCCCACGCTTTCGTACATGAGTGTCAGAGCCGTTCTAGCAAGCTGTCTTCACATTTGGTGTTCCTGCTGATATTAACGGATTTAACCCCTACACCAGCAATTCCACTTGCCTCTCCCGGTCTCCAGTTTACCCATCTCTCCTGCGGCCCCGAGGTTAAGCCTCGGGATTTAACAGGAGATGCGATAAACAACCTGCGTACGCTTTACGCCCAATAAATCCGGATAACGCTAGGGGCACTCGTATTACCGCTGCTGCTGGCACGAGTTTAGCAGCCCCTTATTCCTCTGGTACCGTCATTGGTTCTTCCCAGAGAAAAGCATTTTACACCCCGAAGGGCTTCTTCATGCACGCGGCGTCGCTCCTTCAGCCTTTCGGCCATTGAGGAATATTCTTGACTGCAGCCTCCCATAGGAGTCTGGGCAGTGTCTCAGTCCCAGTGGGGCGGGTCATGCTCTCACACCCGCTACCCGTCGTAGCCTTGGTGAGCTTTTACCTCACCAACAAGCTGATAGGCCATAGACCTCTCCCGAGGCGCAGATCCCCGCTTTCGCGAGGACAAGCTTTAAGTGGGAATGCCTTTTGGCCCCCCACTTTCATCGTGTATTAGGCCCGCTTTCGCAGGATTATTCACGACCTCGGGGTAAGTTATCAATGTGTTACTCTCCCGTTTGCCACTCCCCGTATTGCTACGGGGCGTTCGACTTGCATGCCTTAGACACGCCGCCAGCGTTCATCCTGAGCCAGGATCAAACTCTCAAAAAGTTTTTTACATGGTTTGCTTTCCATGCGGCATATGCCGCGCAAGCGCGATATACGCCGAATTTATTTGAAGATTATAATTCTTCCGGATTTAATTAGCGCCTATTAGCACTAAAATAAATATTGTTAAATTTTCAATGTTCAAAAAATGTTTACCCCGTTAGATAATTTTTTATATCTAATGGGGTTTAGCAAAATTAAAATAAATATCTTATTAATAGATATAAATTTTAGTTGATTTTTTATTTAATTTTTAGCGTATTACCATTCTAAACGTTTTTTTGTTATATGTCAAGAGGTTGACAGAGTAATTTAGATATGATATAATAAAAATATAAAATTAGCAAAAATAAAAATAAAAACAAAAAATATGAAAAAAACAAAAAGATTTTTTAATCTGTTTATTAATTTATTTTTAACCGCGATTTTAGTTATAAATCAGGCGGTTTTTTTATTGGCCCCGATGAATTTCGCGCGAGCTCAAGACGCAACCGCAACAGATACTTCCACGATAATATTCCCGGATGCGACAATAGATACCACCGACACCTCAATCAATTATATTCTTTTCTTAAATTTTCAATCGCCTCCCGCGAAAGTGTCGGGAAGCGCTGTTTTTTATGTTGAAACCAGTGAAGAAGCTGACGTGGTTTTTTATGTTTTAAAAGATGGGGCGATATTGAATAAATTTCCCGCTGTTTATCAAGGCAATAAAGTATATTATTTTAAATGGGATGCCGCCTCTTTAAACAACGGCCAATATGCCGTGAGAGCTAACGCTTATAAAAGCGGTTATATTGATATTTCAAAACAAATCAATGTAATAGTAGAAAATATAACAACAACAAACTCCCAAACCAATACAACCGCTTCAACTAATATTGAGCCAAAGATTGATTATTCTATTCAGCCTATTGAAAATAAACTATCTCCGGATATTTATAATAATACAACTGCTCCGACTACTCCAACTATCGCCAATACCGTTATTGTTAATACTGTTTTAGATGTCCAGCCCAAGCCAATAGAGCAGCCGATTTTAAGGGAAAACATTTACCTTGTTCAAATATTTCCCGAATGCAGGGAAAAAGGAATTAACACGGAAGAGGAATGCAAAAAATTTATGTCAATTCCGCCGGAATGCCGCTATAAAGGAATTTTAACATTGGATGAATGCGGTAAATACATGTCAATCCCGCCGGAATGCCGAGATAGGGGCTTGACGAAAGAAGAATGCGATAAATTTATGTCAGTTTCGCCTGAATGCAGAAAGCAAGGCATTATGGACCAAGAGGCATGCAAAAAATACATGTACAAGTACGCCATGCCCTATGAGTGCCAAAAAGCCGGCGCGGCCACACAAGAAGGGTGCAGCAAGATTATTTTTAACAACAGCTTGCCGCAAGAATGCCGCGAGGCGGGAGCAAAAACGCAGGAAGAATGCGAAAAAATAATGCGCAGCCGCGTTAATTTAACTTCATCCTTGCCGGCTGATTGTCTTAATGCCGGGATCGCGACACAGGAATCCTGTAAAAAGTTTATATTTGAAAAGTACGGCGGCCAAGAAAATATTCCTGCGGATAAATTGCCGGTTGAATGCCAGAAGGCGGGCGTTAAGACGCCCGAGGAGTGTGAAAAGGTAATGAGAAAGATGTATATGCCTCAAGAATGCCAAAGCCAGGGAATAACGGACGAAGACAGCTGCCAGAAATATTTGGAATTGAAAAATATGCCGCAGGAATGCCGTTCCGCCGGAGCTAAAACCGGAAGCGAATGCGATAAAATAATGTTTAAAAAATACGCGCCTAAAGAATGCCGCGAAGCAGGCGTTGATAATGAAAAAGAATGCAATGATTTTATGTTCAACAAATACGCTCCGCAAGTAACCTGCAAAGATGTTGACGATTGGCAATGCAAGAATTCAATCAAGGAAAATCATTTAGGCAATATCGTATCCAAACAAGCCCAGTTTAATGAATTAAGAGAGAATATAACCCAAAAAATCGGCGAAAGCGCGACAGTGGAGGTGTTGAGAGCTTCTCTTAAATCGGCGAAAGAAATAATACCGTTTAAAGACCAAAAGGTTAATTTAAAAATTATCGCGGTGAAAGAAGATTTAATATTGGATGACGGCGATAATTTAATTCAAACAGGGCCTATCGCCGTTATGGTTGACAGCGACGGCGACGGCTTGCCGGATGATATGGAAAAAAGGTTCGGCACCGACCCGCAAAAAGCTGACAGCGACGGCGACGGCTACAGCGACGGAGACGAAATAAAAAACAAGTACAGCCCGCTTGGCACGGGGCAAACGAAAGAAGCCATGTCGCCAATTGACGAGGCGATTATAAACAATAAGACTTTGGGCCAGCCCAAAACCGAAGGAGATGAATCAGAAGACCTTATTGTTAAAACCGCGGCTAACAAAAATGACGAACAAGGCCAAGCAAGCGAAGGATACGTTTTTGACGGGCAAGCCGAGCCGAACAGCGTGATAACCGTTTATGTTTATTCCGATTTGCCGTTAGTCGCTACTGTCAAAGTTGATGAATACGGCAACTGGCAGTACGAGCTTGGCAGCTCGCTGAATGAAGGCGAGCACGAAATTTATGTGGCCGTAAACGATAACACAGGCAAGGTCTTGTTAAAAAGCAAGCCGTTAAACTTCTTCATTAAAGAAGCCAAAGCCGTTTCGGTAAAAGATTTCATAGCCCCCGCAACCGCGCAAACCGTGAAAAAATCAGAAAGTTCAATCAAATATTTTATAGCCATAGCTATTTTGATGGCGATTGTCGGTATTTTGCTGTTTGTGATTTTTCATATACAGAGGAAAAAATATTTATTTAAAGCTTAAGGGCTTACGATGAGCTTAAACTTCAAACAATTCATAGAAAAAAACAGAGTGGCTCTTCAGCTTGCTTACGGCATTATTTTAATCGTCTTAATACCGCTGTTAATCGCTTATAATACCGTATTTATCATAAAAAAATATAACCAAAGTCTGGATGCCGCTTTGCAGCGCCAGGCCTTGACTGTCGGGCGCTCAATTTACGCTTTAATCAAAGGCGATTTGTCCGATAACGAAAAAATTCAGGAAAAGATTGAATCGCTGTCGCAAAAGAATTTGGAATTTGAGGATTTGGCGGTATTGCGGCCGGAGGGTGATGATTTTAAAATAATCGCTTCCGCGAAAAAAGAAAATATCGGCCAAGTTTTAAGCTTTTATTACTACAAGACCGCTTGGATGCAGCCGGACAACGACGCGCTGGCGACCGATTCTCTGCGCCTGGCCGCGACAGCCGAGGGTAAAAAATTAGTTGAAGACTTTGAGCCGGAAGAAAGGTTTTGGCTGGTGGCGATGCCTATGAAAGACAGCGGCGGAGCGAAGCAGGCGCTTTTGACAATGAAGCTCTCATCAAAAATTATTGACGACTTGACCGATTATAACCGCAACGCCTCCATTGTTTTACTGGCGCTTACGGTTTTAATCATTATTTTGTTTTTGTCCGTCGCCGTCAGATTGTGGGATTACGCGATTTTATACAAAAAGATTAAGGAAGTTGACCAAATGAAAGATGAGTTTATTTCCATAGCGTCCCACGAGCTGAGAACGCCGGTAACCGGCATCAGGGGCTATACCTCCATGATACTTGAAGGCACATTCGGCGAAATTAGCGGCAAGTTGAAAGAAACCTTAAAAATGGTGCAGGGCGCGTCTGACCGGCTGGCCGGTCTGGTTGAAGATTTGTTGAATGTAAGCCGCATTGAGCAGGGCCGGCTGGAAGTAAAAACAACGCCGCTTGAAGTCGGCCAGATCATTAAAGACATTATTGCCGAATTAAAAATACAGGCGGACCAAAAGAAGCTGGCGCTTGAATACAAGCCGCACGCCGAAAAACTGCCTTTGATAAATATTGACAGCGAGCGCTTTAAGCAGGTTTTAATCAATTTAATCGGCAACGCCGTAAAATACACTGAAAAAGGCGGAGTAATGGTTTTAACCGAAGAAAAAGAAAACGGAAAAATTTTGGAAATAAAAATTAAAGATACGGGAATCGGCATGTCGGCCAAGGACCGCGAAAGATTATTCCAGAAATTTTACCGCGTGCAGAACGACAAGACCAGAGGCATTGTGGGCACGGGGCTGGGGTTATGGATTACCAAGCAGATTATTGAGCTGATGAAAGGGAAGATTATGGTTGATTCAATAGAAAATGTGGGCACGCAGGTAACCTTGCGATTTCCAATCGTTAAAACATAAATAATAAAAATAAAAATAGCCTTGCCTTTTGTGAAGGGCGGGGCTGTTTTTTAAACTAAAATCCGCGAATTACGCGAATTTTATAAGTAAAATTCAGATTGGTTTGAAGTACCGAAGTTTGTGGTTAAATTATTTTAATAAAAATTCCAAGACTCCTTTTTCAAGCATTGCCAAATTGAAAAGGTAATCATTATGTTCAAAAGCCTCCCTTAATGGTTTTGTTGTGGTTTTCCAGCCAAATCCATCGGTAATCCAGATAAATTTATATTTTTCACCTAAGACATCAAATAAATTTCTATATTCTCCAGCTGTAGATTTTAGTTTTGATCCCCCGCCGCCATAATAATTTGTTTCAAAGATAAATAATTCTTTTTTATTGTCTACAACAAAATCATATCTTCTCGAGGATTTATCGACCGGAATATCATAACCTAATTCTTGTTTGATTTTTTCGGCATTTGCTTCTTTCAAATATTTAAATTTTTTCTTGCTACATAAATCTATAATAAACGCCTCAACAATATCCTCCATAGCACGACCGCCACGATTTTTTCTTCCATTACTATCCAGCCCCGCCTCAACACCAATCATGTAATCAACAAGGTTTTTAATTTTCTTATTTACAATCAAATCTTTTAAGCCAGTTTCTTTAATAAATTTTAGATATTTTTCGATATCCTCGTTGGACAATTTTTCTTTTGAAAAATCGTAATCCTCATAAACAAGTTTTTTGTTTTTGTAGTCAACCAAGATTTTAAATTTCTTTTTATTTGATCCATCTCTAACAACTAATGCGGGGATGACTTTTACTAAGTTTGGATTTTCTTTAAATAAAAACCTCAATTCTTTATCAAAATCATCTTTTCCGATGAGATAGTTTAGATTATTTAAAGCGAGTTCAATTTGTTTAGTGTTTCTCAAAACTTTTTCCCAATTTACAAAATAAGACCAAAGCATATTACTTGGTTTTAAGTTCGCGACAAGAAAGTCAAAAATCTCATCATTGTTTTTGCAATTTAAAATGTCACTATAAAAGGATAAATTTTTCATATTATTGCATTTTTTCTAATTCTTTTAATCTTTTGACAGATAAATCCAAATATTTTTTCTCAGTATCTATACCAATAAATTTTCTGTTATTTAAAACACAAGCTAAACCTGTTGTTGATGATCCTGTAAAAGGATCTAAAACAATATCATTTTTATCAGTGCTTGCCATAACAATTCTAACAAGCAAATCAATCGGCTTTTGAGTTGGATGTTTGCCAAATGTCTTTTCTTCTTTTTTAGGTGGATAAATAGCCCAAACACTTCGCATTTGCATTCCTGATTTTTTTATAAAATCATCTGGCCAATTACTATTTTTCATTAATTCATAATTAAATTTGTGCTTGCCCTTTTTATCTTTTCTGGCCCAAATAAGTGTTTCGTGGCTCGCCGTGAAAAACCTGCAGCTTAAATTTGGAGAGGCATTTGGCTTAAACCAGCAAATATCGTTAAGAATATGAAATTGATTTACTTGTAAAGCAAATCCGCATTGATAAATTGAGTGATAAGTCCCGCTAATCCAAATTGTACCGCCCGGTTTTAAAATTCTATAGCATGCCTTTATCCATCCAAGATGGAATTCAAAATCTTTTTTTAACCCGTTGCTTAAATCCCAGTTTCCTTTTTTAACGCTAACCATTTTTCCATTCTGGCAAGTAAAGCTTCCGCCAGAGAGAAAATAGGGTGGATCGGCAAAAATCATGTCTATGGAATTTTCCGGCAACTGCTCTAAAATTTTTAAACAATCATTTTTATACAAAACAAAATTATCCTTGGAAAAATAAGGTTTATCTTTGATGTTGTTTAAAATTTTCTTTTGAGGAGTGCTCATATTTCATCTTTACTATAACAAAATTTATCCCTTTTGTCTAACTAAAAAATCAGCCCTAAACGGCTGATTTTTTTAAAATATTTTGATTTGAAATTTTAGATATTTTGCGGGAGTGACGGGGCTCGAACCCGCGACCTTCTGCGTGACAGGCAGACGCTCTAACCAGCTGAGCTACACCCCCGTATTAATTTTTGATTTTAGATTTTTGATTTGCGATTTTAATTTCGGAAATAATGTAAAATAAAAATAGCCTGCTTGACTATTTAAATAAATATTATCATAAAATATCCGGGCAGTCAATGTTTGTAAAATTATAAAATTTCTGCTAAATTAAAACTAATTAACCAGGCAATCAAAATATGTCTTTATCAATCGGCATTGTCGGCCAACTCATTAATCCGGTTGCGTATATTTTTGCTTTGCATAAATTTTTTATAATAATAAATATGAGAGTTCCAATAAGAAAACCGGGCCAATACACCCACTTAAAACCGGATCCGCACATTACCGAAGAAAAATTCAAAGAACTTGAAGATAAGCTTGAAAAACTGAAAAAGGTTAGCTGGCCGCGCGCGGTTAAAGAAGTGAAACGCCTGGCGCTTGACGGCGACTTTTCGGAAAATGCCGCCTACCAAATCGCCAAAGGCAGACTCAGGGGAATTAACCAGCGCGTCATGGAAATTGAAGACCATTTGAAGCGCGCCATAATAATCAAACCGCAAGAGAATAAAGAAAGAGTCCGGCTCGGCCACCGCGCCACCATCAAAACCAATGGCCAAGAAAAAACTTATCTTATACTCGGATCCGCGGAAACAAACCCCAAAGAGGGCGTCATCTCGCGCAATTCACCAATCGGCTCCGCCCTGTTAGGTCGGAAAGTCGGCGATAAGGTAAAGGTTCAGCTTGTTAATAAAGAAGTTGAATATGAAATAATCAAGATAGAATAAATAAAAATTTGATTTTTAATTAAACTGATGATAAGTTGATTTTATAAGCGGTTTATAGAAATAATTATGTCTTTATCAATCGGCATTGTCGGTTTGCCCAATGTGGGCAAGTCAACTTTATTCAATGCCCTTACAAAAAAGAAAGCCGACGCTTCAAATTATCCCTTTTGCACCATTGACCCGAATGTGGGCGTGGTTAATGTGCCTGATGAGCGTTTGGAAAAAATCGCCGCCATATCCAAGCCGAAAAAAATCGTGCCAACCGTCGTTGAGTTCACGGACATTGCCGGCTTGGTTAAAGGCGCGCACAAAGGCGAGGGCTTGGGTAACCAATTTTTAGCCCATATCAGGGAATGCGACGCCATTTGCGAAGTGGTGCGCGAATTCAAGGATGATAATATTGTCCATGTAAGCGGCAAGATTGATCCGGAAAGCGACAGGGAAACAATCAATATGGAATTAATTTTTGCCGACCTTGCCGTTGTTGAAAAGCGTCTGGCCAAAGCGGAAAAAGAAGCCAAAAGCGGAGATAAGGACGCGATAAAGTTGAGAGATTTGCTCGTTAAACTAAAAGCCGGGCTTGAAGCCGGCAAAGCGTTGCGCGAGCTGGAGCTTGATGAAGAGGAAAGAAAAACAGTCAAGGGCTTGGGGCTGTTAACGATTAAGCCGATTATCTATGTTTTAAATATTAATGAAATTATCCCCCCTACCCCCCCTTGCGAAGGGGGGCAATCACCCCTTACCCCTCTTAACAAAGGGGGCATTTTTGATTGGGACGGCAATGTTTTAACTTTGAATGCCAGATTGGAAGAAGAAATCGCCGGACTGCCCGAGACTGAACAAAAAGAATATATAAAGGAGCTTGGTTTGGATCAAAGCGGATTGGACAAGCTTATCAAGGCGTCGTATAGCTTATTGGGGCTGATTACTTTTTTTACCACCGGGCCTGACGAGACCCGGGCTTGGACGGTAAAAAACGGCGCTAAAGCGCCGCGGGCGGCCGGAGTTATTCATACCGATTTTGAAAAGGGTTTTATCAGGGCGGAAGTGATTAATTGGGAGAAATTCATTGAAGCCGGCGGCGAAGCCGCGGCGCGGGAAAAGGGATTAATCAGAATAGAAGGCAAAGATTATGCGATGCAAGACGGGGATATCTGTAATTTCCTATTCGCGAAATAAATTATTCGTGATTAGTGATAATTCGTTTTTTATTCGCGGAGATTCGTTTAAAACGAATTATCACGAATTAGAAACGAATATACGCGAATCACGAATTTGGGGTTAATACTGTTATCTCTCTCCAAATTTTTTGTCTTTCCCGGCCGTAAATTATCGTGCTCCTGTCAGTTAATTTTATTTTTTTATCGTTTCTCAAATATTCAGGTATCGGATTTATTATTTTAAAGCCGCTTAAATCCGGCGTTATGCGTTGCGCGTTATGCGTTATGCGAAAAATGGGCCAGGTCATAACGACGCGGCCGTCTTTTTTTAACACTTTTTTAAATTCCGC
>JAHIME010000027.1 GCA_018896595.1 Patescibacteria group bacterium
AAAAATTTTTTTAAAAAAACAACACGGAAAAATTTGAAAATCCCTCCTTTCTTTTTTAATTTTTCGCCTTCTTCCTTTATTTATTATATATCATATTTTATTAAAATTGGCAATAGACAGACTATCCGAAAATTCATTCTACCGAGCTTTAGCTCGGGTTTACGAAGCTTTAGCTTCGCTAAAATTAGCGGCTAAAGCCGCTGGAACCCGACTTAAAAGTCGGTAGAATATATGTTTTCGGACAGTCTAACTATTCCAAATGCGCTTTCTCCCATCCCCCGGCTTTCTCTTTAAGTTCGGGCCAGCTGTTCAAACTCGCGTCCTGATTAATTAATTTAACCGCCGCGTCTTGCGCCTGCTTCATTAATTGATAATCAAAAAGCGAAGCGATTTTCAATTCCGGAAATCCTTTTTGCGCCGTGCCGTAAACCTCGCCCGGGCCCCTGAATTTTAAATCCATTTTGGCCAGCTCAAAACCGTTATGGCAGTTAACCAGCGCCTGCAGCCGCTTTAACGTTTTATCCGAAAGCGGAACGCCGTAATCCCCGTTTCCGGCGAATAAAAAGCAATACGATTGATATTCGCTCCTGCCTACCCTGCCGCGAAACTGGTGCAATTGCGCCAAGCCGAAGCGGTCCGCGCTTTCTATCATCATTATAGTGGCGTTAGGAACATCAACGCCAACCTCTACTACTGAAGTGGAAACTAATATTTTAATTTTATTATCCAAAAAATCACGCATTATTTCTTCTTTTTCTTTTGTCTTCATTTTTCCATGCAAAAAACCGATATTAATATCAAAAAAAATCTTTTTATCAAGCTTTTCAAATTCTTCTTTAACCGACTTAACACCGAGTTTATCTGAAATATCAATTAACGGACAGATGACAAAAACCTGCCTGCCTTGCTTAATTTGCCCGCGGATAAAATTATAAGCGCCTTCCCTTTTTTCTTCGGGAACGGCATAAGTTAAAACTTTTTTTCTGCCCGCCGGCATTTCATCAATAACGGACACATCCAAATCCCCGTACAGCGCCAAAGCCAGCGAGCGCGGAATCGGCGTGGCCGTCATGGAAAGCAGATGCGGAACGTTGGAATTGGGATTTTTTTTCATTAATGCCTTTCTCTGATCCACGCCGAATCTGTGCTGTTCATCTATAATTGCCAGCGCCAAATTTTTAAACTCAACATTTTCCTGTATCAACGCATGCGTCCCGATAATAATATCAGTATTTAGTATAATGTATTTAGTATTAAGGCAATTTTTTTCTTCTCTTTTTCTTTGATACTTAATACTTGATACATAATACATTTTTTTTACGCTTCTAGTTATTAACCCAATCTTAACGTTAAAATTACTCAGCAGTTGACAAATTGTACCATAGTGCTGGCGCGCCAATATTTCAGTCGGCGCCATCAGCACGGACTGCATTCCTCCCAATGCCGCGTTAAGCATGGCGATAACCGCCACCACGGTCTTGCCGCTGCCGACATCGCCTTCAAGAAGCCGGGACATCGGCTTGTCTTTTTCCATATCACGCAAAATTTCCCAGGCCGCCTTGCGCTGGGCGCCGGTTAATTTAAACGGCAGACTATCAACAAATTTTTTAGTTTCCTCTTCCTTGAACGCCACCTTCGCTGAAACGGATCGCAGCGCGTCTCTGCGGATTAATTGCGACTGCAGCTGGATTAAAAAAAGCTCGTTAAAAGCGAGCCGTTCGCGCGCCCGGTCAATGTCAGCCGTTGTTTTCGGAAAATGAATTTTAGCTATGGCATCGCCTAAATTTAACAATTTTACGGCGTGGCTTATTTCTTCAGGCAGCCAATCTTTTGCGCTCCTTGCCAATCCGATAATTTGCTTTATTAAAAATCTAATCTGTTTTTGGGTAATATTAGCCGTAAGATGATAATTAGGCACCAGCCCCTGAGTATGGACGGCCTGCCCTCTTGTAATCTTTTCGTAAACCGGAGACATCATCACTATCCCGCCGTAATCATCTTCCGCTTTGCCGGCCAGAGACACTTTATCGCCAACGCGCAAATTGCGGGCGATAAACGGCTGATTAAACCAAACGACTTTAACCTCTCCCGTATCATCGCTCACCAGAGATTCGGTAATGTACATTCTTTTACGCGGGCTTCTTTTGTTTTGGATTAATTCAATCCGGCCGACGATGTTGGCGCTCGCGCCCGGCCGCAATTCGCTTATCGGCGTTAATCGGCTGAAATCGTCATAGCGGAAAGGAAAATAAAACAGCAAATCTCCCGCTGTTTCAATGCCTAATTTTTTCAGCCGCTTTGCCGCGGCCGCGCCCACCCGGCTTATTTTTGTTATGTCGGTGTTTAAAGTCAGCATAAATATATTTTAGCATAAAAAAAGCGAGGCGTTAACCTCGCTTTTTTTAATATTTTTCCAAATAAAACCTAATGAATTGTTTCGCCCTCGATATTTTTTTTATTTAATGCTTTTAATTTATAGGTTCCAAATATTTTATCTTCCGATAAGTCGTCTTTTAATTTTTCTATATCTATAAACTCGCTTAACTCTTCAGCTCTTTCCCAAAAATCATCTTGTTTCATTTTGCCCAATTCCAATTCGCGAAAAAATTTAAAAAGCAGAAGCTGCCTTTCCGTATTGGGCAAATCGCAGCTTAAATATTGTAAAAAATCCTCTAAATACCCTACTCGCGAGGTTAATTCTTTCTCCATTAATTTTTTATCTTTTAACGCCTCTTGAATAAAATTATTTAATCTCATCATTTGATTTTTAACCAATGCCGCGTCTTTAATTTCAATTTTCTTGCCTGCCTCATAACGTTTTGCCTTACCTCCGGCAAAAACCATTGTTGAATTGCCAATAAGGTGATCTAAATGATTATTTGGAAGAATTTTAATTTTATTTTCCAAAACAATCTCTTTTAAACATTCTCTAAGCTGGCCGGCAATGGTTAATATTTCCATCCGTTCTTCTTCATTAAACCCGTAGGATGTCTTCCCCGCGTGTTCCGCAAAAAGAGAATAATAAAACTCTTCATACTCTGCGATATGGTCCAGCATATTATCTAATTCTCTTTTACTTTCATCTTGGTCAAGTTTTTCTTTTTCCATGGATCTTTGATACCATTCCGGTTGTTCAATATTTGTGTTTAAACCGTTCATACTTTTAATTTTTATAAATATTTGTGCTCTCGGCGGGAATCGAACCCACATTACCCCGGTAATACCGGGGCGTCCCCCGCCGGCCTATGCCTGTGCCCTTGCCAGGAATCGAACCTGGATTTCAAGATCCGCAATCTTACGTCCTATCCGTTGAACGACAAGGGCTTGATGAGAATTCTATAAATAATACTATAATTTAAACAATTTCGCAAGCCCCTCTGAAAGCGGCTGGTTAGTCCTTTCCAAATCCTCCGGCAGGTATTTTAACAGATGCTCGCGAATTTGCAACGGGTTCATATCAAATAGAGGAATTGACAGTCTCGGCTTAACCGCGCTTTTAAATTCGCAATACAAATTTTTTATGCCTTGGCTCGGCTTATAAACAATGGAAAAATCTTTTATTTCATCGTAATCGTAAAACTTTCTGCCGACTATTATTCCCTCGTTGGTAACGGTTATTTTAATTAAATCCGGCTCGCGGCCGTCATGCAAGATTGTTATAAAACCAGCCGTAATAATAATAACCGCGAATAAAAAATTCTTGGTGAAAAAAGCGAACAATAGCAGCGCCAAGGCGATAACAATGGTCGTAATATACCACAATTTTGTCCTTTCGTGCTTTTCGTATTCAGGTACCTGCCAGCTTGCTATTTCATTGCCGTAATTGATTATTTGCGAATTTTCCGTCATATTTTTGATTGACAATGTTAAATTTTTCTTATATATTTATTATAGCATAAAAGCGCAAAAACACAAAAACGGTTTGTACTTTAGCGATTTTGTAATAACGGAAGAGTGGCCGAGCGGCTGAAGGCAACGGTTTGCTAAACCGTCGTACGGGTATTTTGCTCGTACCGAGGGTTCGAATCCCTCCTCTTCCGCATTTATTTTTGGAAGCGTGGCAGAGCGGTTGAATGTACCGGTCTTGAAAACCGGAGTACCCGAAAGGGTACCAGAGGTTCGAATCCTCTCGCTTCCGCCATAAAAAATCTATTAATAACTATCCCTTCGCCGCCGCCAGGCCCCAGACCTTGCCGGCGCCGTTCTGTTTTAAAACTTTGGCGCACTCGTTTAAGGTCGCGCCTTGACATATAACCTTAAATAAGCTAAGTTGAATTCTACAAGAGTAAAATTGATAGTTCTTTCACAAAATTTTTAAGGGAGGATAGAAATGTTAGAAAAAACATTGGTTATTGTGAAGCCTCATGCAGTCGCAAGAGGGTTGGTTGGAAAAATTCTGCAAAGATTTGAGGATATGGGATTTAAATTTATGGAACTCAAAATAATTAAAGGTTCGCAAGAGCTGTGGGATGGTTTCTATCCATCTAACGAGCAGTGGTTGGAAAATGTTGGCAAGAAAACTCTGGAAAATTATAAAACCAATAATTTGGACATTGGGGAGAAATTTGGAATTTCTGATCCTATTTCAATCGGTCGAATAGTTAAAAGCTGGCTGGTAAAACACATGAGTTCTGGTAATTCAGTCGCTGTAATTCTTGAAGGAAACGAAGCTTTAAATAAAGTAAGAATTGCCTGCGGGAATACTCTGCCCAATCTGGCTGATCCTGGAACAATTCGTTTTGATTTTTCATCAGATTCGCCGAGTTTGGCGAGCGACGAACAGCGGCCGGTTTTTAATTTAATCCATGCGTCTAATCCTGAAGAAATGCGCGATGATCAAAGAGCTGTTGATTATGAAATCAGTATTTTGTTTTCTGAGATAGGAGGCTAAAATGATTTTAACAATTGTCGGAGGAGCTTCTGGCGTTGGCAAAACAAGTCTTTTAAAACAAACGGATTCAAAGGCGAAGCAAATAAACACCGGAACCCTTTTTAAAAAACATATGGTTCTTAATAAGAGAGACGATGTGAGAAAAGGCGACTGGTCTGCTTATGAACCGGGGGTGATGAATGATTTGTCAAATTTTGTTTTAGTATCTTTTCAGCGCGGTGAAGATGTCATTATTGATACGCATTTTGCGGCAAAAATATATGGCAAAAATTACAGAATAGGATTGAAAGAAAAATATCTATTTGATTTTGGCATGTTTGTATTTAACATAATAAAAACAGATACGCTAATCCAGGTTGTACTTATTACTGCGGACCCACACGCTTTGCTTAATAGGCGGAGATTGGACAAGTCGCGCGACAGAGAGCTTGTTCTTTCAGACTGCTATAATGATTTGCGTTCAAACGATGTATATTCAACTCGCTATAGCAGAGAAATATCCAGAGCCTTTCAAAAATTTGGCAGTACCGGCAGAGACAATATAAGATATCACCGTGTTGAAAACAATGATTTTAAAGCAGCCTTAATCAATCTAAAAAATATTTTGGGAGGATAAAAAATGGCTATTTTTTCTTGGACAACCGATAAAGAGGAGGCAAAACAAGAGCAACAAACTCTTTATAATCTTCTTGAGCTGAGAAACGCCTTGCCGAATTTGCCAAGCTTTAAGCGCGGAATTGCAGTTGGCTCAGCTTATGAGGAAAACACGAAGAGAGCTTTTGCCACAGCAATTTTTTTTGATCAGAATGGAAAATGCTCACATAAGATTATGCGGGTAAATGTTGAAGTGAATTTTCCATATGTGCCGGGTTTGCTGGCTTTTAGGGTCGGGCCTGCAATATGCTCTGTTTTGGACAAAATTATTAACCAAGCAGATTTGCTGGTATTTGACGGACAGGGCATAGCGCATCAGAGAGGCTTCGGCCTTGCATCTCACATAGGCGTGCTTTACAATAAGCCGTCAATTGGAGTGACAAGAAATGTTTTGTATGGAAAATACATCAATCCGCCAAAACAAAGATTTGCTTATACCGACGTTTTTCATCCAAAAAACAAAACTGTGATTGGATACGCGCTTTCATTGGGCGCAAATTGCAATGCCTGTTATATTTCTCCGGGTCATAATATTGATATTGAAACATCTTTAAAGGTAATTTGCAACATCGCTGGGGAAACTTGCTTCCCTTTTCCAATTCAAAAGGCGCATGCTTTATCGAATAAAGAAGCAAAAGCCTATTGGAAAAATAAACAAAATATGTTATGATTAAACCATTATGTATGAAAAAAGGAGGAGGCAAAATGCAAAAAATTTTAGTTATCACTGGTAATCAAGGTAAGGTTAATGAAATTTCAGCTATTACAGGATTAACCGTAGAAGCCAAAAAATTGGAGCTTTCAGAAATTCAGTCGCTTTCAGTTGAGGAAGTGGCAAAGAAAAAAGTAATGGCTGCTTATGAAATCGTGCGGCAGCCGGTTCTTGTGGATGATACAGGAATGAATATTGAGGCGCTGAACGGCTTGCCCGGAGCTTTAGTTGTTTGGTTTTTGGATTTATTAGGTCCGCAGGGTGTCTTGGATCTTATAGCCAATAAAAAAAACAGGAAAGCCTCAGTGTCCACCTGCATTGCTTATGCAGATGCCAATGGTGTTCAAACTTTTATTGGCACTGTAAACGGTACAATTCCGACAGAACTCAGAGGCGACGAAGGGTTTGGCTATGATCCGATCTTCATTCCTGAAGGCCAGAATAAAACCTATGCTGAAATGAGCGTGGATGAAAAAAATGAAATTTCCATGCGCAAAATTGCCCTGATGAAATTCAAAGATTACACTATAAGCAAAAATGCACCTGAATCAGAAATGTCTTTAGATGATTTGGGGAAATTATTTGAGGAAACCAAACAATCTGACAAGCGCAAAGCCGCAGAAGTCGCTTATGTCTTAGCCAAAATTTATTTGGACAAAAAAGAGGCCTGACCTCTTTTTTTATTATCCCTTCGCCGCCGCCAGGCCCCAGACCTTGCCGGCGCCGTTCTGTTTTAAAACTTTGGCGCACTCGTTTAAGGTCGCGCCTGTCGTAACTATATCATCAATCAAAACAACATCGCGGCCGTTTAAATTTTCTCCTCTCCAGCCGAAACAGCCGATGATATTGCTTTTTCTCTCGGCTTCGCTTAATTTAATCTGCGGCTTTTTATATTTTATCCTGATTAATTTATCAACGCTTAATTCCAGCTTAAAATAACCGCTTACTTCCCGGGCTATCAGCTCGGCTTGATTGAAGCCGCGCCAGCGCCGGCGCTTGTTATGCAAAGGCACCGGTATAATTAAATTGCCTCCGGCCAAGACAGCCCCGCCAAAACCGCTCTCGCTATTTAAATTTTGCAAAAATAATATTAAAAATTTTCCCAAGTCCCCGGCAATATCCCTGACAAAATTATATTTTAAATTTTTTATCAACTTGGCGATAAGCCGATTGTCGTAATCGCCGGCGATTAAAACTCCGTCTAAGCTGTAAAGCTGGCGGCAGTCCGGACAAAATCGGCCGAATTTATTTTCCTTCTTGCAATGCAGACAATATTGTTCTTGCTTAAATTTAATTTTCCCAAAGCACTTGTGGCAAAGCCACTCGCCTTCACTGCCGCAACCCGCGCACTCAATGGGAAAAAGAATATCCAAAACAAAATCACGCAACTTATTTGCGTGATTTATTATATTTTTATAAATTGAAAATTGAATCATTGAAAATTAGAAATTAGAAATTAGAAATTCTACCTCCCCTGCCACTCCGCGCTATCCACCTTCCATTCCCCTTTTTCTTTAACAAACTTAATAACAATATCCTGATAAAACGCGGCGGCTTCGGTATCGCCTGTCATTTCTCTCCTCTGCGTTTTAACCGATATTTCCGCCAGGCCGGCCGGCTCGTCAAATTCCTTAACTTCCTGGTAAAGCGCTTTAGTGGTAATGCCGGAATAAACAACGGTTTCGGCTTTTTTGGCCTTTTCCCGAGCAACAAAATCATCCGCCCAAGCCCGCATTTTCGCGCTCATAAATATCTTTAAGTCGCTGATATTGCCGTAATTGGCTTGGTTGGAAAAACTGCCGAACCTTTCCGCGAAAGCGGCAGCCACCCGCATCAGGGCGGTTTCGTCAATTTTATCTTCCTTGATTTTGCTTTTTATCACCGCTTTCCCGCCGGCCGCCTCGCCCGCGCCGGGAAGCTGGGTGTCGGATGCCTCTTGTTCTTTTATCTTATCTATTACAGGTCCGCCATGACGAAAAAATAAGATATAAATAACAGCGATAATAGCAATTATCAAAATCAAAGCAAAAATAATAATTAAAATTTTTATT
>JAHIME010000028.1 GCA_018896595.1 Patescibacteria group bacterium
AACTTACACTTTTTTGGATTTGGACAAGCTTAACGGCGCCTGGCAATACCAGCTTAAAGAAAAAACAAGAAAGATTTCCAAAAAACTGGAAAAAGATTTGGGCGTTTATTTAATAGAAGAGCTGGGCGAGGAGTATGAGGCGCGGATTAAGGAGTTAAAAGAGGAAAAGCGCCGGGCCGAAGAGCAAGGGGAAGAAAAGCGGGTGGAAATTACCGAGTATAGCGGGCTTATCGGAAGGTCGCTTGATTTGGCGGCTAAGGTTTTCCCGGGATACGAGGCGGTTAAAGAGCGGGAGATTGCTTCGCCGGAGTTAATTGATCGGACGAATATGACGAATCCCCCCAACCCCCCTTACGAAGGGGGGCAATCTCCCCCCAACCCCCCTTACGAAGGGGGGCAGGCGGATAATTTAACAGGGGTTTACGAGGAATATATAATGACGCATACGGAGGAGGTAGCGGGGCTTAATCAGACGGAATCGGACGTATCGGATATATCGGACGAATCGGGCGAATTATCCGACGCTACGACTACCGCGGAGGAGGATATTTTTACCGCGACGACGACGGAAGAAGCCGTTTTACCGGAGCCGGAAGCCGAGCCGGGAGTGGAGATTATTGAGCTGCCGGAATAAGATTAATAAATAGGACAAATATGACAAACAAGACGAATCAGGCAAATCTTATACCGCCGCATGGGGGATATAAAAATTTAGTTTCATATCAAGCGGCGACTTTAATATATGATTTAACTGTTGAATTTTGCAAGCAGTATGTCAGTAAATTCAGCAGAACTTGCGATCAGATGACACAGGCGGCGCGGAGCGGCAAGCAGAATATTTGCGAGGGAAGCCAAGTTTCCGGAACATCCAAAAAGAGCGAATTAAAATTAATCGGAGTGGCGAGAGGCAGTCTGGCGGAATTGCTTGAAGATTATGAGGATTTTTTGCGGCAGAAGCGCCTTCGCGTTTGGGATAAGGATGATCCGAGCGCGAAAGAAGTTCGCGCGTTAGTGTATAAGACAGACAATAGGACGGACAGGACGAATCAAATTTATTATAAGACTTATGAAACTTACGGGGCGTATTTAGACACGGCTGAAAGGGCGGCAAATATGATGGTTTGTTTGATAAACCAGTGCAATTATCTCTTAGACCGCCAGCTTAAAGCGTTAGAAAGAGCGTTCTTGGAAAACGGCGGATTTACGGAAGGACTTTATAATGCGAGAAAAAATTACCGCGGTTATTAATAAGACTAATAAGACATATATGGCTAATAAAACAAATAAGACAAACAAAGCTCGCCAGATTGATTTTTATGACGATGGACAAGGCGAAGATTTAAGAAAAATCAGCCGGCCGAAAGCCGGGTGGATAAACGAAAGCATGATAAAACAAATAGTTTTTGCTTTGGCTTTTATTGTAGTTGCCGCCGCGGTTTATTGGCTGTTTTTCGCAGGCAAAGGCGGAGAGGCGAATCCGCCCAAGGCGGAGGAGAAAAAATGGTACGCGGTTGAATTAGCCGGCGGCGAGATGTTTTTCGGCCAAATCGCGGACACATCGGCCGACCCGGTGGTTTTGGAAAATGTTTATTACGATTACGACCAGATTAAAAAAGATAATCTTGGCGGAGAGCAAGCGCAAGAAAAGAGCGAGAGCGCGAACCTTCGGCTGGTAAAGCGCGGCAAGGAAACGCACGGGCCTTCGGGCGAGATGGAAATCGTGCGGACGCAGGTTGTTTTTATGGAGCCGCTGGCGGAGAATTCAAAAGTTTTAAAAGCTATTTTAGAGTACGAGAAATAAGACAAATATGACAAACAAGACGAATATGACAAATCTAACCATGGACAAAATAGTTTCTTTATGCAAGAGAAGAGGGTTTGTTTTTCCAAGCTCGGAGATTTACGGCGGGTTCGCGGCCGTTTACGACTACGGGCCTTACGGGGTTGAACTGGCGAACAATATTAAAAAAGAGTGGTGGAAAGCCATGGTTCAAGAGCGTGAGGATATTGTCGGGCTTGATTCGGCGATTTTTACGCATCCAAAAGTCTGGCAGGCGAGCGGCCATGTGACGGGCTTTGCCGACCCTTTGGCCGAGTGCAAAAACTGCCACAGCCGGCTAAGGGTTGACCATTTATTGGAAGATGCCGGCATAGCGGCTGATGAAAAAATGGCCTTGGAAGAAATTAATAAAATATTTACTCAAAATAAAAAGAAAATAAAATGCCCCAATTGCGGCAAAAGCGATTTTAGCGAAGTTAAGAAATTTAATTTATTGGTAAAATCCAATCTGGGAAATTTTACCGAGGATTGGGATAAAGAGCCGGTTTATTTGCGGGGCGAGACCTGCCAAGGGATTTACGTGAATTATAAGAATGTGCTTGACACCGCGCGGGTTAAAATTCCATTCGGCATCGCCCAAATCGGCAAAGCTTTCAGGAACGAGATTACGGCGCGGCAATTTATTTTCAGGACGCGCGAGTTTGAGCAGATGGAAATGCAGTATTTTACTTCGCCTAAAGACGAGATGAAAGAATATAAAAAGCTGAAAGAATATCGCTGGCAGTTTTATCTTGATTTGGGAATTAAAAAAGAAAATTTAAGATGGGAAAAGCACAAAAATTTGGTTTTTTACGCCAAAGAAGCATACGACATAGAATACAATTTTCCCTTTGGGTTTAAAGAATTGGAAGGCGTGCATGCGCGCGGGGATTATGATTTAAGCCAGCACCAGAAATTTTCCGGCAAGGACTTGTCTTATGCCGACCCGATAACAAAAGAAAAATATATTCCCCATATAATTGAATCGTCCGGCGGGGTGGGCAGGGCGTTTTTGGCGGTTTTGTGCGACGGTTATTGCGAGGAGGTTCTGAACGCGCCACAGTCCCTTTCAGGAGACTGCGGCGAGACCAAGAAAGGAGACTGCGGCGAGACCAAGAAAGGAGACTGCGGCGAGACCAGGAAAGGAGACTGCGGCGAGACCAAGAAAGGAGACTGTTGCGAGACCAAGAAAAACGCGCCACAGTCCCTTTCGGGAGACTGTGGCGGGACCAGGAATAACGATGGTGAGACGCGCGTTGTATTAAAATTAAGCAAGAAACTCGCGCCGATTAAAGTTGCTATTTTTCCGCTGTTAAAAAACAAGCCGGAACTCGTTAAAAAAGCCAAAGAAATTTTTAATTCTTTAAAAACGCGATTTATGTGCGAGTTTGACGACCACGGCAATATCGGCAAGCGCTACCGCCGGCAGGATGAGATCGGCACGCCGTATTGCGTGACGGTTGATTTTGAGTCGTTAGAAGATAACGCGGTGACGGTGAGGGATAGAGATTCTATGAAACAGGAAAGGGTTGGGATTGGGGAGTTGGAAAGGTATTTGCGCGATAAATTAAAATAGGTCAAATAGGACTAATAAGATAAATATGACGCATCAAATAAAAACACTAAAAAATAAATTGCGGCTGATAACCATACCGATGGCAGGGACAAAAACTGCCACGGTTTTAGTTATGGTGAGAACCGGCTCAAAATACGAGAATAAAAACAACAGCGGCATTTCGCATTTTCTGGAGCATATGTTTTTCAAAGGCACTGAAAAAAGGCCTGACGCTTTGGCGATTTCTTCGGAATTGGACGGAATCGGCGCGGAATTCAACGCTTTTACAGGCAAGGAATATACCGGCTATTGGGTTAAGGCGGCATCTGATAAAATTGAATTGGCGATGGATGTGGTGAGCGACATGCTTTTAAATTCAAAGCTTAATGAAAAAGAAATTGAGCGGGAAAAGGGCGTGATTATTGAAGAGCTGAATATGTACCGCGACAACCCGGCGATGTATATTGAGGATTTGTTTGAAGAGCTTCTTTACGGCAACCAGCCGGCCGGCCGGGATACGATCGGAACGAAAGAAAATATTTTAAAGTTCAGGCGCCAAGATTTTATGGATTATTTAACTTCGCAATACGGCGCGCAGAACACTTTTGTTTGCGTGGCGGGAAATGTGGGTAAAAAGCAAAAGGTTAAATTGTCATTCCCGCGCAAGCGGGAATCCAGGGGAAGTACTGATAACTCCTGGATTCCCGATCAGGTCGGGAATGACAATAAGGAGGTTTATGGATTAATCAATAAATATTTTTCAAAATTAAAGCCATCTGATTTTAAGGAAAAACCGCCAGTCAAAGAAAAGCAATCAAAGCCGGAAATCAAACTTCATTACAAAAAGACCGACCAGGCGCATTTGTCCTTGGGCGTCCGCGCTTTTTCCATCGGGCGCAAGGATGAGCATGCTTTAAAAGCCGCCGCGATTTTATTGGGCGGCTCAATGAGCTCCCGGCTTTTCATAGAATTGCGCGAAAGAAAAGGCCTGGCTTATTCGGTGAAAACCCAAGCCGAGTTTTATACCGATTCGGGCTATTTAACAACCGAGGCCGGCGTGCCGATCGGAAAAGCCGCGGAGGCGATTAAAATTATTTTAAATGAATATAAAAAATTGGCCGAGACCTTGGTTGATAAAAAAGAATTGGAAAGGACAAAAAATTTAATTCGCGGCAGGGCGGCTATCCAATTGGAATCATCGGATAATGTCGCCAGCTGGTACGGCAAGCATATGGTTTTGCGGGATAAAATATTAACGCCGGAAGAATTTTTAAAAGCGATGGACAGCGTGACTGTTAAAGATATTCAGAGAGTGGCGCGGGAAATTTTTATTAATAAAGGATTGAATTTGGCGATTATTGGGCCGTTTAGGGATGAAAAAAAGTTTAGTAATTTGTTGAAGATTTAAATTTAGCATAAAATTTTAATTTCTGATTGAGCAGTTAAACTCCAAACCCCAATAACCAAAATCAAGCAAAATAGTTAAAAATTCAAAGTTAAAAGTTAAAAGTTGCAATTCAAAATTCAAAGTTGACGAAGAGAATAAAAACTTTAAACTTTTAACTGTAATTTTGCGCTTTTAATTTTGAACTTTGAACTGATTGAGTATCGGTTGGTCATTGGAATTTGGGATTTTATAATATGGATTTACTTAAGGATTTGAATAGGGAGCAAATTTTAGCCGTTACCCATAAGGAAGGGCCGCTTTTAATCGTGGCCGGAGCCGGCACCGGCAAGACCACGGCGATTACCCGGCGCATCGCTTATTTGATTGAGCAGGGGCTGGCGAAATCGGACGAGATATTAGCTCTTACTTTTACGGAAAAGGCGGCCGGCGAGATG